>JBAUEX010000001.1:0-3169 GCA_049678845.1 Candidatus Acidiferrales bacterium
CACAGATCCTCGATGTCTTTTGCCAGTCCCTTGTGCCACAAAGTCGGCTGCTCGCGCCGCAGTTGGATCACGTTTCCTCCCGGAAAAAATTAGTTTACCGCGACCTCGCTGCACGTTCTAACACGAATAGGGAATGTCACGCTCCAGAAATCGCCCTAAATTCGCTACTTTTGCTAATCTTTTTGCGACGGAAAGTAGCTAATGTTTGTCGCCGGGATACGGCGTAGCTTCCAGAGAAATGGTGACGCTCAGTCTATTTCCAACGACTTCAGACGATAGGCTTTTGTTCGTTTCGAACTCAAACCGCGCTGGTGCATTATGAAACCGATCAAGCTTTCACTTGTCCGGTTACCGCTTTGGTCAGAGATTCCACATCCAAAATCTGGATGATATCCCGTCTAACATTCGCGTGCATTATTTCCTCTAATCCAAAGACACGCTCGGCCCGGCGAGCGCGTCTGGCCGAAAACTACTTCTGCATGAGGGCGCGAACCTGCGCCGGCAGATTCAACGTGACGCTCAGCGTGGCCGACGGATGCTCAGCCCCGCCGCTCGACTGCAGAAAAGCGAACTTTTCTCCATCCGCGGAGACGTCATAGTTCACCGCTGGATTGGTTTGCATCGGAGCGAATTGCGCCGCCGAAAGATTGAACAGCGGCCGCGGGGGCCCAGCGTGAAACGTGGGCGTCGGTTCCACATCCACCGCCATCATGCGATTTTGTGGCGAGTCGTAATACACCAGTTCGCGTCCTCCTTTGCACCACTTTGGCAATGCGCCTCCGTCCACCGAAATCTGCCACTCCCCTCCGCCCATGGGAAACGTATCTACGAACACCTGATACGCGCCCGATTGATAGGAGCCGTACGCGATGTAACGTCCGTCCGGCGAAAAAACCGCGGCGCCTGAATTGGTCTTAAGAATTTTGACGGCTGGCGTCCCTCCCAACGTAACAATTCCCAGCGTGCCCAACGCGCCTCCGGGTGACGTAAAAGCGATGATCTTGCCGTCGGGCGATACTGCGTCCGGATCGAAAAAACCACCACCCTCGTCGCTCAAGACTGGCAGTTCATTTCCCGTTCCATCCGAGCGCTTCACATACAGATTGCCGCCTTTCCCGCGGCTTGAATCAAAATAAATCTTTGTCGCGTCCGCAGACCACGCCGGGTAGTCATTGTTGGCGTCAAACGTCAGCCGGCTCAGGCTTCCGCTCCCGAAGTCATATATCCAAAGGTCGCCCTGACCGCTTACGATGCTGTTGCTCATGCCGTTGATGATCAGCAACAGCCGCTTGCCATCGGGCGAAAATCGCGGAATCGAATAGCCACGCGCTGGAAGCGGCAGCACGCGCGACTCTCCTTTTCGATCCGTAATTGCGACCAACCGAGCCGACGTACCAGAGCCGCCGCGCAGGTACGCCATCGCGCCATCCCCCGCGACAGCAACATAGGTGGCGTCGCTCGTCGGATCATCGCTTACGTGCTGGGGCAACTGCACCGCCTCGCCGGTGATTTCCATCCGGCTCTCATTGAATGGCACGGCGAACAGCGCTCCACCCTGGTAATACAGCAAATATCCCGCGGGCGAATAAACCGCCATATCCCCATGCGTCAGCACGCGAATTTTCTTGGTGCGGAAGGAATACACCACGATTTCTGCATCGTCGTAACTCGCCGCGCTGTTGGACATTCCGTCCGTGAAAATCACGCCTTTGCCGTTCGGCAGCACATTCGGCCAGCGATAGGTTCGCTCGCCCTTGGATTGATCCGGCGCTATGATTTGCAGCGGCTGGCCGCCAGATTCGGAAATCTCCATCAGGCCGGCCGCATATTCAGGAGAAAATATAATCGTGCCATCGGGCGCCCAGCTTCCGCCGCGCTGGTTCGGGGTATCCGCGAGAATCTGCGCCGTGCCGCCGTCAACCGGAATTTTCTTGAGTTTGCCGTCCGCAAAAAAGCCAATCCATTTCCCATCGGGAGAGAAGAATGGGCTCACGCCATCCTCTGTTCCGGCCAATGGTTTCGCGTCTGGCTGATCGAGCGAGCGGCTGTACAGTTGCGATGCGTTGCCCTTTGTCCCCATAAATACAATTTCTTTGCCGTCGGGCGAGAGCGCCACATTCGGAGAATCCCGCGTCACAATGCTTACGCCATCCGGCAGAGAAACATCCAGCATAGTGTTGGTGGTGGCGATCTCCATATGCGGTCCAAAATACAAATACGCCGCCAGCCCCGCTGTCAACAGGGCACAGAACGCGGCCACGGCCCAGGGCAACACTCTCCGCCAAACGGGCGGTGAGGGCCCGGCCGATACCACCTGTTCTTTGGCCACGCCGGAGAGAACTTCTTCGAGCGCGATGCGCGCGTCGCCAATATCGCGCAGCCGCTGCTTTGGATCTTTTCGCAAACATCGCTGCAACAGCACCCGGACGTGCGCCGGCGTATGCTTCGGCAGCAACGACCAATCTGGCTCCGCGCGAATCACCGCCGCGAGCGTGTCGGTGACAGTCTCGCCGCTGAACGTCATCTTGCCCGTCAGCATCTCGTACAGCACGCAGCCAAACGCCCAAATGTCCGCGCGCCGGTCCACCGATTTTCCCTTGGCCTGCTCCGGCGACATGTATGCCGCCGTTCCCAAAATGATTCCCGCCTGCGTGGCCATCCGGCTGATGGTGGGCGAACTGGAGATATCCGGGGATGCCGCGTCGCCTTCGAGCGCCTTGGCCAAGCCGAAATCTAAAATCTTCACCGCATCGTTGGCTGCCAGCTTGATGTTCGCTGGCTTCAAATCGCGATGCACGATTCCGCGGTCGTGCGCATATTCGAGGCCTTCGGCAATCTGTTTTGCAATTGGTAGTGCTTCATCGAACGACAGCGCCGCCCGTCGCCCGCTTTGCGTAGCCGCGGCATTCAGGCCGCCACCGGCAGGGCTGGACGCCTGCGCCGCGGATCCGCCAATGCGTTGTGCCAGCGTCGGCCCCTCAACCAGTTCCATCACCAGTGCGTGAACGTTGCTCGAATCCTCGAATCCATAAATCGCGGAAATGTTCGGGTGATTGAGCGAAGCCAGGACTTGCGCTTCACGCCGAAATCGGGCCATGCGTTCGACATCGGCGGAAAATGCTGCGGGCAGGACTTTTACAGCGACATCGCGGCCAAGACGCGTATCGCG
>JBAUEX010000002.1:0-17847 GCA_049678845.1 Candidatus Acidiferrales bacterium
TCCCGACGAATTCGCCGAGTACAAGCAACTCGGCGAAGAAATGGGATTCAAGCACGTGGAGGCCGGGCCGCTGGTGCGTTCCTCATATCACGCCTTCGAACAAGAAGAAGCTGCGCGCTGCTAGATGAGGTCAAATCCAATTTGATTCGAGTTTTGTGTGGCGCATCCTCAAGCATGCGCTGACTTTACGCGGAGCCGGTTATTCCATGATGCGGGGGTCGCGGGAGCGGGGGATCCAGCGGACTAGCCATGCGGCGGTGACGTACATGACGAAGCATTCGAGCGCGAAAGGGATAAAGCCCAGATAGCCGGGCGCGGGCATCTCGAATATTTTGTAGTGTTGCAGAACCGGAAAAATGTAGTGCCATTTCGCCGCGGCCCAGTAATTCCAGAATTCCCACAGCCAGCCGCAAACCCACCCAGAAACGAGCAGTGAATAAAAACGGCTCCAGCGGCCATAGGAAAAATCGCCGAGGAGCGATGGCAGGCCAAGGCGGTAATTGAGAGGATCGAGCGCGAGATAAAATCCCACCCACACGAGCGCGAAAAGATGTGAGGCAATGTGCCGCGGCAGAAAAAGGGGCAGACCGAGGCACAAAATTCCCGCGCCCATCATGTTGCGGCAAAGGGCGGGAGAGATTTCGGCAGGCTCGCGCCGTTTGAACCAGCCGAAAGACTCGATGAGCTCCGCCGTTTCAAGAATCGCGGGCGTGATGGTGGCGAACGACCAGCAATATCCAAGAAGTCCCCAGATGAGCTCCCGCGGCACGCCGGTGTAATTCCAATTTTGCAGCCGCAGATTGTAACCCTCAAAGATCAGCCACAGAGGAATCGAAAGCAGGCCCATCTGAAACAAATCGCGAGGCGAGTTGCGCAGACGCGAGCGTTCCGTCATGGCCAAGACGGCGGAATCAACGATCAGAACATATGCCGTCCACGCGATGGGGGTGAAATACGTGGCCACGGGCTCAATACCGCGGAACATCAACCATTCCGCGCCCGCGAGTGCGGCGATCGCGAACCATCCGGCGCGCGGAAACGCGCGCTTGCGGCAGCGCAGGAACTCGAGCACGCAGATCGTGACGGTTGCCGCGGTTATGACGACGCCGAGCTTCACCATGCCGCCCGAAGTGTAACGCAATTGCGCGAACTTTATGGTGGGTCAATTGTGGTTCTTTGTTATTCTTTGGCGGCGTTTTCGCGCAACACCTTTTAGACATACATTCAGGCAATACATTTTGGGCGACGCAAATGACGCAAGCGGGAAATCTCGAACGCGGCCTGGGGCTGAAAGAAGCCTCGGCGCTCAACATGATCGACATGGTGGGCATTGGGCCGTTTATCGTGATTCCGCTGGTGATTGCGGACATGGGCGGGCCGCAATGCTTGCTGGCCTGGGCCGTCGGCGCGATCGTGGCTCTGGTCGACGGATGCGTGTGGGCGGAACTGGGCGCGGCGATTCCAGAAGCGGGAGGGAGCTACGTTTATTTGCGCGAGGCGTACGGGCCGGCGAAATGGGGGCGCCTGCTGTCGTTCCTGGTGATCTGGCAGACGATTTTTCAGGGACCGTTGGTGCTGGCCTCGGGCTCGATCGGCTTCGCGGAATATTTCACCTATCTGGTTCCACTCGGCAAATATGGGCAGAAGGCGGTGGCAGGCGCGGTGGTGATCACGTTGACGATTCTGCTTTACCGCCGCATCACGACCGTCGGAAAAATATCGATGCTGCTATGGATCGGCGTAATTGGCACGGTCCTGTGGCTGATCACCGCGGGCGCGACGCATTTTCATGCAGAGCTGGCGTTCCGCTACCCCGCGGGTGCATGGAGATTGAACTGGCTGTTTTTCGCGGGACTGGGCAGCGCGACGGTGCCTACGATTTATTCGTACTGGGGCTATTACAACGTGTGTTTCCTGGGCGGCGAGGTGAAACAACCGGAGCGCAACATTCCACGCGCAATCTTCATCTCGATTATTGTTATTGCGATTCTCTACATGACGATGCAAACGTGCGTGCTGGGCGTGGTGCCATGGCAGGAGGCGCAGCGTTCGCAATTTATCGTGAGCATATTTTTTGAGCGTATTTATGGGACGCATTTGGCAAAATTCGCCACGCTGCTGATTCTGTGGATCGCGTTCGCCTCGCTTTTTTCGGCGGCCCTGGGCTACTCCCGCATTCCGTACGCGGCAGCGCAAGACGGGAATTTCTTTGCGATTTTCGGTCGCGTGCATCCAACGAAGAAGTTCCCGCATATCTCGCTGCTGGCACTATGCGCCGTAGCATTCGTTTTCAGTTTGCTGTTCAAGCTGGCGACGGTGATCGCGGCGATCCTCGCGATGCGAATTCTGGTGCAATTCGTTGGGCAAGCGGTGGGGATCATCCTGCTGCGGCGCAAATGGTCGAGCGAACGATTCCCATTCAAAATGTGGCTTTACCCGATTCCCGCGGGGCTCGCTATAATCCTATGGCTGGTACTGTTCATGGCGACGGGTTGGAAAATGCTGTTCGGCGTCATTGCGATTCTGGCAGGCGTGATCGTGTTTCTAGTGCGTTCCAAGGGATTGAAGGAATGGCCGTTCGCGGAGGCGACTCGATGAAAATGCGGTGGGGCACAATGTTGACTGCGGCGGCGACCGTAATTATTTCTGCGACACCGATGGCGCGCGCGCAATCGGTTGCCGAAGTGGTGGACGCGATCGATCACGCGCGTGTGACAGCGCGAGTTCTTTACGTCGACGCGCATCCCGACGACGAACGGGAAAGCGTGCTGACGTATCTCTCGAAGGGACTTGGCGACGACGTGGCGCTGTGTTCGACCACGCGCGGCGAGGGCGGACAAAACGCCATCGGCCCCGAGCTTGGGCCCGCGCTTGAAATTTTGCGCACGGACGAGCTCTACCGCGCGACGCAAGGCTACGGCGCGAAACTGTTCTTCACGCGCGCGCCTGATTTCGGCTACTCGAAGAGCGCCGAAGAAACTTTGAAAATATGGCACGGAGTAGCGACAGAAGACCTGGTGCGAATCATTCGCACGTTTCGTCCCGACATCGTCATCAATCAATGGGGTGGCGTGCATTCCGGGCACGGACAGCACCAAGCTACGGGAATCATTGTGCCGCAAGCGGTGAAGGCGGCGAGCGATCCGTCCGCGTATCCCGAACAGTTGAAGGAGGGGTTGAGGCCGTGGCGTGTGGGCCGTGTGCTGCAATTCGCGCGTTTCTTCGGGAATACCGCCGCCAATAATGCAAGCAACGAGGAAGGTGAAATCACGCTTCCCGTCGGCGAGATTTCGCCGCTCTGGGGAGACAGTTATTCGGACCTGGGACTCATCGGATTTGCGAACCATCGCTCGCAGGGCATAACAAGGATTCTCGATTCGTCATTTTTCAGCCGGCCCGTGGACCTGAAAGTCGTCGAGGGCGATAGGCTGACGTCTGTGGACTTGGTGCCGACACTCGCTTCGCTCGGCATTGGATCGAATCCCTTGCACGCGGAGCTTGGCGCAGCGGATGCATCCCTTGAGGCGGCGCGCGAAGAAGCGTTGCGGCTGGATTGGCCGGGAGCAGTGAAAAGTCTGGCTGCCGCGGGAAATGAAATCACGAAAGCGACGAGCGACGCGCGCGCGCCTTCGGTTACGGATGGCCGGGACGTGCTGTGGAGGTTGAATATTCAGCGCGAGAAGATCAACGCGGCACTGGCTGCGGCTGCGGCGCTGCACGTGAACGCAGAATCGGACGGCAGCGCGCTGGTTGCGGGAGAAGATTTTTCGGTGCGTGTGAATTGGGAAGCGCGATCGAACGTCGGCGTGGAGTTGAGCCAGCCGACGCTGGAGATACCGAAGGGATGGTCCACCACCACGGAAAAACCGCAAGGAAACCGCGAAGCCTCGGCCACTGAAGCTTCCTTCCGCGTGGCGATTCCCAACGGCGCAATGCGTCCCACTTCGCCAGAAGACGCGATTCTTCCCTGGCCTCGGCCCCTGGTAAAGGCGCGCATCACGGGAACGGCAGACGGCTATCAGTTCTCGGTCGAGAAGCCCGTGACGGCAACCGACTACACGTCGACCACGGTCGAGACGATGCCGCTGGAGCTGGTTCGGGCGGTCACGCTTTCCGTTGACCCGGAGCAGGTGATGCTTCCGGTGAATCGCAAGACGAAACCGTTTGCGTTGCTGACGCGCGTTCGCTATCACGGAGCGAAGGCGGCGCAAGTTACCGTGGGCCTCGATGTACCGGCGGGCTGGAGCGTGGAGCGTGTGGCACCGATTGATTTTACGGGCGCCGGCGATCGACTGGTGCGATTCGCCGTGACGCCGTCCGCCAACGCCCCGCAATCGGCATACGACTTGAAGCCCTATGCGCGGCTGGACGATGAGAGTTTTCGGACGTCGTATGAAGCGTTGCCGTCATTGCCATCACGCCACGTCAGCGAACCGGCCGTCGCGACTGCGCACGTGCTGGAGCTGAATTTCCCGCCGCATCTGCGCGTCGGCTACATTGCCGCGGGCATCGACCCGGTTCCGCAATCGCTCCAGCAGCTTGGAATCAACGTGGACCTGCTGGACGAAGCCGCGCTCGAATTCGGGGACCTGAGCCGCTACGACGCGATTGTCGTGGGAATTCGGGCATACGAGTTGCGGCCCGACGTAATGAGCGCGAACCGGCGCTTGCTCGACTATGCGGAGCGCGGCGGCACGCTGATCGTGCAATATCAGCGAGATTTCGCCTGGAATAAACTATTGCCGGCGCCTTTTTCCGCAAAGATGGACCAGCCCGCTGAACGAATCACGGACGAGAATTCGCCTGTGCGCTTCGTGGACCCGTCCAGCTCGCTGCTGAATTATCCGAATCGCATCACACAGGATGATTTTCGCGGATGGATACAAGAGCGCGGGCTATATTTCTGGGGACAGTGGGATCCGCGTTATCACGCGGTGCTGGCCATGCACGATCCGGGCGAATCGGACGCGCGGGGCGGCTTGATCTACGCGCGCGACGGCAAAGGGATTTACATTTACACGGGGATTGCCTTTTTCCGTCAACTGCCCGAGGGAGTGCCGGGCGCGTACCGGTTGTTCGTCAATTTGCTGAGCGCATCGCAGGCTCCGAGCGCGGAGCATTAGAAATTATCGATTTTCAGGGCCCTAACATGGCCAACGCATCTCATTTGCAGGAATAGCAAGGGGGGTTGATGAAGAAACTTCAAGTGATATTGGCGGCGATTCTGGCGGTAACGTTCATGGTCGCGGCCCAGCAGAAGAAGCAAACCAAAGAACAAAAAAACACTCCGCTTCCGGAGATTTCTCAATCCATCTCAGAGCAAATCGATCATGACATCGGCGAAATGTTGGGCGCGTGGCAGGTGGGAGACGTGGAGGCAATGCACAAGTACTATGCGGACGATGCGACATGGGTCGCCGGAACTTATGATCCGCCCATCGCGGGGTGGCAGAACTACGTGCCGAAGTACGAGCAAAGCCGCAAAGGCGTTTCCAGCGTGCAGTTGATCCGCAAGAATACAACCATCTTCCACTATGGCGACACGGCGTGGGCGTCGTACCAATGGGAATTCCAAGGATTCGTGGAAGGCAGAGCGACGACAGCGCACGGACAAACCACGCTTGTATTCGTCAAAAGCGGCGCCCGCTGGTTGATCGTGCACAACCACACTTCGCAGATCTGTCCAGGGGCGTGACGCCGCACGAGAGCTCGGCTCAGGACTTCGCGGCCAAACTAAAAGCTCTTCAACGCCTGGGCAATCCAGATCCCGGCAGTGATGGCGGCCAGAGTAATCCAAGTGATCAGCACGGCGCGAATTACCGGATTGATTCTCTCAATTCTGGCGACCAATTCGCGCTGGGCCTGTGCCATTGAATCTCCAGCCGCGTCGATGAAGATCTGATCGTCTTCATGCGCCTCCAGAGTGCCGCGATAGATGATCAGGCAGAACCATGCACCGAGAGCGACCGCAAAGGCGATAAGGAAAAAAAGGAGCGTACCACTAGGCATGTCCATAGCTGCCCTCCCAACCCGAAAGGCCAGCAATCCACCCACAGCATCGGCCCAACGGGCCCTAATTTGGCGCGATTATAGCACCAAGCCTATCGCAGAGGGAGCATTGGGTAGTGGCAAGCCGGTATACTATTTAATATTTAGTAATAGAACCAAAGGAGCCGACGGAGCCAGGTTCGGTCCGCAGCGCTTGGCGCGTTGCGTTGACAAAGGCGAATCCGGGCGGCACAATGAATTATTCTGGTTCACCGCTTGCTGTGCCCGAATGGCGGAATTGGCAGACGCGCCAGGTTCAGGACCTGGTTCTCGCAAGGGAGTGGAGGTTCGAGTCCTCTTTCGGGCACCAAACCACCAAACAAACGCCTTAAGCGGATAAGTTTTTAATCATTTCCGAGGAACCTGCGGCGGCATCCTTGCGCGCCGCTGCTGGAGCGCGTGAACGGAAGAGCATCCGCACGAGCCGGCTTTCCCGCAATTTCGTACCGCGGAAGGGCAGCAGAAACAGCCAGCGGAACACGTCGCGCAACAATTCCCCCTGTTGGCCGAAACGCAACCATCCCCGCCATCCGAGCTTTCGAAGAAGCGCGAGGCGCAAACGCGCCAGGGCGAATACCATGCGAGATAGCGATGCGGGGATGTCTCGCTCGCGGTGATACTCGTAGAACACGTAGTTCATCGAGGCGCTCGACTGCACCTTGATAAAATTTGCGAGTGCGCGATTCCCGGGATTGGCAGCAACCTCGCGGAAAAGGTCATGGAACTTTTTGGATTCAGCCTCAAGCGTCTCGATGCTCGCGAACCGGTTGATCAATTTCACGCCGACGGGATCCCAGAGATAGTCATTCATCAGCAAAGGCAGCCCCAGATGAAAAAGCTTAGTGACGATCAGATGAACGCGCAAATGACACTGATAGGCATCTCCCATGCATTCGTATAGCCGCGTCGTGTCGCGCGTCAGGCTGTGATGGAAGGCGCTGATGGCGGTGTCGAGATCGTTTGTGAATTCGCGGGTATCGTAGCCGTCGATTTCCCGCTGCATCACAGCAGCAATTTGCCGGATCTGCACCGACGACAAAGCCAAGCCAACACTGTAGAGCGGGTCAACCGTATCGCCCGCGTCTCCGATGATGTACCAGCGATCAGGTGAATAGTGCCGGCGGCATTCCCACATGTAGGAGCTGTAGAAATTCGTGTCGACGACCGCGCCGCTGCGCACCAGTTCGACAATCACTTCGTGCTCGCGCCCGACGCACTCGAGGAACTGCTCGACGGTGCGGACTTGCCCATGCGGGTAAACGTCTTTGCGATACGTGATTCCGATGCTGATGAATGGTACGTTCTCGGGCGAGCGCATGGGAATGCACCAAATCCAATTGCCCTTTCCAAAGAAATGGTGAGTGGCAAAGTAGGGAACGAAGGCGCGATTTTCCTTCTTGATAGCGCGGATGCGGCCCAGAATTTCCGGGTCGAAATTCGTCAAACGGAACCAGAATACGTCCTTCTGTTCGTTCACTTTTTCATGAAGCTGCAGCAGTTTCGAGAGCACGCGGTTGCGGCCGGTGGCGTCAATCAGCCAGCGCGCTTGGAGGGGATATTCCTGCTCGGCGGAATCTCGCACCGTGACGGTGTGCAGGGCGCCGTCGTTGCCAAGATTTACGCCCGCCACGGTGCCGTCGATTATTTGCACGCCATTTTCCATGTTGCGCCGGCGCACTTCGCGATCGAACGTAAACCGGTTGACCTGGAAAGAGAGGAGCGGCGGCACAGTGGGAGTTTCGTCGACGACATAGGTGCGATCGGCAGGATTATCGATCTCGCGCTTGTAATAATAGGTGAGGCCGTATTTTGGAAAGTGGTTCTCGATCAGGTAAGAACCGAGGCCGAGTTCGAGAAGGAAGTCGATGGTGATCTCGACGAAAGATTCGCCCACAATCGGGCGATTCTTGTGCGGACCTTCGACAATCGCGACTTTGAGCTCCGGAAAGTGCATCCGCAGGTAAGCCGCCGCGAGATGACCCGTCGCCCCACCTCCCATAACCAACACGTCGGCTGCCATGAGCCTCCTACCTTACCGATTCGACGACCCGCGGGTTCGAAGACGATATGCACTTCGTATCGCGCAAAGTTTTGGTTCCATGTTCCATTTCATGACTGTCCCGCAACATAGCATTTGGCCGCCTTGGCGTGCAATGTTGCTGTGCGTGTGTCTATGCCACGACGGGCTTCTTGGACTGATTTTCGCTCAAGAATGCACGGTAGTCCGTTAGTACCAGATACTCTTTCTCTACACGTCTTCTGCAGCCCATGGATAAGCCGTCCGTTTCGTGTTTATCGTAGATAGGGAAACTATGGACCAGCCCGACAAAACGGCTACTAAAGTTCCGCCTGCGCGCGGGAGCAACGGCTCGCAAGAGACGTTCAAGACGGTGCTCATCAGCGACTTGCCGGATACTGCCACCGTAGCGACGGAACCGTCGACGCTCCTCACGAGCGCGAATCTGACGACGGCGAGTCTTTCGGCGCTTTCACAGCGCTACGATATTTTTGGCGAAGCGGGCCACGGGAACATGGGCAACGTCTACAAGGCGCGTGACCGCGAAACGGGCGAGACCGTCGCGTTGAAATTGATCAAGGCGGAAATCGCCTCCGACCAAGGCATGATGGAGCGCTTCAAGAACGAGTTGCTCTTCGCGCGGAAAATCACGCACAAGAATGTCTGCCGCGTGTACGACTTCAACCGCATCGGCGGAATCGCCTACACCTCGATGGAATATGTGGAGGGCGAGAGCCTGCGTTCCGTGCTGAACCGCTTCGGCGGTCTTCCGCTGCGCAAAGGGATCGACCTGGCTTTGCAAATCTGCTCCGGACTCAAAGAAGCTCACGCACAAGGCATCGTTCACCGCGATCTGAAGCCAGAAAACGTGATGATCGATGGGCAAGGCAATCTGAAAATCATGGATTTCGGCATTGCGCGCTCGATGGAAGCGGCAACGCACTTGACTGGCGCCATGGTGGGCACGCCCGCGTACATGGCTCCGGAGCAAGTGGCCGGAAAGCCGGTCGATTACCGAACGGACATTTATTCGCTGGGGCTGATGCTGTACGAAATGTTTACAGGCTCGCAAACGTTCCACGCCGATACGCCCGTAGCGGTGGCGCTGAAGCAGATGCGCGAGGAGCCCGTTGCTCCGCACGAAATCGATCCGGCGATTCCGGTGTTTATTGAGCGCGCGATTTTGAAGTGCCTGCAGAAGGATCCGGGCAGACGATATCAATCCGTGGCGGAACTTGAGACGGCGCTCCGTTCGCCAACGGGCACGGGATTCCCGGCGGGCGCGTTGGCGCCTGCCGGAGCGGCTCGTTTGCGGACGTCACGCCCGACTGACGCCAAGGCCGCGGTTCCTGCGACGTTGCTTCCGGCCTTACCGAAATCGAAGCGCACCTCTCCCCTTGTGTGGTTGCTGCTGGGCGCCTTCGCGGTTTTGGCAGTGCTCGCGGGATTGAGCGCCTTAGCCAAGATGAAATCGGCGAATTCGATGGCGCCGCCCCTGCTGCCTGCCGAACTGTCCGCGCCGACTCCACCGGCTTCTGCGTTTCGGCTCCCACTTCCAGCAAATACGAGTGCCGAGACAGGGGCTGCAGCCACTCGCCGCGCAAAAGCATCAGCGTCCCCGAATGCGCAGCCTTCCGTACCTGTTGTTTTCCCACACGTCGAATTTGGCAAGAAAGCATCGCGGCGGAATCGTCCTGGCGCGAGCGCACCGGTGTATCTGTGGGTCGGACGGTTCGAACGCGAAGATCGTGCCCAGCAGGCCGCAAAGAAAATCGAAGACAACGGCTTACCAGTGGTCGTGATGCCGCGGCGGAACCAACAAGATCGCCAACAGTTTTTCGTTGTGTTTACGGGCCCCTTTGCACCGACACGAGCGCAGGACATTGTGCAGCGGCTGCAAGAGCAGGGTTTTGTCAATGTTCGCGAGGTCAGGCCGCCAACTCACAATCAGAAATAAAACCAGCATCCGTAGAATCGTTCGATGACTCGCAACGAAATTCACGGGGCACACCGAGGGCAACAGAGTTTGGCTATGGCTTCCAACGGGACACTGGAACTGGAATTCGGGGCGCAAAGTGATATCGGTCGCGTCCGCGAAAATAACGAGGACAGTTTCCGCCTGGCGCCGGAGTTGAATCTATTCGTTCTCTGCGACGGAATGGGCGGACAAGCATCGGGCGAAGTGGCCAGCCGGCTTGCGGCGGAAACGATCGTCGCGCACTGCCGCGATGCGGAGACGAATCCCGCGATGCCGCTCGTTGGCGAGCGAATCGATGGGGTGTCGAAAGGGGCAAATCGTCTTGCAAGCGCTGTCCGGCTGGCGAATCGCGCGGTGCATCAGGCGGCGCAACCGGACGAAGCACAGACAGGAATGGGCGCAACCGTTGTGGCTGTGCAGTTCACCGAAGAGCGCGTGATTGTCGCGCACGTGGGAGACAGTCGCGCATACCGCCTGCGCAATGGCGAGCTCGAGCCGCTTACGCAAGATCACTCGTTCATTGCCGAGCAAGTGCGTCACGGCTTGATGACCGCGGAGGAAGCGTCCCGGAGCAAGCTGCAAAATGTATTGCTTCGCGCTCTCGGCATCGAGCCAGATGTAGAAGTCGAAATCAGCGAAGAGTTGCTGATGGAAGGCGACACTGTGCTGCTGTGCTCGGACGGGTTGACGCACGAACTCTCCAACGAGCAAATCGCGGCAGCCTTGTGCGATGCAGACGAAGCACAGGAAGTGGCCAGCGGCTTGGTCGAATTGGCGAACCAGGCGGGCGGGGGCGACAACATCACGGTCATCGTATTGCGTCACGCACCAAAGTTTGCGGGTGCAATGGCAAAAATCGGCCGGTGGTTCAAGGGCTTCTGAGATTCATTCTTTGAGGGAGGGAGTGAAATGTCGAAGCTAGTTCTGAAATTCGAAAATGCCATTCTGACGGAAGTGGTCGTGGGCTCGAAGGAAGTGAGCATTGGCCGCTCGCCGGATAACGGCTTGGTCATCGACAATCCCGCCGTCTCGCATTATCACGCCCGCGTTTTCAACGAAGAGGGGCGCCTGATGCTCGAGGACTTCGGCAGCATGAATGGCACGTTTGTGAACGGGCAACGGGTGAAAATGGTGTCGCTCAAGCCGGGCGATTCGGTCGTGATCGGCAAGCATTCGATATTGATTTCGGATTCGCGCGAAGTGACGAATCCGTTCCCGACAAACGGCAATACCGGCAAAGCCGCGCCGAAAATCAACGAGACAGTGATGCTCGATACGAAAGAACGGCGCGAGTTCCTGCAGAAAGTCGCGGGCGCGGGCGAAAGCGCGCAGGTCGCTCCGTCACGCGTGAAGGTTGCGACGCTCATGGTTCGCAAAGGCAAAACCGACCAGCACGAATACACGTTGAGCAACAAATTAACGGTAATCGGCAAATCGGCGCTGGCGACCGTAAAGCTCAAGGCTTGGTTCGCTCCAAAAGCCGCGGCGCAGATCAATCGCCGCGACGATAATTCGTATTACATTGGCGGCGCAGACAAAGTACCGACGATAAATGGGCAGCCGGTGATCCACCCGACCAAGCTTTCCGCGGGCGACGTGATCGCGGTAGCGGGGATCGAACTGGAATTCATCTATCGCGAATAAGAACGCACGCTTGCCATCTTGTCCTTCAGGATTTGCCCGCGGCTGACGGTAACGGTGTACTCTCCGCGCACAATTTCCGGCCACTGAACCTTTAGCGATGGTCCGCTCTGAAACGTGTGTCTTGCCGGCGGCGTCACTATGCTTGCCACAAGCCCTTGATTAGGTGTGCCCGCATGAGCGGAGCCTTCGCCGTTGCGAAAAGCAACATTTTTGCGCGATTTGGATTATGATGCGCGCCTCCGGGCGAGCGAGCTGCTGACGCCAGGCGCCGCCATTCAACGAGAGAGGGAGAGTCCGTATGAAGCGCACTGCGCATAAATTTGCTGTGAACAACCATAGCTTCTGGACGAGCGCATGCGTCTTGCTATTGCTCTGCAGCACGCTGGGCGTGGGGGCGCTGGCGCAAAACCAAAGTGGAGTGGCAGAACAGGGTCCGGAGATACGCCAAGGTAGGCGGAGCTCTCCCGAACTACGAGTCGTCAGGCCGAATTACCAGCTCGCCGCGCGCTTCGTTGAGTCGAGCATGGCCACGCTGGTCTTTGATACAGAAGTGAGGCCGCATTGGTTCGAACTCTCCGACCGCTTCTGGTACAGCTACGAGACGCCTGAAGGCACGCACTATTGGGTTGTCGACCCGTTGCGCAGAACGAGAGCGCCGCTGTTTGACAACGCGAAGGTCGCCACGCAGCTCTCCCTGCTGACGAATTATCCCTATGACGCGCAGCATCTGCCGATCAAGGCGCTGCGGCTGGTCAAGCAAGATACCGCGCTGCAGTTCGACGTGGAAGTTCGCAAGGACTCGGTGATACCGAACGAAACCAAGAAAGCCCAGGACGACGAGGAGAATATTCAGGAAGATAAAGATCAGCAAGGCCAGCAGCAAATGGGGCAGCGCAAGAACGAGCAGGAAGGCGAGGAAAATGCAGAAGGCGGCGAAGCCAAACCGTCAACGCGCAAAATCTATTTCGAGTTGGAGCTGGCGACGGGAAAAGTGACGCGCTTGGACGCCTTGGCCGCGCCGCTCGAAAAGCCCATGTGGGCGTCCGTTTCGCCGGATGGCAAGATGATCGTTTTCGCGCGCGGGTACAACCTCTACATGATGGATGCGGCGAATTACGTCAAAGCCCAGAAAAAACCAGGGGACAAGAGCATTGTGGAAACGCAGCTGACCACCGACGGCGTGGAAAAATACAGCTACGCGCGCGTGCTGGTCGACGAAGACCAAAAGGAGCTCAAGAAATTTCAGAAAGACGACACCAATCCAGCAGGTCCGCGCACCGTGCCGATTCCGATTTACTGGTCGAAAGACTCGAAGAAATTTGCTCTGGTGCGCGCCGATGAAAGAAAAGTTGCAGATTTGTGGGTGATTCATACGCTGGCGAATCCTCGACCGACGCTCGAAACCTACAGCTATGCCATGGCTGGAGACGCGAACGCGCCGCAATTTGAATTGCAGGTTTTCGACGTTGCGACCAAGGAGCACAAAGTAATCCAAACGGCGGCGTTCAAGGATCAGACGCTCACAGTTGCGACCGACCGCATCCTCGCGCGCGACCGGGAGCACGAGATGCAGCAAACCGAAGGTCAGAAAAGATTATTAGGAGGTTTTGGCGGCTATCTGACCGGCCAGTGGATCGCCGATAACTCCGATAAACTTTATTTTCTGCGCTCCAGCCGCGATCTGCATCGCATCGATGTGTGCGTGGCGGACACAAACACCGGGGCCGTGAAAACACTGATCGAGGAGCGCTCAAACGTGTACCTCGACGATAAGCCGTTGCGACAAATTGATAACGGCAAGGAGCTGATCTGGTGGTCCGAGCGCGATGGCTGGGGCCACTATTATCTTTACGACGGCGACGGCCATCTGAAAAACCAGATCACGTCGGGCGAATATATGGCCGACCAGATTTTGTCGGTCGATTCGAAAACGCGCGCCATGTACTTCACCGCGACAGGCCACGAGCCGAATGAAGACCCGTATTACGTGCATCTCTACCGCGTGAATCTGGATGGCTCGGGGCTGAAGTTGCTCGATCCGGGTGACTTTGACAACGCCATCAGCGCATCGGATTCTGGGAAATATTTCATCGATACTTTTTCGCGCGTCGACGCTGCGCCTAAATCAATCCTTCTCGACGATCAAAGTGCGACGCTCGAAACTCTCGAGACCACCGACGTCAAGCGTCTGCTCGACGCGGGGTTCAAGTATCCTGAGACGTTTCACGTCAAGGCCGCCGACGGGGTGACTGATCTTTACGGTGTGATGTACAAGCCGTTCGATTTCGATCCGTCGCGCAAGTACCCGCTGATTGAATATGTCTATCCGGGTCCGCAAACGGAAAGCGTCACGAAATCGTTTTCGCCGAAAAATCAGAGTTTCGCACTCGCGCAACTCGGCTTCATCGTCATCGAAGTGGGCAATCGCGGGGGGAGTCCGCAGCGCGACAAATGGTACGACACCTATGGGTACGGCAATCTGCGTGACTACGGTCTGGCGGACAAGAAAGCGGCGGCCGAGGAATTGGCGGCCATCCATCCGTACATCGATAGCAATCGCGTCGGCATTTGGGGCCACTCCGGCGGCGGGTTTATGACGGCGGCGGCTTTGCTGCAATATCCGGATTTCTTCAAGGTCGGATGGTCAGAGTCAGGAAACCATGAAAACAATGTCTACAATAAGTATTGGAGCGAGAAATATGACGGGGTGAAGGAAGTGGACGAAAAGAACGGCACGGTGAAGTTTCTATACAATATCGAGAAAAACTCCGAGCTGGCGAAAAACTTGAAAGGCCACTTGATGTTGACGACCGGCGACATGGACAACAATGTGAGCATGGCGAACACCATGCGACTTGCTGAGGCGCTGATCAAAGCCGACAAGCGCTTTGACATGTTCGTGCTTCCGGGAATGCGTCACAGCTACATGCCCGACGCCGAATACGTTTTCTGGATGCGCGCCAATTATTTCTGCCGCTGGCTGCTCGGCTCGTCGGAAACTGGCCCGGACGTGATCGAATTGCAGAACGAAAAGCAGGCTACGCCAAGCCACAAGTTCGAGCAGTGACTGCGAGAGGGCGGCTCAGTCACTGATTATCGGATGGAAGTGAATTTTGGGCCGAGGAAGCGCTTGCGGCTGGCGCTGATGGTGCGGTGTGGCGGCGCCTTGCCAGTCGCGAATGCGTGTCTTTTTATTTTCGAGCTCTTTGGAAATGGTGAAGAAATGCTCGATCTCGCGGCGCAGGTGACGAAACAGCTGCGCCGCGTCGTTGATTCCCTGGTAGCGTGGATTGTGCTGCTGCACGGCGGGAATTTTCTGGTCCGGCTTGGAGCGGTCAATCATGCGCACCACGCCGACAGGCCGCACTTCCACCAGACAACCCGGAAATGACGGTTCATCGGCGATCACGAACACGTCCAGCGGCTCGCCGTCCTCCTCCAAAGTACCTGGAATAAATCCCTAGCCCACATTATTCGTGAAAGCTGACCTCGCGACGAATTTTTCGTTGCTGCGAAGGGATGCGCGACGACAGAAGAATTTGGTTGAACCGAAAGACTGATTCTAAGACTGTTAACGAGGCTCGCAGTCAGATTTTCGCGCGAAAGGAGACACCTTGAGTAGAGGCGTGACGAGTAAAAAGTTCCTGGGCAGCGCTGCAGGAGAACTCAGCCAGTTTGAGCACCTAAGCTCAAGGCGAGACGATGAAAGCTATCGCGGTAGGGAAACGCTTGAGGCAAGTGCAGCACGATGCGACGGACCGAGGCGATGACTTGGACTCCGAGTTTTAGAAAATGCTCGCGCAGGGTCGAGACTTGCGCCCGGGCGTGGCGAGTCGGGGACAAGTGCAGTCGCATCTCCTGCATGAGCACATAGGCCGCCGCTGTCAGCAGCACGCGGAACGTGTTCGCCAAAAAGTTTGAGCAACTGGTCCGGCCGATTTGCATGCCGTCGTGCAATTCTTTAATCCTGTTCTCGACGTCGCCCCGCTGACAGTACGTCTTCTCGTAAATCCACTGCGGACTCTGTTTTAGGTTGGTGACCACGAAGCGCGGATTGTCCTTCGCTTCCTTGTTCGCGGCGCGCACCACCTCGGCTTTGTAGATGATGCGTCGTTTCCACGGCCAAGTCTTTTTGGTAGCGTACCGGCACTCGCCATAGACATGCTCGGTTTGGCCCGAGGTCTTCGACGCGTGACGAGCCCACTTCATGGCTGCCTCCGCCTTGCGCTTCAACACCGCATTGGCGGCTATGTTGACGAGATATTCCACTTTCGGTTCGCAGTCCAGAAAATCCAGAACTTCCGGGGATGCAAAGCCGCCGTCGAGGCGCACCCGGATTTTCGCCTTGGGAAAGGCATCGCTCACCCGTGCCATCAGACGGCGCAGAATCCCGAGAGCGCCTACCGAGCCAGTCGCATTCCCACGCCGCAACACCGCCGCCACCAGGTACTGTTCCGACTCCTCATTAAAGGTGAGAAAACAAACCATCGGCAAGTAACAGTAGCTGTCGTAATGGCTATTAAAAAAGGCGAACTGTTGTTGGCCGTGCGCGGGGTCGTCGGTGGGATCCAGATCGATGGTGATCCGACGGGCGCGACCATGCAGACGCTGGCGATGGCGTTCAATGACTCGGTCCGCCAGAGCTTCCGTCATGCGCAACAGTTCCTTGCGATCCGGAGCATTTTCAAAACGCGACAAGGTAGGTTGCGAAGCCAGATCCTCGCCATCGACGGGATCCCGACCGACCAGCAGCTTGTGGATCGGATCCGACGCCAGTCGAGCCGCATCGTTGGCGTCTTCATATCCCAGTGCAATGGCCATGACCCGCTGCGTAATCAACTCACGCAACTCATGCTGCACTTTACCGGGTTGCCGGTCATCTCTTAGACCAGCCGCCAATGCCGTAGTCAGGCCTAACCGCCGCTCGGCCGCTTTCAGCAGAATCGCTCCGCCATCGGAGCTGCCCTGACGTTGGTCAAACTTCGCGACCACCGGTCGATCAAAGATATCTGGAAAAAGGAGACAGTCTGTTGTGGTATGTTCGTTCAAGCGAAGGCCTCGTTTTTGGTCTCAAACCCGCCTAGTCAACGGATTTGTACCATAGCGAGGCCTTTCGTGTTTCTGAAATCATGAATTATCCGGGCTAGAATCCACTGCGGATTTGCTTTGGACAGTGTCTTGAAACACTGTTCTATCGCATCAGCGCAGGACCGCTGCTGGCGAAACCCATAGGAGTTGTTGTCAGCAGTGGTTTCCTCCACGGGATCGAGTGCAAGCAAATGTAATGCCTGTTGGGCTCGATCTTTCATCGTGGGAATTCCGAGCGGGCGCATCGTTCTGCCGTCCGATTTCGGGATGTAAACGCGTCGAAGAGGCTGAGGTTGATAGCCTCTTTGCTCGAGTGCATGTATTGCCTGTGTCTTCTTTTCTGGAGTGTCCCAGATTTCTTTGTCCACACCAGGGGTTTTCTTGCCATCGTTTTCCGTCACTCGTCGAACGGCGAGAACTTTGCCGCTATACGAGTGGGTCAGCAGGCGTTGCAAGGCTCGCACCTTGCCCCATCTGCTTGCCTTCGTCGCCTGCACGATACGCACTTGGAGTCGGCGCACGTTGTGGTTGATGGCTTGCCAGTCAAGGGCGTACCATTCCGCCGCCTCGCGTGAGACCGCACCAACAGCTTGCGCTGTCGTCATCTGCTTTGTCTCATATGCCGATTTGCCCAGCTCTCTCGCGTGAAGCACCTCAGGGAAGTCTGCCCGCTTTCGCGTCCGGTGATGTTGTCGATGTAACTGAGGCAACCGGTATCCGTTCCATTACAGAGCGGCATTCGCTTCCTCCCTGATCTCATACCCGCATCGCCATCGGCCCATCTTGCGATGTGCTTTCCCTTGCGGGGAGCGATATGGGTTTATCCTGTTCCGTTGGAATGACGCGATAGGTTAGGTCCGCTCTCTACGCCGGCAGTGTGATGTGACCATGACGGAGAAACCCGTACGTTCCGTGCCCACTGCAAGAAGAACCGCGCAGCATCTTAGGTTCTCTAAGGGTGACGACGCTTGCGAGCATTCGTATATTCTGACCTTGCTATCAAGCCTAGGCCCTCTCCACCTTGTGCTGGCAGATGCACCGTTGCCTCGCGGTTCCGATGCTACCCTTGCGG
>JBAUEX010000003.1:0-7376 GCA_049678845.1 Candidatus Acidiferrales bacterium
GTCGGAATTCGCTGGATCGGGCCCTTGCAAGGAAATCGGCGAAGTTACAGTTCTTGATGATTATACTGGCGGCGGCTACGGCGTGCTGAATGCTCAAATTGTTCAGGCGATCGGCCTGGTCGCGACGAAGGAAGGCATATTGCTCGATCCCGTTTACACCGGCAAGGCCATGGCGGGACTTGTCGATTTGTGCCGAAGAGGCTATTTCCGGCCAACGGAGAACGTGGTGTTCCTGCACACCGGAGGTACGCCGGCGCTTTTCCCGTATCGCCAGGGGATTCTGGAATACCTCAACTGCCGGATTGAGCCAAAAATCTGAACACGCGATGTTCGCGGCGACCCCCGCGCAGCCATCGGCCCGATTATTCGCTCGGATTTTTTCCTTTAGCAGTGACAAAGGGAGCCACTGCCGGTATGTTGTTCCGCCGGATCAGCTCGTTCAACCGGCGCATATCGGTATTCTTGATTTCTTGCCAGTTGTGAAGGTCGGCATTGAGCTGTTGGCTCAACTGGTCATAGACATTGTAGAATGGTTGGCCTGGTGCGCCGTCTCCCGCTCCGGCGAACATGAATAACCAGTCGAGCTGGTCGTCGAGTGCCGGCGGATAATTGAGCGAATACCCGTCTCCCTCGACCTTCCATCCAGTAATGGCTCTCTCCGCTGCGGTCGTTTTTGCGCTGAGCGCATCGACGGCTTCGGTAAGTTTCCCGGAAACGCCCGCGGCGGCGCTTCGCTGGCGCAGTGCTGACAACTGTGCGCGGACCTGGTTCATCTCGACGACGGCCTCGTGGGCTTCTTTTATCCGGTTCTCGACCTTCATTTGCAAGTCAAACTCCGCCTCTAAATCAGCGAGGGAGACCTGCGCGCGGGGGTCTTCTTGAACCGAGAGGGTTTGATCTTGGGACTTGCCGTTTACCATGAGCCGAACCGTATAATTCCCCGGCACGACAAGCGGTTCGGGGATTCCGCTGCGTTCCGGCCCGTTCTGGGGCCCGGCATAGAGCAGGTTCCAAACGAAGCGGTTCAGACCCGCGTGGCTAGTGGGCTCATCTGGGTATTCCTCGCCGTCGGCGACTTCCACGGCGCCCGAGCTGATGAGGACTTGTTTCCCGTTGCTGTTTTCCTGGGCAGACGGCTTTGCCACAAACTCTCGGACGACGCTGCCTTTCGCATCGAGTATCTCTAAATGAATCGGCGCCTTGGACGCCTCGGGCAGGAAATAGTCGAGAATAGCTCCGGGCGGAGAATTCTCGCCGGCGAGCGGACTGCTCGGCGCTCCCGAAGAGCGTGTCCCATAGAAATTATTTCCGCGCACGCGGTAGGCGGGCTCTGGCCGGTAAAGATAAAAACCGCCGGCTTCACCGGCCTCTTTGGCCTGGCGCAAAGGGCTCAGGTCATCGAGGATCCAGAAAGCCCGGCCGTGTGTCGCCACTGCCAGGTCATTCCCATGAACCGCGAGATCGTACACCGGCACCGTAGGAAGGTTAAGCTGAAGCGACTGCCAGTGGGCTCCATCATCGAATGAGACATAAATCCCCGTCTCCGTCCCGGCGTAAAGCAAGCCCTCTTTTTGCGGGTCTTCGCGCACCGCGTGAACATAGGAGTCGGGAGGCAATCCGTCGTTAATCTCACTCCATGTCTTCCCGAAATCGGTCGTGCGATAAATGTGCGGCTTAAAATCATCGAGGCGATGTGCATCGACGGCTGCGTAGGCGGTGCCTGCAGAGAATGGGGAAGTTTCGATGGAGCTGACCATGCTCCATTCCGGCATCCCTTGCGGCGTCACTTTTTCCCAGCTGGTGCCGCCGTTGCGAGTGAGCTGAATCAATCCGTCGTCTGTCCCCGCCCAGATGATTCCCGCCTGAAGCGGGGATTCTGCTACAGTGGAGATCATGTCGAAGTATTCGACGGTGGTATTGTCCTGGGTGATCGGCCCGCCCGAGGAGGTTTGTTTCGACTTATCGTTTCGCGTCAGATCGGGACTGACTACACTCCAGTTTTTTCCCTGGTCGGTTGTCTTGAATAAGACCTGCGCGCCGATGTACAGCGTGTGCGGGTCGTGCGGCGATATCAGCACCGGCGCAGTCCATCCGAATCGGTACTTTGTATCGCTCGCCGCTAAGTTGAGCTCATTGATGGGCCAAGGCGAGATGTCCCGCGACTGCCCCGCTCTCTTGTCAAACCTTGTGAAGGCACTGTACAAACTGCCCGCGTAGACGACATCTGGATCGAGCGGGGAGGGAATCACGAACCCGCTCTCACCACCGCCGACCGAATACCAGTCGTCCTGTCCGATCAGCGCGCTGTCGCTTCGGCTGGTGATCGCTACCGTGCCGCGGTCCTGCTGCGATCCATACAAGTAGTAATTGAACCGATTGTCGGTGGCGAGGCGGTAAAACTGCCCGGTGGGTTGATTGTCCTCGGTTGTCCAGCTCCTGCCATGATCAGTCGAAATCGTCGCGCCGCCGTCATTTCCGACAATCATTCGTTCCGGATTGTGCGGGTCTATCCACAGAGCGTGATAATCTCCGTGTGGTGTCTCGATGGACGAAAAGCTCTTGCCCCCATCGACCGACCGGAATGCACCGAAACTGAAGACATAAATCTCATCCGGGTTCCTCGGATCGACGAAAATGTGGGAGTAATACCACGGGCGGCCCCGCAGATCCCAGCTCCCGTTGACCAGAGTCCAGTTCGTTCCTCCGTCATCGGACCGATACAGGCCCCCGTTCTTGGCCTCGACGATGGCGTATACCCGGCTCGAATCCGCCGAGACGCTAACTCCGATCCGGCCCAGAGTCCCCTCCGGAAAACCGTGTCCATGAATCTCCGTCCAACTGTCGCCGCCATCGTCCGATTTGTAGAGCCCGCTGCCGGCTCCGCCGCTAACCAAGCTCCACGGCGTCCGCCTCACCTGCCAAAGCGCTGCAAAGAGTACACGCCGGTTGTTCGGATCCATGGCAATATCGATCGCGCCGGTGTTCTCGTTCTTAAAGAGCACTTTCTGCCAAGTCTTCCCGCCGTCAGCTGATCGAAATATCCCGCGCTCCGCATTCGGCCCGGACACAGAACCCAGGGCCGCGACGTAGAGCACCTTCGGATCTTGAGGATCTATGATGATCTTAGCGATGTGCCGGGTATCGTCGAGTCCGAGGTGAACCCACGTCTTGCCTCCGTCCGTTGATTTGTAAACGCCGTCGCCGAACGACATATCGCCGCGAGGGCATGGTTCTCCCGTGCCGGCATAAATTACATTTTGATCAGAGGGATCAACCGCGATCGCGCCGATGGAGGATACGGGCTCCCTTTCGAAGAGCGGGAGCCAAGTGTGACCCCCGTCTTTTGTTTTCCAGACGCCGCCGGCCACGGCGCCAAAATAGTAGACAAGTGGATTGCTGGGGATTCCTGCGACAGCCTCAACGCGGCCGCCTCGGAAAGGTCCGATCAAGCGCCAGCGCATGTTTTCGAAGAGATGTTGCGGCAGTGCCCGCGCAGTCAGGGAGCTCGCTGCAAGAAAAAACAAGAGCATGAATGGAGTTATCCGCACACGAGTGCCGCGACTGGTCATTCTTTTCTCTCCTTGCCAGCCGCCTCTAACCGCTAGGCGGAGAGGTGTGGAAGGCGGCTAACGCATGACGCACAAGACTGGTCAATTCGCAGCAGGCTCACCAGCTCAAGCGAACGGCCATCTGCAACTGGCGCCCCGTGTTGTCGATGGTGCTGGTAATCCTTCCGAAACTCGATAAGCCAGCGATATTGTGGGGGCTGCTGAAAATCGGGGTGTTGAATACCTTGAAAGCCTCGGCGCGGAACTGAAAATTGGTTTGCTCACCGAACTTTCGGATCGGAACGGTCTTGGTCAGTGCCATGTCCCAGCGGGTTTCGAAAGGACCGAAAAACGCGCCTCGGGTGGAGCCACCCTGCAGGTAACCGATCGCGCTCGAATTGTTGGGATCGACCGAGTAGGTTTGGTTGCCGGGCCCCTCGAATCGCGACAACGGGCCGAATGTATCGCCGCTCACGAGCGGCGTTGTGGTTGAAACGCAAGAGGCATTGAGGTAATGGAGGGTGTGAGCGCTTACGTTTCCGCCGGTCAGGAGCGCGCAACCCGGTTTGACTACGCCGTATCCATCGGTGCCCGAGAAAGAATTGCCGAACGTATACTGATCGACCTCACTGGCAAAGCCGGACTGAAGAGTGGTGATGCCAGACCAGGTCCAGTGGTTCAGAATCGCGCCCTCCCATCCTCGGCTCGGACCCGGAATGTCGTACACATAGGTCAGAACCAGTCGATGCGGAGCATCGAAGTTGGAAAGGCCTTTGTTCAGCTGAGGAATGAACTGGTTCCCATTCGGCCCGATGGTGGGTTCGAAACCCGCCTGAGCCTGCACATTGTCGATCGATTTCGAGAACGTATAGGCAGCCTTCAGAAACAGGCCGTGAGAGAACTGATGGCTCACGGTGACAAGCAGGGCGTCGTAGTAAGACTCTCCTGCGTCGGTAAGGGCGAGCAATCCCGTAGAATTGATACCGACGTAGGGCACTCGCGACTCCCGGTTTTGCGCCGAATTCACATCCAAACCGAGGGGACCAGGGTTATTCGCGTTGCGAAGCAGCGCATTGTTCAGGCCCTGGAAGTCTTGCAGATGCACTCCGTGGGAACCCATGTAGCCAACTTCCAGAGTCCAGCCCTTGAGGAACTCGTACTCCGTTGTCAGATTCCACTGCTCCGTGTAGGGAGGGCGTGTATCGCGCTGGAGCTCAATGACGCTCAGCTGGGGCTCCGTAAAATTCGGCGAGCCGTCAGAGTTGAGGGAAGTCAACTGAGGAAACGGCGTGAAAATCGGGAACTGGCTGGGCAGCGGCAGGGTCGGGAAAGGATTGGCGAGCATCTGCGTTTGCGATGTGTTGACGATTGCCGTGCTCAGGGCGAAAGGCGGGTTGCTGATCGTCTGCAGCAGGCCGAATGGGCCAATTCGCATGAAATACATGCCGAATCCGCCGCGCACAGCCAGCCTGCCGTTTCCCAAGACATCGAGGCCGAAACCGATTCGCGGCTCGAAATTCTTGAGCGGCTGATTCAGGTAGGTAGATTTCGAAACGCCCGGGGTGCCGAATTTGGGGGCGCCGGAGGGAACCACAAAAGCATCCTGCAGGCCGGGACCTCCCATTTGCATCGCCAGCGGCGTCAGCAACGATGGGTCAAAATTCGAAATCAAATCGTGTTTTTCGGTGATATTGCCCAGATAGTCCCATCGCAGGCCGAGATTCAAGGTGAGCCGGCTCGTCAGGTGATAGTCGTCCTGGCCAAAGATCCCAAAGTCGTGGGCGCGATATTGAAAATTGTTGAGTCCACTGCCGATGCTGATAGAAAACGGCGCGCCGACAAGGAAATCGCGAATGGACAAATCGGCATTGGGATCGGCCGGTGGGCCATAAATTGCGTCCGCGGTCCCTCCCTGGAAAAAGAGCGAGCCCGGATCGAGCGGAGAGCCGAAGTTGAACTGTTGCGTCCGCGCTTCAAAACCGAAGCGGAAAAAATGCACACCGTGCGAATAGGAAACCGTGTCGCGGAAATCCTGCGATTCGTTGTGCTGGGTTTCACCTACTGAGACGGTCGCGCCGCAGCAGGCCATCTGATCGGCAAAAGAGAAGTTGGGACCTCGGTTGATAATGGAGGAATTGAATCGAGTCATGCCAAAATCGCTGAGCGTGAGTGGATTGATCGCTCCAATGTCCCGCTTGTTATAAGTAAAACCCACATCGATGCTATTCAGCAGGTCAGGTCGGATAGTTTCCGTATCCTGAACGGAAAGGGTCTCGTTCTGGAGAAGATATTGATAAGGCTGGCCGATTGTGCCCCCATTTGCTCCGCCAGCGTTGGTGAATGTATCCGGATTGGCGAAATAAGAAACGCTGAATTGATTGTCCACTCCTCCGATGTGAAAGGCGCGGTCAATGCGGCCGTTGTATTGATTGCTGTTCAACTCCGCGGGCGAAGAGAAAGCGAATGAACCGAGCTCTCCCAAAGGAGCACCGGAACCGCTTGGGAAAAGCAATCCACCATAGGGCCCGGGAGCATTCAAGACCTGAATCGCCACCGGATCAATGGCGCCGACCGGAAGGTTATAAAGCGCGGCCATCGATGCGGCCGTCCGCTGGGTCGGCAGAACTGGCAGCAATCCGGTCGCCGACCCCGTGACTCCGTTGCGCTGCCGCTGTCCCTCATAATTGAAAAACCAATATGTTTTCCCAAGCTTTGGCACGGGGCCGCCCATTGAAAGCCCAAATTGGTTTTGCTGCATGATCGGACGTGGCTTGCCTGCCGCGTTGAAAAAGAAGTCATTCGCGTTCATGTCGGTGTTGCGCAGGAACTCATAAGCAGTTCCATGATACTGATTGGTGCCGCGTCGCGTCACCAGCACGATGTTGCCTCCGCCGCTGAAGCCCGTTGTTGCATCGTAAAGGCTCGTTTCAGTACGGAACTCCTCGACGGCATCGGGATTGGGAATGGGTACGATTCCCGTCGCCAGCGTGTGGAATTCGAAGTTGTTCGCATCGATTCCATTCACCATGTAGTTGTTGGAGGTGGCTCGGTTTCCCCCTACGAACATCGCTTCTGAACCCTGCAGGATGGTAGCGGAGGGAGATGTCAATTGAGAAACAACTCCGGCGTCGGTTGCCAGAATATCCAAGACGTCGCGCGTCGGCAGCGGCATACTCTGAATCACGCTTGATGTCAGCGTGCCGCCGAGCGTCGCGTTGGCCGTGTTCACCGGAGTGACTGCTCCGGTGACGACGACCTCCTGACTGACACTTCCGACAACTAAATGCACATTGACTGCAGCCACCTGCGTAACCTGAACGGAAATGCCGGCGATCGCGGTTTTCTGAAAGCCAGCATGTTCTATATCGATTTCATACCCGCTGCCCGGTTGTAGCAGCGGAAAAACGTACGTTCCATCAGACCCCGAACGGGCGGTTCGCCGGACTCCAAACGCTGAATTAACAAGGGTCACGGTTGCCCCGACCACGACGGCCCCGCTTGGGTCCTGAATCACACCCTGGATCGCTCCAGTTGATGGACTGGTTTGTCCACAGCAGGGCATGGCAAAAGCGATTGACATGGCCAGAAACACCATGGTTGCCCGTAACATGGTCGTTCGCATATTCGGAATCATTGATCTGTTCCTCCCTTATAATTCCTCCGTTGCGCTTGCGTCCCGTTTGATTCATCGTTCTTGGCCGCCCATGGCGATATAAAACAAGCATCTGTCATAAAACGGTAACTACACACGACATCCCCTAGTACGGAGAAACCTGGGCGCAATACTGTCGCGTTTCCCACCTAACTGTCCAATGAATTGTATAGATA
>JBAUEX010000004.1:0-21141 GCA_049678845.1 Candidatus Acidiferrales bacterium
GAATGCGTTGTCGCTCCCGGCTCACGTGCTTGCAACAATTCCAGAAAAAGCCCGAAGCGCGCCACCACAAATCCGAATCCCATCAGCGCCAGGCCTGTTCGAATCCACGCCAGAAACGTTCTCTCTGCCGCCAAATAATCGCTCGTCCCCGGCTTTGTTGCGTCCGCCATTTCGCCGCCTGTCTGGCTGCCAACGCGCAGCAACTCTTGGACTTCAAATCCATATCACACAGAGACAATTTCGACGCCCGCTACGCTTCCCCGAGCCCGGGTAGAGGCGCGCGGAGCTTTTGCGCTTGACAGTCCCATGCTAACTATTTTACCTTGCCATAGTCTAACTATGCATCGACACTCTATGTTAGGAGCGCTCCGTGTATCGCGATGAAATCCCGCCCGGCACTCTTCATTTGTTGATTCTGAAAACGCTAGCCCGCCGCGGCGAATTGCACGGCTACGAAATCGCCCGCACCATTCAGCAAAATTCAGAAGACGTCCTGCAAGTCGAGGAAGGCTCGCTCTACCCCGCGCTCCAGCGCATGCTCGTCAAAGGCTGGGTGAACGCGCACTGGGGCGCTACACCGGAAAACCGCCGCGCCCGCTACTACCGTCTGACCGCCACGGGACGCAAACAATTGGAAGTTGAGCTGTCGCAATTCCGACGCGTCGTCGGCGCCATCACCCGCGTGATTCAAACCGCCTAGAGCTATTTGCACGGGCCGACCGGTGTGGTCGGCCGCGCCGCCCTGGCGGCGATTGTGTTTTGTTCGCAACCTGAAAGCGAGGTGCACCGTGCGCGAGCGATTCCCCGCTTCAATGAAAGAGACGCTAGGCGAATGGAGTCGGCGCTTACGAATGCTTTTTCGCCGCAAGCAATTTGACCGTGACATGGATGAAGAGATGCGCTTGCACATTGAATTACGCGAAAAGGAATTGCGCGAACGCGAATCGTGTCAAAACAGCGTGGCCCCCGAACAAGCCTATACCGAGGCGCGCAAACATTTTGGTAACGCCCTCGCTCTCCGCGAAGCCAGCCACGAATCCTGGGGCTGGTCGTGGCTCGAGCATCTCGCCCAGGACTTGCGTTTCGCCCTTCGCATGCTGCGCAAGAACCCCGGTTTTGCCGCCGTCGCCATTCTCACCCTGGCCCTCGGCATCGGTGCCAACACCGCAATCTTTTCCATCATCGACGCGATTTTCCTCCGCCCGCTGCCTTATCCCAACGCACAACAGATTTACCTCGTGGCAAGAACTGGAAATGCATACGGTGGAGAGTCCATTTCCCCGGCGATTTTTGCGGCTTGGCACCAACAACAGGAAAAGATCTTCAAGCACTTGACCGTGGTGCAAGGGATGGGTGACTCGACGCTTATGGTCTCGGGAGGGCCCTCCCGTGTCCCTTCGATTGCAATCTCGACCGATTTTCTCACCATGGTCGGCATCCATCCGCTCCTAGGGCGCGATTTCCGTCCCGAAGAAGGCGTGGTGGGTGGCCCAAATGTTGTGATGCTTGGCAACAGCCTGTGGCGCAGCGAATTCGGAGCGGATCCGAATGCCGTGGGGCGAAGCGTCACATTGAATGGTAAGCCTTATACGATTGTCGGCGTCCTTCCCGCCGGATTCACAGATCCAACTTTCAGACCCACCAACGCACAACTCTGGTTCCCGGCGCAGGTTCCCGCCGCGAGCAACGATCCATCCAACGGAGGCCGTCTCTGTTTCGGCGCATTGAAACCCGGAGTCAGCGTTGCAGAGGCTGAAGCCGCGCTTACGCCCGCGCTTTCGGATCTACGGCGAGAGTTTCCGAAAATGTTCATGCAGCACGAGCGCGCGCATCTGATTCCGCTGCGCGAAATGTTGAACCAATGGGCGGGCGCGGCGGTGCTGCTGCTGTTTGGCGCAGTCGGCCTCGTGCTGCTGATTGCGTGCGTCAACGTCGCGAATTTGACGCTGGCCCGCTCGGCGACGCGCCAGCGCGAAATGGCTGTGCGCACCGTGATCGGCGCGAGCCGCGGCCGGATTGTCCGGCAACTTCTGGCCGAGAGCATTTTGCTGGCGGTGCTGGGCGGAGTCCTCGGGATCGCGGCGTGCTACGCGAGCTTTCAGTTCATTGTCACTCTGGTTCCGGCGAGCTTGCCGCACGTGGGGGCGTTTGGGATTGACGTAGGCGTACTTCTCTTCGCTTTCGCACTGAGTATGGCCACGGGAATCGCCTTTGGCCTGGTGCCGGCGGTGGGCGCTTCGCGTGTTGACTTGAGCGGCTCGCTCAAGGAATCCGGTGCGCAGGCGGGCGCGAGAGCCACCGGCGGCCTTCGCCACTTTCTGGCGGCGAGCGAGATCGCGATCTCCTTGGTGCTCCTGATTGGCGCGGCGCTGGCGCTGGAAAGCCTTGCGCGCCTTACGATGGTGAAGCCCGGCTTCGATACGCAGAACGTGCTGACGTTCGCGGTTTCACTGCCGAGCCAAAAATACGACACGGCCGCGAAACGAACCGCGTTCTTCGATCAGGCCATCTCTCGCGTCTCCGCAATTCCGGGCGTAGAGCAGGCGGCGATGATTGACACGCTACCGCTGCGCGAAGGCAGCGACATTCTCTTCAGCATTGAAGGTGGAACTGGTGTGGCGCCAGCCGCCCAACCGCTGGACGCTGAAATTCGAATTGTCAGCCCGGATTATTTCCGCGCGTTGCGGATTCCGCTGATCAGCGGGCGCGAATTTACTGCGGCCGACAACGCGAGCGGCGCGCCGGTAGTGGTGATCAATCAGATGATGGCCAGAATGTTCTGGCCGGGCAAAGATCCCATCGGACAGCAGATCTGGATTGGCAAACCGATGGGTCCGGCGCAGAGCGAGCCCGCGCCGAGGAGGGTGATCGGAATCGTCGGCGACGTTCGAGAGTCCACCCTGGGCGACATGCCCGGTCAGGGAATGTTCATCCCTTACACCCAAACAAAGTGGAATGACTCGGCTTCGTTTCTGCTGCGCACGCGCGCCGCCGCGGCTCTCTCTCTTCCGGAGATTCGCAGCGCGTTGCACGACGTGGATCCCGGCGAGCCGCTCACACATGTGGAGAGCATGGAGCAAGTGGTTTCGGGCTCACTGAACGACTGGCGCTTCCACGCAATTTTGCTCGGCATTTTCGGGGCGCTGGCGGTGGTGATTGCCGCCGTCGGCGTCTATGGAGTGATTTCATATTCGGTTGCGCAACGTACGCATGAAATTGGCATTCGGCTTGCCCTCGGTGCACAGCGCCGCAGCGTTCTTCGCCTGGTCGTTGGTCAAGGGCTGAAACTCGCCTGCATCGGAATTGTCATCGGGATCGCCGCCGCTTTCGCACTCACTCGGTTGATGTCGAGTTTGCTCTTCGGCGTCAGCGCAACCGACCCTCTCACTTTCGCCGGCATGGCCATTCTGCTCGTGCTCGTCGCGATGCTGGCCTGCTACATCCCCGCGCGCCGAGCCATGCGCGTCGATCCCATGATCGCGCTGCGTTACGAATAGGTCATGCCGCCTTCGGCGCCACAAGCGAACCATGAAAATGGCCGCAACGCGGCCACTGAAAGTAAACGATTTAAGGCTATTTTCTGAGGAATGAGGCCGATGCGGAGCACCATGCATGAAACCACTCGCTGAACTCGCGCGCTGCCTGCGAATGCTGTTTCGCCGCGAACAATTCGATCACGACATCGACGAAGAGATGCGTGCGCACATCGAACTGCGCGAAAAAGAATACGCTCAGAACGGTTTCTCGCCCGAGGAGGCGCACATGGCCGCACGAAAGAACTTCGGGAACGCGCTGGCGATTCGCGAACTCAGTCACGATTCCTGGGGCTGGGCCTGGCTCGAACATCTGGGTCAGGATCTCCGTTTCGCCTTCCGTATGTTCGCAAAAAATCCCGGCTTCACCGCCGTCGCCATTCTTACGCTGGCCCTGGGCATCGGCGCCAACACGGCGATATTTTCCGTGGTCTACGGCGTCTTGCTGCAACCGTTGCCCTACAAAGACGCTTCGCGCCTCGTGGTGCTGAACGAGACCACCCCGAAGGTAGGTATCGTCAGCGTGTCGTATCCGAATTTCCTGGACTGGCGCCAACAGTGCCCCGCCTTTTCGCAAATGGCCGCCGTGCACGATGTCGGCTTCAACCTCGCCGGCGTCACCCAGCCGGAGAACATCACCGGCGAAGCCGTTTCGCCGAATTTCCTTTCCCTGATTGGCGTGAAGCCGTTCCTCGGGCGAGATTTCGAAGCGTCCGAGGAAAAGCCCGGGACTCCGCCCGTGGTCCTGCTCAGCTACGAACTGTGGCAATCGCACATGGGCAGCGACCGAAACGCCATCGGCCGCACCATCACGCTCGATGGCCGCAGCTTTACGATCGTTGGCGTGTTGCCGCCGAATTTCCGTTCGCTCGACAAGACCGACGTGATGCTGCCGATCGGCGTTTGGGCCACAAACAATTCCGAAGAGGCCCATGAACGCGGCGAGCGCGGCGACATGACGGTGATAGCGAGGCTTGCGCCCAATGTCACGTTTGCGCAGGCGCGCGTGGAAATGGAAGGAATCGCCGCGCGGCTGGCGAAGGAATATCCGGCAACCAACGACCAGTTCGGAGTGGCGCTGCAATCGATTCGCGACGCTTTCGTGAGCGACGCGCGGCCGGCCATCCTCGTGCTCTTCGGCGCAGTACTGTTTGTGCTGCTGATTGCCTGCGCGAATGTGGCCAATCTGTTTTTGGTGCGGGGCGCGGCCCGCACGAAGGAAATCGCCCTCCGCATGGCCTTCGGCGCCGGTCGGAATCGAATCATTCGCCAGATGCTGACGGAGAGTTTTGCTCTGGCCTTTCTCGGGGGCATTCTCGGCCTGGCGTTGGCTCTCGCCGGAATCCACGGAATTGCGCGCCTCATTCCGATGGACATGCTCTCGGGCGCTGCTCTGAACTTAAATGGCGCGGTTCTTTTCTTCGCAGCGGGCATCGTCGTGCTCGCGGCATTTATTTTCGGAATGGCTCCGGCGATGCACTCCACCCAACCCGATGTGCAATCGGAGCTGAAAGAGGGCGGCAGAACGGCGAGCGCCAGCGCGGCACAAAACAAATTGCGCGGCGCGCTGGCCGTTGCGGAGATTTCACTGGCGCTGATTCTCCTGGTCGGGGCCGGCCTGATGATGAAGAGTTTGTACAAACTGATGAGCGTGAATCCAGGCTTCCGAGCCGATCGCGTGCTGACCATGGAAATGGATTTGCGCACGCAACAATATTCCAAAGATCCGGCAATCCTCAATTTCTGGCAAGAGGTCCTCGACCGCGTGCGCGCTCTGCCCGGAGTGGAAGACGCAGCGGTGGGGACGGTGATTCCGCTGGCGGGCGAGCATTCGCGCACTGATATCACCGTCGAAGATATGGCACTGCCCAAGCCGGGAAATTATCCGCATCCGGATTATCACGAAGTGAGTCCCGGTTTCATCAGCACGCTCGGCATTCCGTTGCTGCGCGGGCGAACCTTCACCGATACAGACAAACAGGGAGCACCGCTCGTTGGAATGGTGAATGCGAGGCTGGCACAGCAATATTGGCCAAACCGGGATCCGATGGGAAGACGATTTATGTTTGGGCATCCCTCGGCAAAAAATCCCCCGAAGTGGCTTACCGTGGTCGGTGTCGTGGGCGACACGAAACTCTACGGGTTGGCAAGTCCGTCGCGGCTGGAAGTTTATGTTTCGTCGCTGCAATATCCCGAAAGCCACATGAATCTCGTGGTGAAATCGCGCATCGATCCCTCCGCGCTGACTTCGGCGATTCGCGGGGCGGTGGCGTCGATCGATAAAGACCAGCCGATCTTCGCCATCTCCACTATGAATCAATTGGTACGCGATTCGCTGGGCACGCGGAGAATCACGCTGATTTTGCTGGGGGCCTTCAGCGGGCTCGCGCTGGTCCTCGCGGCGATTGGAATTTACGGCGTGATTTCTTATTCCGTCGCGCAACGCACCCACGAGATTGGCATTCGCATGGCCTTGGGCGCGCAGCATAGGGATGTCCTGCGCATGATTCTCAGGCAGGGAGCGACAATCGCAGTCGCGGGTGTCGCCATCGGCGTCGTTGTGTCGCTCGGCCTCACGCAATTGATGTCCAGCCTGCTTTTCTCCGTCAGCGCGGCCGACCCTCTTACGTTCGCCGGCGTGGCCATTCTGCTGGTGCTTGTCGCGCTGCTGGCCTGCTACATTCCCGCGCGCCGTGCCCTCCGTGTCGATCCCATGGTCGCGTTGCGATACGAATAGCTCATGGTTTTTTTTGAAACCACAACGTACGATGAAAATATTCTAGCGATAGAGGTACGTTTAAAGGATCCGCCATGTGAACGAAGGCCGATTCATTCTGGCGCGATCCGAGCCCGAGTACGAACTTGGTCAAGAACAAATTTGAAGGGACACTGTGAGGGCTGCGGCTCTTACCTAATTCGCAACTTCTCGATGATGCGGAGCGCGTCTTGGTGCGAGACGTCGTACAAATCGTGTTCGTCTTCCTGTTCAAGCCGCTCGCGCAGATATTCGGCAGCCAGGAAGCTTGCCTCGCGGTCGGTCAGATACCGCTTCGCGCGATTCTGAAATTCGATGAACGCGGTGTGCGCCAACCCGAGCACGACGCCTTTGCCATCCACATAAAACTTGCAGTCAATCGTATCCGCATGGCGCGTCGCTATGCCGTTCCAGCAATGCGAGAACCGGCAGCGATACACAACGTCGGTCATTTTCGACGCCACTTCAAAGGGCCTGACGAAATCGCTCATCGCCCCTTGATTCGGAATCCGCGTTACCGTTGTTGCGCTCATCGTTGTTTTCCGCCTGGACTAGAAATTTCCCCTGCCTATTTGTGGCCGGCCATGGCGGCTTGCGTCTCCGAGTAGCTGCGGATGGCCGCGCCCACGCCTGCCCCCGCCGGAAGCCGGAAGCCCTGATCGAGCAGGCACTTTTCGAGCGCCGCCAGAAATATCAGCACATTATTTTTCTGGCACCCGTAGCCCATTAATCCTACGCGCCACAGCTTGCCTTTGATGGGGCCAAATCCGCCGCCGATTTCGATATTGAATTCGTCCAGCAATTGCCCGCGCGCTTTGGAATCTTCGACTCCCTGCGGCACCTTGATGCCGGTCACCGTGACTTGGCGGTCCTTGGGATTCTCCACGAACATCTCGAGGCCCATGGCCTCGAGCCCCGCCACGAGGGCGTCGCGATTCTCTTTGTGACGTTCCCAACGCGTCTGTAAACCCTCTTCGAGCACGATGCGCAGCGCTTCACGCAAAGCAAAAACCAGCGAAATCGGCGCGGTGTGATGATAGGTCCGCTCCTTGCCCCAATAATTCATCGTGGTGGTCAAATCGAAATACCAGCTTTGTACCGGAGTTTTTCGCGCGCGCAACACCTCTTCGGTCCGCGCATTCACTGTGATCGGCGACATTCCCGGAGGCGCACTCAACGCTTTCTGCGAACCGCTGAAGCAAATGTCGATATTCGTTTTGTCGATGTCGAGAGGCATGCCGGCGAGCGTCGAAACTGTGTCGACCACCAGCAGCGCGCCCAGCTCGTCGGCGACTTTGCGCATATTGTCGAGATTTGTCACCACCGACGTCGAACTCTCGCCGTGCGTGACGCCAAGAATCTTGATTTTCTTTCCCTTGCCGGCGCGGCGCACATCGTCAGGGTCACAAGGCTTTCCGTAAGGAGCTTCGACGCGAAGAATCTTCGCCGGAGTGCGTTCGGCGATAATCGCCATACGCTCGCTGAATACGCCGTTCACACAGATGATGGCCTCGTCGCCCGCTTCGAGCGGATTGAGCATCGCTGCTTCAATCCCGCCCGAGCCGGATGCGGAGATCGGAAAGGTGAGGCGGTTTTGCGTTTGAAAAACTTGGCGAAGCAGAATCTGCACGTCGCCCATCATTTCCAAAAACCACGGATCGAGATGGCCGACGATGGGAGTGGACATCGCGCGGTACACGCGCGGGTCGATGCACGAGGGACCTGGCGTGAGCATCAATCGTGTCGGGGGAAGAAGTTCACCAATCGGCGAGTTCATGGTTCCTCCTCGGTTGCGTACCGCTTTAGGATACGCTTGCCTGCCAGGGCCGGCGGCGCTTCGGTCGCGTCGACTGCGTTCTTCGCCCGGAAGCCGCATCGCTTGTCGGGCAGGCTTATCATTGGCGCCCAGGCCGGGAAGCAATAGTCTCTCGAATTTGCCCCCATACGGTCAACATCCAAAATGGGCCGGGCGAGGTTCCAGAGCCCGGACGGCACATGGCTTCCTTAGTCCCTATTGCCGAAAACCGGCTGCGCGTCTATTGTGGAGCAAGCGGCAAGCAGGAAAAGGGTCTGAGAAATGGTTGACCGGCCACTCGACAATTCACAGCAAAGCGACGCTGCGGCCAATCGCAGGATGGCCCATCGTTTTCCGTTCGTCGCGTTGGCGGAATTGGTGGAAATCAAGACGGGCGACCGCATGGCCGCGCAGACAACGCAGCTCAGTTCGACGGGTTGTTACACAGGCGCGCTGAATCCCTTCGCCGAGGACACCGCGATTCGCGTGCGCCTTAGCAAGGATGGGAAAGTGTTTGAATCGGCGGGGCGCGTGCTGCACGTGCACGCCGAATTCGGGATGGGCATCGTATTTGAAGATGTCCCACCCGACCAGCAGCGCATTCTCGATGCTTGGGTCGCCGGCCACAGCGGTAAATAATTGGGCGAACTTCCGTGACGCTCGAATCCCGCGCGACGCTTGCCGAAATTCGCGACTCCCTGCTCGAAACCTACGCGAGCAACGATGCCATGAACCAGCTCATCCTCTCCGATCTCGACCCTCGCGCGTGGCGCGCCCAGCCGCCGGGTCAAAAAGGCAGTGGCCGGACGATCGCGGCCATCTTCGCGCATCTGCACAACTGCCGCCTTTCGTGGCTGAAGAACTCCGCGCCGCATCTGAAATGTCCGCCACCCCTTGATCCCGAGCGCTGCACCATGAAGCAGGCTGCCGCCGCGCACAGGAAAAGCGCCGTGCAGTGCCTGCGCATGTTGTCTGATGCTCTTTCGGCCGCTGCGAATCGCCGCGTTAGGAAGTTCTCTCGCGGCAGTTGGACGCAAACGTGGCCCGCCGGCGCGACCATGTTCGCATACATGTTCTCGCATGAGGCGCATCATCGCGGCCAGATTTTGATGCTGGCCCACCAGACCGGCTACCGCATCCTCGACAAAACTCCCGGCGTCTGGCACTGGGAGAAGCTCTGGAAACAAGCCGGCCTCACCACGCGCCCGCGCTAGGTGGAATGCGGATTTTGTTTTCTCCTTCGCCGCGGCTTATTTCTTCAAAGGCCCAGGCCGCAGGAAGATTCCCACAAAAATTAAAACCAGCATGACCACCACCAGAGTCAGAATCCACGCGCTCCTAAATGGCTTTTGGTAGGCGTTGAAATCGATGACCTGCCAAAAAGCCAAAAAGAATACCAACGAGCCCAGAGTCAGAACGGCGGGAACGGACGCCGGCACGTGAGAAGACGATGAAAAGACCAGCGACGCGGTGAATGCGGCAAAAGCGGCGCCCCATACGACCGCGAGGACCGCGAACCACCGCTTGCTCATCCACGAGTTGGGATCACCGGAGAAATCGAAATGACTCGCGACCTGATCGGGCAGATCGTCCCACGTTCGCGCGAGCCTCAGGAGGAAGGTCAGAAACAGGATCGACGGAAAAACTCCAACGATTTTCCATGCGTTTGAAATGGCGCGTGCCTCGTTTGGTGATATTTTAGTCCCGGAACATCCATTCGCAAACTCGCGTAGCCAAAGCTCACATACAACTTGGCCAATGCGCGCGGCCGCGGAAAGCAAGGAGTGGAAAACAAATGCCCCAGCCCCCTGTCGGACCCGCTACCCCGCTCTTCAACCGCGCAATCCCGCCACCGGGAATTCCTTCGAGCGGCGACGTGCCGCCACCTCTGCCGCCGGATGGGAAACCCGCGATGAAGGAGATTTTTTTCGGGCCGAATGGGCTCCGCGCCGGCTGGCGGCTGCTGATTTTCGCGGCGATCATCGCGACATTTCTCACGGCTCTCCACTATGGAGGAAAACTTCTCTCGCACCCTCAGCCGCCGCAGCGGGGATTTTCCATGGCGGGCATCATCGTCGGCGAAGCTATCGTTTTCTTGCTGTTCTTATTCGCCAGCTGGGTCATGGCGAGAATCGAGGGTCGCCCGATTGGTGATTATGGACTACCGGGGCGCAAGGCGTTCCAAAAGGAATTTTGGCAAGGAGCGATGATCGGCTTCGCGGCGATGACCATCTTGCTGGGTGCTTTGCGAGCGCTGGGCGTTTTTCATTTTGGGACGTTCGCGCTACACGGCGCCGAGCTGGCAAAATACGCCGCGCTTTGGGGCGTTGCGTTTTTGCTGGTCGGATTCACGGAGGAATTTTCAGCGCGTGGCTACGCATTGTTCACCTTGACGACAGGCGTTGGCTTTTGGCCTGCGGCTCTGCTGCTGTCGGTTGCCTTTGGCGCGCTGCACCTGGGAAACGGCGGCGAAGACTGGCTGGGCGCACTGGGAGCAGGCTCGGCGGGATTGCTCTTCTGCCTGATTCTGCGGCGCACGGGGGATTTGTGGATGGCCATCGGCTTTCACGCCGCGTGGGATTGGGCCGAAACGTTTTTCTATGGCGTGCCGGACAGCGGGCAAGTCGCGCCCGGACACATGCTGAATCCCAGTTTTCACGGGCCGAAATTATTGACTGGCGGTTCGGTAGGACCGGAAGGCAGTGTTGTGTGCTTTGCGGTCCTTGTTCTGTGCTGGATTTTCTTCCACTTCTGGCGGCCCGACGCGAAATATCCGAATCCTGCCGGGCTGGGTAAGCTTCCGCCTACGATCTAAGATGGCCGAGTTCCCCGCTGCTTCGAAACACGTGTCAGGGCCAGTAGATTCTAGTCGGCGCCAGCAACTTCACATGCGGAATTTCCACGGCCGCTTTCAGATCGTGATCGCCGGGTTTTCGGGACGGCGCGGGACGGAAAGTCAGCAGATACTGCCGCCCAAGCATTTTTTGCAGGTCGTCGAGGAAAGGGCCGAAAGAGATGGGCGTTTGCGTGCCTTGCGAGAAAGCATATCCGCCGGTCGAAGAGGTTAGATCGGCCAGCGAACCCTGGCCATTCATGTTCAGAAATCGATTGCGCGTAGCACGACCGGAGCCGACGAATATGCTGAACACCGTGATCGTTTCTCGCTGAGCAAGCTGAATCGCTCGTTCGAGCGAAGGGTTTTGCCCCGGTTGTGTCTGTTCGAGGCCGTAGGTGTCATCAATTCCATCGCTGATCAACAGAACTTCGCGACGAATCGTATTGTGGGGCCACTTCTGAATCAAACTTGCCAAAGCCTCGTAAATGGCCGTATTTCCCGCGGACGGTCCGGCCGTCAGATGCAAGGCCTTGTTCACGGCTGTCCGGTCTGTCGTGAAGGCCTGTTGCATCATGGCCGTTCCATTCATCGCGTAAGCGACGGCCATGCTCGAATCGGGAGGGAGCGCGTTGATGAAGCGAGAAATCTCTTTCAATTGCTGGCCGAGTTGCGTTGTGGAACTCTGATCGATCAGAATCGCCAGCTGCAATTTTTCGCTCGAACTGCTCATCGGCGTCAAATCGGCAACCGCGCACGGCCTCTTGTCCTCGTGGACAGATACATCCTGGCGTCCCAGCGAGGGAACTTCGTTACCGGAGGAAGCCACCGCGGTGATGATAACGCGCGCAAGGGCGGGCGAGCCGGGTTGCGCGTCTTGCGCACAAACCCCAGCTGCAAGGCAGAGCATCAGGAACGATAGCCCGGCAGAAAAAAGGATTCGAGTCTTCGTGATTTGCCTCCGCGTTGAACACAATGGCACTCTTCTCGCCTGTGTTTAGATGGTCAAGCTCGCCATTTAGGTACTTGCCGGCTAGAGCGAATCGCGCGCCTTCCTGCGCAGGCGTTGACCACGGGTGCAAACGTGTATAATTCTCGCGCGCCATGGAGCCGGAGAAAGCCAACCCGCCAAGAAATTTCGGCCTGGAACGCGAGCTGGAAATTTATCAGCATCCCGTAACCGGCAAGAAGCTGTCTGTGCCCGTCTCTGTTTCGCTGCTGGAGCAGAAGGCGAAGGAGACGCTCGATCCTGGCGCGTATGACTATGTGGCCGGAGGCGCCGGCGGCGAAAACACGGTGCGCGCGAATCTGGAGGCATTCGATCGCTGGCGTATCGTGCCCCGAATGTTGCGCGACGTCTCCGCGCGGGATCTGAGCGTGGAATTGTTCGGCGCAAAATTGCCCGCCCCCGTCTTGCTGGGCCCCGTGGGAGTCCAGGGAATTATTCACAGCGAAGCGGAAGTCGCGTCAGGAAGCGCCGCCGCCCGACTGGGTCTGCCGTTTGTGATCAGCACGGTCTCTTCGCGGCCGATGGAAGAAGTGGCGCACGCGATGGGCGCCGGCACCCGATGGTTTCAACTCTACTGGGGCAGAAATCCGGAGCTGACGGCCAGCATGCTGCAGCGCGCGGAACGCGCGGGCTACACCTCGCTCGTAGTGACGCTCGACACCTCGATGCTCGGATGGCGCGAGCGCGATCTCGAACGCAGCTATCTTCCATTTTTTTCCTGTGAAGGACTGGCGAATTATTTCACCGATCCCGTCTTCCGCGCCGCGCTCGAACAGCCTCCCGAAAAAGATCCCGCCGAAGCAGTGCGCCTGTGGGCCAGCCTCTTCACGAATACCGCGCTGGCGTGGGAAGATCTGGCGTTCTTGCGCGAACACACCAAGCTGCCGATTATTCTGAAAGGAATTTTGCACCGCGAGGACGCCGCGCGCGCGGTTGCTTGCGGCGTCGATGGCTTGATCGTGTCGAATCATGGCGGGCGTCAAGTGGATGGCGCGATCGCCGCGCTCGATGCCCTGCCCGGCGTGGTGCGCGCAGTGAATGGAACCGTTCCGGTGCTCTTCGACAGCGGCATTCGACGCGGCGCGGATATCATGAAAGCGCTGGCGCTGGGCGCGCGAGCGGTGCTGATTGCGCGGCTCTACATTTGGGGGCTCGCCGCGGCGGGTGAAGCCGGAGTGCGCGACGCAGTTCTCAATCTGCTTGCCGATTTTGATTTGTCGATGGCTTTGAGCGGCTTCGCTTCATGCCGCGAGTTAAACGCCTCGGTACTGGCATCCGCCGACGATTCGCTTTCTGCCCAACCTTGAAGACATCGTAGCTCATTGGCAGTCGTTTCGAAGGCAACACTTCCCTGGTGGGACTAGTCGAATTCACGCCTGGGAGCGGGCTGCTCGGCGCCAACGCGCCCGGGGGTAATTGCGGCGCGAAAATAATTTTCCCCGCGAATTGGCGAACCCGCGATGCGGCGCAGCATGGCAATCTGCCCCACATGTGTCAGCGCGTCGGCGATCGGGCCTTGAAACAGCTTCCCGGCAGGCGCGGCCAACGGTTGGCCGGTCGCAAGGTAGGCGTCAAATTGTTCGAGAGCCTCGAAGAATCGTTTTATGCCGTCGGCCCACGGCAGCGAAGGAGAATCGTGCCATTCCTGTTTCCCTTTGGCGATCGAGAGCGCCCAATCGAACAGATCACCCATGTGTGCGAGGATTTCCCCGGGCGTGCGCGATCCTTCGGAAGCGTGAAAGTCCGCGAAATCTTCGCGTGCACCACGAAATGCCTTGCGGGCGCGATAGGCGAGGGTCGCCACCGTATGGCGCAGCAAGTCGCCGCTGGCGTCAGGGTAAGCGCTACCTGAATCGCTTGGCATGGCGGCAATCCTACCACGAGTCAATCGTCGGCTCTTGCGCCGATGACCTGCTCGCCAGAATCGGAGAAAACGCGAAAACTGTCCTTCCGGGCAACTATTAGCGACTTCGCAACTTATGACAGGTCATGTTGAAAGGCCCCAACCCCTATGCTAGATTCGGAAATTAGCTGAAATCTGGCATGACCACCGAGAAATTCACCGACGCGACGAGGCCAAAGGTCAACCGGGTCGAGGTGTATTGGCACACGGTGACTTACCGCACGATTCTGCTCTACGCTTTTGTGTTTGTGATTTTGTTTACCGCCGCCGGTTATCTGGTATTCCCGGATACGTTTGCGAGCATGGCCAAGCATCTTTCGCACGCGCTCGAGTCGAAGGATTCGAGCGTCGCGTCGACCGATGTGCGTGGCGCGCGTTTCGTCAACCTGGACGGCAAAGTACAGGTGAAGAAAGTGAACTCCGTGCAATGGGGTGCCGCGGACTATCAAATGCCGCTCGATAAGGGCGATTTGATCCAGACCGGGCCGGACGGAGCGGCGCGCATCGCGTTTGCCGACGGCACCCAATATATAGTGCAAGCCGATACGCTCGTCACCGTCGAGGAAATCTTTGTGCCGCAGAACAAAGCATCGAGCGTCGGCATGCACATCAGCTCAGGCAACGTGGATTTAACGACCGGGACCTGGCAGATGCCTGGGTCGACGGCAAAAGTATCGTTTCAAGACGCGGTCGCATCGCTCCATGAAAATAGCCATGCGGACGTGAGGACCGATCCCCAGACGAAGCAGAATCAAATCACCGTTGCGGCGGGCACAGCCGACGTAAAGCGCGACGGCCAACAAGTGCAGGTTGCCCAGTGGCAGCGCGCGTCGTTTACCGGGAGCGGTCCAATTACAAAAACTGACGTGCTTGCGCCGCCGGGTCTTGTCCAGCCCGTGAATTTGCAGCCCATTATCGTGGCGGATCCCAAGCGCACGTCCATCCGGTTCGAATGGCAGCCCGTGGGCACTGCGGCCCAGTACGAGCTCGAAATCAGCGACACTTCGATGTTCAATCGCGTTCTTGCCGATCGCAAGACAACCGAAACGGCGGTTGAAGTCACCGGCTTAAGTGCGGGCGATTATTTCTGGACGGTAAAAGCAATTGACGCAAAGGGAGCTTCGAGCGAGCCCGCCGCCGCCTCGAAGTTCTCCCTGGTCGACCAGGCTAAAGAGCAGAGTATGCTGCTTGAGGTGGATCACATCGAGTTTGATGGCAAAGTGGTGGAAGTGATTGGTCACACGGAACCGGGCTCGGCGCTGATTATTGACGGTGAGGCGGTGGCCGACATCGGCCCGGACGGCAAATTCCGCCACTTCACGCAGCCCATGACCAGCGGCGCGCACGAAATCGTGATCACCGGACAGGATCGCCGGGGCGGCACGGCCGTCAAACGCGTGCCGGTCGTGGTTCCTTAGGATTTTCGAAGTGAAATAGCACCGCGGACACAAAGTTTTGTGGGCGGGGGACGCAGGGCAAGAGGGGGTTCATGAAAAACGGATATTCGATGAGGTCGGTCTTCAGTCTTCTTTCCTCCGATCTCGCCATCGACTTGGGGACAGCGAACACGCTGGTGTTTGCCAAAGGCAAGGGCATCGTGGTGAACGAGCCCTCGATCGTCGCTATCAATAAAAACAGCGGCGAAGTGGTCGCGGTGGGAAAAGAAGCAAAGGAAATGCTCGGCCGCACACCGGGCAACGTGGTGGCCATCAAGCCCATGAAAGACGGCGTGATCGCGGACTTCAAGGTCACCGAAAAGATGCTCACCTATTTTATTCAGAAGGCGCACAACCGGCGCGTTCTGGTGCATCCGCGCATCGTGATCGGCGTGCCCAGCGAAATCACCCCGGTCGAAAAGCGCGCCGTGCAGGATTCCGCGTATCGCGCGCGGGCGAGCGAAGTCTATCTGGTCGAGCAGGCGATGGCCGCGGCCATTGGCGCCGGCCTGCCCATCGAGGAACCTTCCGGCAACATGGTGGTCGACATCGGCGGCGGCACCACCGACATTGCCGTGATTTCGATGAGCGGCATTGTCTATTCGCGTTCCGTGCGCGTCGCCGGAAACGAAATGGACGAAGCGGTAATGCATTACCTCAAGCGGAAATACAATTTGCTGGTCGGCGAACGTACCGCGGAGCAAATCAAGATCGAGATCGGTTCGGCCTATCCGCTGGAAAAGCCTCTGACGCTTGAAGTGAAGGGCCGCAATTTGATCGAAGGCGTGCCGCGCACCGTGACCATTGACGACAGCGAAATCCGCGAAGCCCTTTCTGAATGCGTAGCAACAATTCTAAACGCCATTCGCGTGGCCCTGGAACGCACTCCGCCGGAACTTTCCGCCGACATCAGCGATCGCGGAATTGTGCTGACTGGCGGCGGCGCGCTGATTAAGAATCTCGACAAGCGCATTCGCGAGGAAACAGGATTACCTGTATCCATTGCCGACGATCCGCTCGCCTCCGTCGTTCTCGGGACGGGCAAAATGCTGAGCGATTTCCGGCTGCTGCGTCTGGTGTCGATTGACTGAGGAACATTGCCAGGCACAGATCAAATATCGAGTCGCTGGCAGGACAGACTACCCGCGCAAACGTTGGGGATAGCGCCGTGTAGTTTGTCCGGACTCAAGCGTCTTGCTTCCCATCGCTAGACAATTATGGATGTCCCTTCCCGTCAACGGCCCTTGGTTCTGCTGATCGCCGTAATTCTGGCGCAAGTCCTGCTCCTTGCGTTTCAGATTAAACGCGGCCAGGATGTGCGTCTCGTCCGCGTGTGGTCGGCCGAACTGCTGACACCGCCGCAGCATGCGGGCACATTCCTGCTTTCGAAAATCCATGGCGCTTGGTTCGGCTATATCGATTTGCGGCATGCGCGGGCGGAAAACCGGCAGCTCGCGGACGAAGTCGGGCGTCTGCGTTTGCAAAACCAAGAACTCGAAAGCCAAGCCGCCGAGGCCGGCCGGCTCGCGAAGCTGCTGGGCTTTCGGCAAGCGAACGCGAATGCACCGATGCTGGCCGCCGAAGTCATCGGCGCGAGCGCGGATTCCAATAGCCAAACCGTTTTTATAAATCGCGGTGAGCGCGATGGAGTACGCCGCAACATGGCCGTGGTAACGCCCGATGGCGTCGTGGGAAAAATCTTCGAAGTACTGCCCTATACCGCGCAGGTGCTGCTGATTACAGATAAAGAGAGCGGCGTGGGAGCACTCCTTGAGAATTCTCGCACTCACGGCGTTGTCAAGGGCACGGGAGATCCGCTGCTGTGGATGGACTACGTCACAACAGACGAAAAAGTGCCCGCGGGCGAGAGGATTCTGTCCTCGGGCGAAGACAAAATCTTTCCGAAGGATTTGCCTGTTGGCACAGCGGTTTCGACGAAGCCCGGACGTCCCTTCCAATCAATTCAAGTTGAGCCGGCCGCGCATTTGGACCGCCTCGAAGAAGTGCTGGTGCTCCTGACCGAACACTCTCTTACTTCGACCGACAGCAGTTCTTCCACGAACCCGTCGGACACTACTTCGAACGCTCCAAGCGCGCCGGAGAAGGCAAAAAATCCCGGCAAAATGCCGGCGCAACCGGCGAAAAAGCCGGTGACGCCGGCAAAACCCGCTCCAGGAAATCCGCAAGGGGAACAGCAATGACGCGGGGCCCTCGATGACGGTGCGAATGGATTCCGAGGCGCAGCACATCGAGGTCCATAAATTCTACGGCGGCACAGTTGCGGTGGTGTGTTTCCTCGCACTGGTACTCCAGGCGTTTCTGAATAAATTCAGCACGCACTTCCAGTTGCTCGAGCTTCCCTTATTGGTCGTCGTTTATTTCGGACTCAGCCGGAGAAACTCCGTCTCGGGAATGTTTCTCGGAACGCTCGTCGGTCTGTTGCAGGATGGCATCAGCCACACTCCCATAGGCCTCTACGGCATCGCGAAGGCGGTGATCGGATACATCGCCTCGTCGGTCGGCGCGCGGTTGGACACCGAGCATCCCGTCAGCCGTTTCATTCTGATGTTTCTGTTTTTCCACATTCATCAGATGGTCCTGGCCATCACGATTCATCTGTTACTGGCGAGTTCTGAGCCTTTCTTTTCCGTTCCATTGCTGATTGCCTCGCTGATCAATTCCGCCGTGGCCGTATTCCTGTTCGCAGGGCTCGACCGTTTGCGACGCTGAAAGCGTGGTGATTGCGTTCGCGCTCTTGTTGGCCTAACATGCGCGGGCCGCCGATGCCGGAACTGAATCCCGCTGCCGAACGCTCGCATCAACGCAACGCCGTCGTTGCGTGCTTCCTCGGGTGGACGCTTGACGCCTTCGATTTTTTTATCTTGACGTTTGTCCTCGCGCCGATCGGCAAAGACTTCCATAAGTCCATTCCAGAGATGGCGCTGGCGATCACAGCGAGCTTGGCGACTCGCCCGGTTGGCGCATTGATTTTCGGCTTGCTGGCCGATCGCTACGGGCGGCGCCTGCCGCTGATGCTCGACGTCCTATTTTATTCCGTAATCGAAGTTCTTTCTGGTTTCGCGCCCAGCTATTCCGCTTTCCTAGTTCTGCGTTTGCTCTACGGTATCGGCATGGGCGGCGAATGGGGAGTTGGCGCGTCGCTCACGATGGAATCCGTCCCGGCGAAGTGGCGTGGGATTCTCTCCGGCGTCCTGCAGGAGGGCTACGCTTTCGGGTATTTGCTGGCCGCCGTTGCCTACTGGCTCGTTTTTCCGTACTTCGGTTGGCGCGCGATGTTTTTTATCGGCGGCTTGCCCGCTCTGTTGACTCTGTTCATTCGCTCGAAGGTGAAAGAAAGCCCGGCGTGGGCGGCAACGCAGGCGCATACCGATTGGGCCAGTTACTTCCGCTCGATTTTCCGGAACTGGAAGCGTTTCGCTTACCTGGTGCTGCTGATGGCGCTGATGAATTTTATTTCGCATGGCACGCAGGATTTCTACCCTACCTTTCTGCAATCGCAGCGGGGTTACGGCCATGGAACCACGGCATTGATCACGGTGATCTCGATGATTGGCGCGATTGCCGGCGGGATGCTGGTCGGCTTGTATTCCGACCGCCGCGGGCGCCGTCGCGCCATGATTGGCGCCGCACTTTTTGCCGTAGCCCTAATTCCCCTGTGGATCGCGGCGCCCAACTTGCCCCTGATTCTTCTCGGCGCATTCCTGATGCAATTCATGGTGCAGGGTGCGTGGGGCGTGATCCCCGCGCACATCAACGAACTTTCGCCGGACACGCTGCGCGGATTCTTCCCCGGCTTTGCCTATCAGCTCGGCGTGCTTTTCGCGGCGTCCAGCGCCTATCTGGAGGCCCTCATGGGCAAGCGGATGAGCTACGGCCACGCCATGGGGATTTTTGCGGTCATTGTGCTTGTTGGCGGTGCGCTGGTCATTGCGCTCGGGCCAGAAGCTCACGGCATTGCGTTTGGCGGAACGAAACGAGAAGACTCGCGATCACAGCGGTAGCACCCAATCGCATTTCGTAACACTCCCTCGCATGCTTGACCCAAACAAGAGTAAAATTGAATTCGAGTTTATGGGGAGAGATCATGAGCGCAACGTCGAAAACAGCTCCGTCGTCATCCACAATTGAAACGATTCGCGAAAAGGCGCGCCGCATGGGGATTTTGTCGATGATGTCGACCACCGCGGCTGGCTCCGGCCATCCGACGTCTTGTCTGTCCGCTTCCGAGCTCACAGCCGGCGTATTTTTCTACGCCATGAAGTTCGACCCGAAGAATCCAAACGGGCCGGAGAGTGACCGCTTTGTGCTCTCGAAAGGGCACGCGGCGCCGTTGCTTTACGCAGCCCTCGCGGAAGCAGGCGTCTTTCCCATTTCGCGCGTGATGACCCTGCGTCAGTTTTCAAGCGAACTCGAAGGGCATCCGACCCCGCGTATCCCCGGCGTCGACGCGGCAACAGGCTCCTTGGGCCAAGGGCTCTCCGTGGGAGCTGGGCTTGCGATCGGCGCGAAAATGGACAAGCTTGGAACGCGCGTTTACGTGCTGCTCGGCGACGGCGAGCTCGCCGAGGGCAGCAACTGGGAAGCCGCGGAATTCGCCGGGCATTACAAAATCGATAATCTTACCGCGCTCTGCGACATCAATGCGCTCGGGCAGAGCGAACGCACGATGTATAAGCACGACATGGAAATCTACCGCAGGAAATTCGAGTCCGAGGGCTGGGACACGCAGGTCATTGATGGCCATGATGTCGCGGCGGTGCTGTCGGCACTCGATCATGCCCGGGCCACAACCGGCCGTCCGCAGGCCATCATCGCCCGAACCATTAAAGGGCACGGCGTCAGTTTTCTGGCTGACAAGGATGGCTGGCACGGCAAGGCGCTCTCGAAGGATCAACTCGAGAAGGCTGTGGCAGAAATGGGCGGTCCAATTGAAGTGCCGGCCGATCCGGGCCGCTCCTACGCACGAACGAAATTGCCCGAGCCTCCTGCCTACGCTGAACCGCCTGCGCCGAGTTACAAAGCAGACGCTTCCGTGGCGACGCGCGAAGCATATGGCAACGCCCTGAAGCGAATTGGAGCCGTGAATCCGCACATCGTCGCGCTGGATGGCGACGTCAAGAATTCCACTTTCGCCGAAATCTTCGCCGATGCCTATCCGCAGCGCTTCTATCAGGCATACATCGCCGAGCAAAACATGATCAGCGTCGGCGTGGGCTTGGCCGCACGCGGCAAAGTTCCGTTCCTGTCGACCTTCGCTTGCTTTCTTTCGCGCGCGTTCGACCAGGTGCGCATGGCTGCGATCAGCCGCAGCTCCATCAAGGTCTGCGGCTCGCATTGCGGCGTGTCGATTGGCGAGGATGGACCTTCGCAGATGGCCCTCGAAGACATTGCATCGTTTCGCGCCATTCACAGCTCCACGGTGCTCTATCCCTCGGACGCCTATTCCGCCGAACGGCTGACCGAAGAGGCTGCGCGTCTGCCGGGAATCACTTATATTCGCACTTCGCGGCCGAAGACGCCGCTGCTCTATTCCCCCGCGGACAAGTTCCCCGTGCCCGGCTTCCGTGTGTTGCGCCAGAGCGCCAATGACCGGGCGCTGATTGTTGGCGGCGGAATCACGGTGCACGAAGCATTGAAAGCGCAGGAGCAACTGAAATCGCAGGGACTTCCCGCCCGCGTGATGGACTTGTACTGCGTGAAACCCATTGATGGAAAGCAATTCGCTGAGGAACTGAAGGCTGCGGGCGGAAATCTGATCACTGTCGAGGATCATTATCCCGAAGGCGGTCTGGGCGAAGCGGTTCTTTCCGCGCTGGCGGAAGCCGGCGTCAGCCCGAAAAAGTACGTGAAACTCGC
>JBAUEX010000005.1:0-9564 GCA_049678845.1 Candidatus Acidiferrales bacterium
CCCAGAAAGTGAAGATGTCGAGCGAAGTGCAAAGCGCGAGAAGCCACTTCGGCGCGTCGCTCGAAAGAAACGTGCCGGCATTGGACGCGACCAGATTTTGAAGATCGATTTGGTCGGGCGGTTTCAAATATAAGATGAGAATTCCCAGAAGACTGGCAATGACGTAAGGCATCCAGGAATGCACCACAACGCTAAAGGAGGTCTTGAAGTCGAGGGCTGCGCTGGATGTAGCGTTGAAAATGCCCATGAAAATCGCGGCGATGACCAGCGCAACAATTGGGAAGCCGATGACGCCAAAAACATAACCGAGAATCGGAGCGACCTTTACCTGAGTTTCCAGCGTCTGCTCGCGCTGCTCGGGAGTTAGTTGCTGGACGCGCGAATTTTGAGCGAGCTGCTTCTCCATGAAGGCGCGCCAGCCGACACGTTTGCCGAAAACGGTGGTGATCGTAAGGCTGAGGATAATCAGCAGCAATACCGGAAGGAGCCAGCCGGGCTTGCGGGCAATGTCTTCGAAGGTTGGCCGAGGATTGATGATCGCACCGATGATCCTGCCAAATGCTCCGATCTGTTGCTGAGGGGCCTCAGGCACAGCCGCCGTTGTTGTCGCCATGATTGATTCCTCCCACCAAAGGAATTTAGCCGAACTTGCGTATAGGACATTACGCAGGAGCGGCTCTAAAGTTTCGGGTGGCGGGAGTCTAGCGCAAATCGCGCTGCCGCAATAGCGTTTTTGCAAACACCCCGGGGGGTCTTATCGACAGCGCCTCTCTTCTGCCGAGCCTTCATTTTCGATTAGGGCTAAGCATATCGATGCGCCCGCCTTTCGCCGAGCTTTCAATCAGACGCTCCATTCGCCGTACGCGAGTTTTTTCTTTCTTGGCGCTCATAACCCAAAAAATTACCGTCCTTCTATAACCGGGCGGCTGTGCGTCTAAAAATAATGACGCTTTTTCGTTGGCGCGCAAGCTTGCTTCCAACACCTGATCGAGTTTTGCCTGCTCGCGCTCGTACGAATACAGCCGCGCCTTGGCGCTGTCGCGCTCTTGAAAAACGCGCAGTCCCGTTTCGCTCATCCGCCCGATTGCGATGAGTTCCTGAACACGCCGGATATTCACCTGACTCCAGATGCTGCCGCGCTTCCGTGACGTGAACCGGATTGTGTACGCATTCGCGTCGATTCGTTTGCGCACGCCGTCAATCCAGCCAAACGACAGCGCTTCGTCGAGCGCTTCCGGATAGGTGATGCCGCGCCGCAACTCTTTTTTGTAGATTCCAATCAGCAACTCGCTCGTCGTTGCGTGATTTTTGTGGAGCCAGGCGCGAAAGTCCGCCGCCGATTTGAAGAATCTCGGTTTCATTCCTTTTGTGCCCTCCGTTCGCACCTTGTGTGCCGCAGATTCTACACCGGCAACTTGGGGACGGCGGCAAGCAGGGTTTGCGTGTAGGGGTGCTCGGGCGAAGAGAGGACCTGGGCGGCAGCGCCGGTCTCCACAAATTTTCCGGCCTGCATGACGGCGACACGCGAGGCGAGTTGCGCGACTACGGAAAGATTGTGCGAAATCAAAAGGAGCGTGAGGGAGAATTCGCGCTGGAGTTTTTCGAGGAGCTCGAGGATTTGCGCGCCGATGGAAACGTCGAGGGCGGAGACGGGTTCGTCGGCGACGATAAGCTCCGGGCGGAGAATCAGCGCGCGGGCGATGCCGATGCGCTGGCGCTGGCCGCCGGAAAATTCGTGGGGGAAGCGGCGAAGGACGTCTGTGTCGAGACCGACGGCATCGAGAGTTTCGGCGATGCGCGCGAGGCGGGCGATGCGGGTTAGTTGCGGCTCGTGGATTTCGAGCGGCTCGCCGACGATCGCGTCCACACGCATGCGCGGGTCGAGCGAGGCCATGGGATCCTGAAAGACGATTTGCATGCGGCGGCGGAAGGCGCGCATTTGGGAGCCACGCGCGGCGAGCCAGTCTTCGCCAGCGAAGCGAATCTCGCCAGCGTCGGGCTCGATGAGGCGCAGGAGCATGCGCGCGAGGGTCGTTTTGCCGCAACCGGATTCGCCAACGACGCCGAAGGTTTCGCCACGGAGAATTTCCAGGCTGACGCCGTCAACGGCTTGCGTGCGGCCCTGCGTGTTCTCCCAGGCTGCTCCTGAGACGGTGAAGGCCTTGCGCAAATTTCGGGCTTCGAGAAGGGGCGTCATGCGATGCCGTTTCGGGCGATGGGAAAAGTCGGACGCAAATTACGCTTGTTCGGCGCTTTGCGCCGACGAGCGGTGTGAACCCCGCCCCTAGGAAGACAAAGGCGTACAGGCTGAAGCCTGTGCCACGCGCAGGGCCTCAGGTCCGTCCCGATTAAAGGCATCGGGACGGAACCTGAGCTACAAGAGACACGTGTCGTCATTGCTTTTGGGACACGATGAAAGCGGCGGTGTGGAGCAATTCCATGTCTGGACGCGCGTCGGTTGCGGCGGCGATTTCTTTCGGCGCGGGCGGCGCGAGAATTTTAGGGCGAAGGCCGGCGGTGTCGCCGGGAATGGAAGCTTCGAGAAGGCGGCGAACGTCTTCGTAAACGGCGTCGCCGCGTTTCCAACCGGCGGTGCGCATCCATACTTCGAGCGAGCGCGGATGATCTTCGGCGCCGCGCGCCAGAATACGAAAACCGCATGAAGCGAGCAGGCGCTCGAATTCGCTGACGGGCAGTGCGCGCGTGTGCGACGGATCGCGAACCCACTCAATATGGTTGCAGGCAGCCGCGCGAGATGCTTCTTCGGGAACAACCATATCGAGAAGGCCGAACTTGCCGCCGGGCTTCAGAATGCGAGCAATCTCGCGAATCGCGGCGACAGGATCGGGAAGATGATGAATGCTGTAGCTGGTGATGACGATGTCGAAGGTGGCGTCGGGAAAGGGCATGGCGAGAGCGTTGCCGCGCAGCGGGCGAAAATTACCGAGACGATTTGCGGCGGCCTCTTTTCGCGCGAGCTCGAGCATGGCAGGAGTGAGATCGAGGCCACCCATCCAGGCGACGTGTTTTGCGAAGGTGCGCGCAAGCGTTCCGGGACCGCAGGCGACGTCGAGGGCGCGCTCGTTGCCGGATGGCGCTATGAGCTTGAGCAAATGTTCGGCTTCGGCGGTGCGGTCGACAAGAGCGAAATCGGCGAAAACATTTGCAGTGCGCGTGAAGCGGTCGCGCACCAGATCCATTTGCTTTTGCTCGTCTTGTTTTTGCTGCTCCATATTTTGGCCGGTTGTCGTCATGGCACGAGGATACAACGAGCGCGATGTTCCGGCGAAGCAACTCGCAAGTCGGGGACGGCAGCGTCGCATTCGGCGCGACGATGCGGGCAGCGCGGCGCGAAGGCGCATCCGGCCGGAAGTTCATCGAGACGCGGGACAGTGCCGGGAATCGGGACAAGTTTGCCGCGCTTGAGCCGGGGCGCCGCGCGCAGCAAGCCCTCGGTATAGGGATGGCGCGGATTGGTGAGCACTTCGCGCGTGGGTCCGGTTTCGACGATGCGTCCAGCGTACATGACGGCAATGCGATTCGCGATTTCGCCGACGACTCCCAGATCATGCGTGATGAAAAGCAGAGTGAGGTGCAATTCGTCGCGCAGACGCATGAGCAATTCGAGAATTTGCTTTTGCACAGTGACGTCGAGCGCGGTGGTGGGCTCGTCGGCAATCAGCAGACGCGGACGCATCGCCAGCGCCATGGCAATCATGGCGCGCTGGCGAAGGCCTCCTGAAAGCTGATGCGGGAACTGGCGGGCGCGCTGGGCAGGATCGGGGACGGAAGCGCGTTCGAGCGATTCGATGGCGCGGCGGCGAATTTCGGCTCGCGTGAGCGACGACTCGTGGGCGCGAATGGCTTCCTCGATTTGCGCGCCAATGCGCATGACGGGATCGAGCGCCGTCATCGGCTCCTGAAAAATCATGGCGATTTCGCGGCCACGCAGTTTGCGCATTTCTTCCGGCGCCAGTCCGGCAAGATTCAAGCGCCCGCTGATTCCATTTTTCGAGATTTCCAGCCATGCGCGTCCGGCGCGACGCGCGCCATGCGGTTCGAGCCCCATCAGGCCAAGCGAGAGCATCGTCTTGCCACAGCCGGATTCGCCGACCAGGCCGAGCGCTTCGCCTTCGTCGAGGCGCAGCGATACTTCGTTTACCGGACGCACCCAGCCGCGCGGCGTCGGCAACTCCACGGTGAAATTCTCGAGGTCCAACAATGCGACCATGGAAGGATGATAAAACCGAACGGGAATCGGCGAAATGATTAAGAGATATACTAGCGCGCAGAACGCACAGGCTTGTTTCCACACCGTGGTGACTGAATGCTTGAACTGTTTCCAGCGGATCTGGCAACGCGTGACACGAGCACAGAGACTCTCAGCGCCAGGGAAATCTTGGCGCGGCGGCAAGCGGCGTTGCGAAGGCTCACTTCTCCGCGGGATGTTCGACCGACTAAGGAAGGATTGTATTTCTATCGGTTTGTTCTGTCGATGGTACCGGTTCTCGCGGCATTTCCGATTTATTCGCTCCTTTGGACCCAGCGAACTGGCGCGCTGAACGGTTTCCCCTCGATTTTTTGGACTGACCTTGCGACGTTCGCATGGATTTCAATCCTGGCTATGTATCAATTCCAACGCCGGACCGGAGAACGGGATCTCTTAAGCCGTGGCACCTTGGTTGAGGCGCACATAGTGCGTCAGTACTTCGGAGTTGAAACATCATCCGAAGCATATATTGATTACGAATTCAGCGACTCGCGCGGTCATATATGGAAGCGTCGCACCCTAGACAAATTCGGAGGCTATTCCGAGGGCATGACAGTGCTTGTGTTTTACGACGTGGATCATCCGGAGCGGCAAATAGCGGATTGTTCGACGGAGTATTACGAGATTATCTTGCCCGACGAAAAGTAGACGTGGCGGCATCAGTAGTCAGCGCTCGACGAAAGACTTTAACCTGGACAGTGCCTGGTCCCATTGCTCCGAGACGAGATCGAGATATTGTTTGAGTTCTTCTATCGGCTCCGGATGGAATTCAAACAGGCTCTCGCGGCCCGAACGCATGCTGCGCACGAGTCCCGCACCCTCGAGTACTCGGAGGTGCTTGGTGATGGCCTGCCGAGTGAGCTTGGAGCCCCGCGTCAAATGAGAGATTGAACGCGGCTGCCCCCCGCAGAGCTTGGCGACGAGCGACAGCCGCGTCTCGTCGCCCAGCGCAGCAAAGACGGGCGCGTGGGCGCGACGCCTGAGGGCAATGCGGCTACGGGTTCTGCGCGACATAGCTCTCAATGTTTTTCATTTGCTGGTCCCACCCGCCATCGTTCCTGCGGAACGCTTCGAGACGGCGGTCATCGGGAAGCTTGTCGAAGCCGGACTCGGTGAGCACCAGCAACGTGCCGTTGGCGGTCTTCTCCAGTCTGAATTCGACGAGCGTGGTCGGTTCTCCTGAGTAGTCCCGCGAGTAGTCCGCTTTGTCGAAAGATTTGGGATGCGGCCAGGTGAAGGAAAAAAGCCGCTCGTGCTCCATTTTTTGGACGACGGCCTCCCACTTCACGTGCTCGTAGCCAGGGTAGGTCATATGGCCGCGCGAGACTTGGCCCTGCACGAATGGGCCATCGATTTTCACGCGAAACCATTCGCCGAATTCACGATAGTCCGTCAGTGCGCGCCAGACGCGGGAGACTGGCGCTTTGAGTTCCCTGCGCTTCTCGATTCGATGGTTCATTGTTAGGCAACCTCGCACGTTAGGCAATCTATGCGTTAAGCAACCTTCAGGTTGCATATTAGAGCCTACGGACGAGAAAGGCAACCTTTTTGTTGCATTTAATCGCGCATCACCATGACGTCGAACGGATGGCGGTGCTGCCGACAAATCGCTAATGGGTCCATTTGAATTTCGACTCTTTGTGCCACAAACAAGAAAATTCAAACTGGCCCACCACCGAAAAATCCAAGATAGAATTCCTTATGGCGCAAATCACGTGTCCGAAGTGCGGGGCGGCGGCGGATGTGGCGGTGGGGACGCCGTATTGCGCGAAGTGCGGGTGGAATCGCGAAGCGGCGGTGCGGAAGCTGACGCGCATCACGTGGCTTTTGCCGGCGCTGATCGTTGTGTTCGACCTGATTGGAATCATCGGCCTCGGTTTCGTGAAGCACAATTGGTCGGGAGCAATCTTGTTCGCGACACTGCCGACGCTTCTGCTGGGATTTGTGTACGCCGGGGCGAAGCAAGGACTGACGAAACTGCGCGCGCCGCAAGGAATGGCATCCAGCAGCCGCGGTGACGCAGCGGCTTTCGCGAAGACCGCCGACGCGAGCGTTAATCAGGAGAAATCGCAGCAATACGATTTTCTGATTTCGTTGCCGCCGCCGCGGCCGGTGCGGCTGGGACCTCGGGGAAACGTCATGCTGACGGTGGTGCTGCTGGTTGTGTTCTTCCTGGATGCATTCCTGATCTGGAGTTTGTATGGAGTGTGGTACGGCACGCGTTCGTTCGCCGATTTTCACGGGCCCCACATTTTTCTCGCGTGTCTGACGGTGCTGATTGCGTGTCTTCCGTTTTTCGTGCGGCGCGGAATGGTTCGCCACCAAAAGCTGATGGAAAATGGTGCGGTGGCGATGGCGCGCGTGACGGGCCAGCGAACCTTGAAGAGCAATTCGATCATTACGTACGAATTCGAGGATGCCAACGGGAAGACCATTTCAGATTCGGGGCCCGATCTGACGCGGTCGCTCGATGAGGGAATGACGGTGCCGGTTTTTTACGATCCGCGGAATCCGAAGCGGCAGGTCGCCGCCTGCGCGTCATTCTTTGAAATTGTGAATCCGAGTGCTGAGTGATTTTTCTGCAATGCAGCAAGCGAGCGACACCGCGCGGGCCTGGGAACGGTCGTCAGGAAATCCAGCCGCAGTACGAAGCGTTCACAGAGGCTTTTACCCACTTGCCGTCTCGCTTTTCAAGAAACGTATAGCCACCCGCACCACAGAGCGAGCCGCAATGATGAGCGATGTAAACGAACGCTTTGGTCTTGTCGGAGTTAAACCCGACTGCGGAAAGCTCGATGAATCCGTCGGAATCCGGATAGCGGCTGTAGAAACTCTTCCACCCCTCCCACAGATTCTTCGTTGTGTTGGCGAACAAATCAGAAAGCTCCGTCCGCGAAATGAGCTCGTAGGGCCTGTCAATGGAAAAGCTGCGGGAGAAGAGCCTCGGTGTTTGGTTTTGGTTTTTGTAATCTTCAAGAACGCTTGCCCAGATTTCCCTGTCCTCTTTGCCTCGGGGGAGACATCCCTGACGGTCCGGGCTAGCTGTTTCCTGCACAATCACCAACGATTTTGTCTTTAGATTGCCCCAAGTCGAATTACTGGGCAACAGGGCCGCGTAGACTTCATACGCGTCCGGGTCCGAATAAGCCTGTAAATTTTGTTGGTTTTTCTCCGCGGATTGCGGATGCCAGCCCCAAGTGACCGCGAGGAGCAGCGCAGCCAAAAAGATTCGCATCATGAGCCTCCCCAGCCAAATGCCGCGGGTTTCGGCCTAGAATTCGTTGGCGGAGCCTTCGAGGAAGGCGCGGAGTTTGCGCGAACGCGAAGGATGGCGCAGCTTGCGGAGGGCCTTGGCTTCGATCTGGCGGATCCGCTCGCGAGTGACGGCGAAGGACTGGCCAACTTCTTCGAGCGTGTGCTCGCTGCCATCATCGAGACCGAAACGCATCTTGATGACTTTCTCCTCGCGCGGCGTGAGCGTTTTCAAAACGGAAGACGTCTGCTCTTTCAAGCTGAGGTTAATCACGGCGTCGGAAGGCGAAACGACGGCCTTGTCCTCGATGAAATCGCCCAGATGCGAATCTTCTTCTTCACCGATGGGCGTTTCGAGGGAGATGGGTTCCTGCGCGATTTTTAAAATCTTGCGCACTTTCGAAACGGGAATGTCCATGCGCTTGGCGATTTCTTCCGACGTGGGTTCGCGCCCGAGTTCCTGAACAAGCTGGCGGCTGGTGCGCACGAGCTTGTTGATGGTTTCGATCATGTGCACGGGAATGCGGATGGTGCGCGCCTGGTCGGCGATGGCGCGCGTGATGGCCTGGCGAATCCACCACGTGGCGTAGGTGGAGAATTTGTAGCCGCGGCGCCACTCGAATTTGTCGACGGCCTTCATCAGGCCGATGTTGCCTTCCTGAATCAGGTCGAGGAACTGCAAGCCGCGGTTCGTATATTTCTTGGCGATGGAAACGACGAGGCGGAGGTTGGCTTCGATCAGTTCTTTCTTGGCTTGCTCGGCTTCGATTTCGCCGCGAACGATGATTTGCAGCGTGCGCTTCAGTTCGGCCGGACTGACTTCGGCGGAGATTTCGATCTCGCGCAGTTCGGTGCGGCGGTCTTTCAGATCGCGGCGAGCTTCGGAGAGAACGTCGCCCTTGGAAGCGTCCACACGGCGCTCGAGCTTAGTGATTTCGCGTTCGAGGACGTGAACGCGCTCGACGGTCTGGCGAATCTTGTCGATCAGGCGCTTGCGTTCGAAGAGATTGAATTCGATTTCGCGAACGCGGTTGGACATCTCGATGCGCGTGCGCGCGACGGCATACTTGGCATGAAGGTAGGCACGCTTCTTGGATTTCACCGTGCGGTCGAGCTTCAGCGCCTGCTTGAGAGCTTGCAGGTAGAGTTTCGCGATGCGGTCAAGCTGCTTGAGCGTCTGCTTGGTTTTGTTTTCGATTTTCTCTTCGGTGAGCTCTTCGTCGTCGAACTGGACGATTTCCTTGATGGAGCGGGCGCCCTGGCGAAGATCGTCGCCAATGGCCATGATTTCCTTGAGCACGACGGGCGAACGAGTGATCGTTTTCAGGACGAGGAGCTGACCGCGCTCGATGCGCTTGGCGATGGCGACTTCACCTTCGCGCGTCAGCAGGGGGACCGTGCCCATCTCGCGCAAGTACATGCGGACGGGATCGTTTGTCTTTTCAAGCGCGCCGGGCGTCAGATCGAGTTCGACTTCGTTATCGGAGGCCGACGACGACGCCTCTTCCTTCACGGGCTCGGCGGCGTCACCTGCTTCACCGGCGGCGATGGCGGCCTTGGCGCTCGAAAGGTCTTCGTAGACGTCGATGCCATAGCGCTCGAAAGTAGAGAGCAGGTCATCGATTTCCTCGGAGGAATGTACCTCCGCCGGAAGGATGTCGTTTACCTCGTCATAAAGGAGATAACCGCGTTCCTTGCCCATGTTGATAAGTTGACGTACCTGGTCGTATTTCTCTTCAATTGCCAATGTCAAGTGTCCTCCCCCAAGCGGGGCGAGCCTTCGGCTGCAGAAAGAACGCGTAGCACAATAGTTCGCTCAGCCGGAGATGACACTCCGGCGAGCAGAGTCTTTAACGATAACGATATGACGGATGAAAATGGTGGCTTCGCACCACGAAGAAAACCTTAAACCTTCCGCCCGCGCCCGATCTTCCACCGGCTGTGCCGCGCAACCTGCGCCCATAGTATCAGATGCACCAAACCGGCCGTTCGTTTCGCCCGAAACCCTTCTAGCATAACGTCGGAGGGCATCCAGCGTCAAT
>JBAUEX010000006.1:0-10592 GCA_049678845.1 Candidatus Acidiferrales bacterium
CGCATGCGCACTGCGGACGTCCACGACTCCCCACAGCATCGAGCGATCGCATTCGGCAAGGTTGCTGTCAAACTCCGGCCGTGGCTCTGCAAAGCTTCGCGAGACGATGATGGCCTCCTCCCTGGCCGCGCGTCGGACGGCCCGCATCAGCCGCACACGGTAAGCCGGTTCCGCCCCATCCAAAATGTTCGACAGCGTGAAGCCGTCGAAGCACTGGGCAGGACATGATTCCAGCCAGGATGCCGCATCTCCCAGTACGAATCGAACATTCGGCACTCCACGCCTGGAATTCTTGCTCGTTTCGCCGAGGAAGAGCGCCCGCGCGTACGGGTTCACGAAGTTCGGATGCCGGACGAATCCCCTCTCCATCCGTTTCCGAAGCACAGCTCCGAATCTTGACGGCAAAAAAGAAAGAAACTGACGGGCGTACATCGCGCGCAAAATCGGCGCAGACATCAGCGTGTCAAAGCCGGCGCGAAAGCGCCGCGTGTCGAGATGATTCCTCCAGAATGTCATCTGTTCGGCGACATCAGAGAACGCAAGGAATGTGCGCACAACTTTTGCCCGCCACCCTATAAGCGGCATGAAAGCGCGCGCCAAATTCATCGCTCGCTCGGCGTCGCCCGTTTCCTGCGGCTCCCCGTTCGCTCGCCGCTCAGCATACGCAAGCTGAACGGGATTGATGTCGCAAGCCACTACTTCATGCTCCTCGGCGAGCCGCAGCGCCGTGTCGCCCGCCGACGCGATGCAAAATACGCGCCTTCTGCCTCGGAACGCCGCGCGCTCAATCTCCGCGTCTTCGTACATGCGCCCAAAAAGCAGCCGCTGCGCCACGTTCGACCAGCCAAGCCGTCCCGTGTGCCATGCCGTTTCCGGTTTCACAGCCCACCTTTAGGGATTGCGCCGCACACCCACACCAGCACGAGGAACGCGATGTTCTTCACGACCATCCCCGCAGGCTCGTGGATGAAGCGTCGCGCCCACAGCAGCCCGTTCGCATTCAGTACAACGAGCAACGCCGTCTGCGTGATCGCGCACACGCCCGGCGCAATTCCGACCATCACCCACACGGCGAGCGCAACCTCCACCACGCCGAGCGCCTTGAGGAAAGGCCTTCCAAAGCGCGGCCCCAGCCGCGGCACTGCCGTCACCACTCCCACTTGCGATTGCACGCGGCCAAGGATTTTGCACCAGAGCCCCTCGTATAGCCAAACAGCTGCTACGCTGGCGCGTATGACGGCTAACGGCGGGAACTCGATTGCAAAACTGTGCACGCAAGACCTCCCGGAGGGGCGCACAGAGGTTTGAGCGATTCCGCGACGGCTGGGCGCACGGCTGGATCTCGATGAAAAACTGCCGCGCTGACGCCGCGGAGAATGTGCTTGTGGAGCTGGCTCACCAGAAGCGTTTCGAGAGGACGCCACAGCGAGCGCGGACGCAAGTACGCCTCATAATTCGTGATCAGCACCACGTCAGCCGCATCGCCACAGCTATAGATTTGGTACGAGCCTCCCAGCGTGCGGATGCAATCCTCGATCCCCAATCGCTGATCAACCACCTCGAATTCCAGGAGATGTGGTGCCTCAACGCTCGTGATGCGCTTGACCAAATCCCCTCCCTTATATACACAGCGCACTTTTGTTCCAATCCGCGTCTTGTCGCCTTCCGTTCGGATTGGGCGCGGCAACAGCGCGCGAAGAAGCAACGGCGCGCGCCCGGGAACTTCCTCAAAGAACATAAGGCGATCCCAGGCCGCTTCCGGGCTGGCGTCGAAGTGAACCCGCGTCGCGACCGCCTCGCTCACCCCTTCGCGCGCGAACAGCCAACTCGCCGGCCGATACCGTCCTGCTCCATGCTTCTTCACCCGCGCTGTTGCCGGCGACGGTTCTGCCACACGCATTTCGACGACCCGGTCCCTGATCATTCCACTCTCCCCGCTCTCAATTGTCGAAACTTCCGCGCAGACCGGCCGAGTCAGCCAGGCCAATCGGAATCATGGCGCTTAGCCCGACAAGTTCAGAGCGCAAATACAACTAATTGTCGATTTCCGACTGTGGTTTGAGCGTCCGGCTCACTTCACCGCCGCCGGTTGCCGCTGCCCTGAATGTCGCTCGCAACTGCTAAGATGGTCCTGCTTCCCCCTACGATCCCCTTTGCGATGCTATTCCTGCAAGAACCTTGGCGTTAACCGTGCCGCCGAACGCGCCAGCAAGCGCCCCGATGAACGCCGGAACGATATAAATGCCGCTCACCATCGCCGAACCGAACCAATGCCCGAGCACCGCAGGACCCAGCCACGCGCCCAACCACGCCACGATCCATTGGCCGAGGCACCCGTCAATCCCCTGGAACAAGCGATAGCGGAAGCCCCAGTGAATGATCGCACCCGCAATTCCGCTGACAATTGTCACCACCACGAACGACGCAAAAGACATTCCAATCAATGGCGCGCTCATAGAAACCTCCTCTGGAAGGTTAGACCTCCCTGGATTTACTTCACGTCGTAAAAACTCGGTGTAAACTGGCCGCCCATTCTGGTGAGCCGATCCGGCACAGCCGGGGATGGGTTTGGGAGACCAACAATGAAGTCTCCAACTGTTTGTTCGTGCATCGCGCCCTTCCTGCGAGGATCGAGGAGCAATTGACCGCAAGGTTTCGCTCATATTATCGAGAAGGTCGCGCTCGATTGAAGAGTCTGATTCTTTTTGCTTGGACTCTGTCATCTGCCTCACTGGAAATGATTTCTCGGAGCTAAGCAATGGAACGTTTTATTAGTTCGACATGGCTTGTGGCGAACCAGCGCTTCGGGTGGCGAGACCAGCTGCCCATGCGATTGCGGCGTCGAGTTCGTCGTATCCAAAGCTTTTCACCTCAGCTCGAATGAAATGGTCGGCGATCCTGGGAGCGAGGCTCGCCAGCTTGCTATCCGCTGCAAACGCAATCCTTTTTACTTTCCGATGATGATCGCGAACGAATCGCACATGGCGAAATAAGCTCCCCAAATTCTCCCAGCCCGGAAATTCGCGGGCATGGATCACTAGGCCTTGCAGGTTGCCATGCGCTTCTATCCAAGCATCTGCGGTAAGCGCCAGGGCGTCGAAATCCTGCGCGCGGAGAGCTTGCTGGACTTCGACCACAATCACACCAGATTCCGGGAGAAGCCGATGAGAAACGGCGGGCCCTTCCGGAAGTGAGTGTAGCCAGTCAATGGCCTCGTCAAATTCCTTGTTGCTGAATAGCCGGACGGGACATGGCATAAGAAAACCAGCCAGCCGGGTCGATTCTCGAATCCAGCCCAGATCAGTTACGACGGCGCAGCCATCGAAAAGCCGCATGAAATGGAAGCCGATTTTTGCATCTTCCCAGGCCGCACCCGGAGTAAACCCCTCGAATTCCGGTCCAAGCTGATAGAGAAACCGAACGCGACGTCCCTCTCGTCGTATCTCGTCGAAAAGCGGTACGAAAACGTGCTCGTAGTCCTCCTTTGATATCTTCCCAATCGCCCTGACGCCATCAATCCCACAAGGAAGATCTTTGAGTATTTCAATCACCGGGCTCTCCTTTCCAACGAGGTTGTTCTATCTCTTCTTTCCGAGTTCACGAATATATGCGACGAGCTCCTTAATCTGTGAGTCCTTAAGTGAGTTTCCATAGGCAGGCATCTTGTTCTTGCCCTTCGCGGTGATCTCGATGAGTTCTTGATCGGTTTCCTTCTGAACCTCGGGCGAAGCAAAATCTCGCGCGCCCAGCTTCCTGCCTGCCGTCGTGTTCCCCGTCCCATCGGCAGCATGGCAGACCGCGCACCTCGCGTTATAGAGACTCGCAGCATTCCCCTGCGCTCTCGCCGATGATGAGAGACGCGTGAGCGCCGCGACGGCAAATATGGCGCAACCGATCCGCGCACAAAGGCGCCTCATTTCGCGACTCCGAAAGAAAAAACAAGATCCCGCGGTTTTATATAACAAGTCGTGCACTTTAGCTGTGACCATGATCACATTTCCGTATCCCCAAGCATCGGGCTTCCGGTGTGACGGGATCTTCCTAAGGATGGTCGCCGCAAGTCCGAGAAACTCTGCTTTGGCCCGCCCTTCCCGCCATGACCCCCGATGTAGGACATGAAGATGCCTGCATCCACGTTGATTCCGTGCATTACGTCAAAGCGATAACCGCCGTATGCTTCGGAAAGATAGCGGTAAGCATTGGAAAGATCCCACTGGCCGCGCGAGGGGCTCGCATCGTTCCGCGGAGTCATCGTCGAACCCATCCCGAATTGCGTCATCAGCCTGCCGCCGACATGGTCATAATGGAAGTCACCGCCAATGCCCGTAATAAATTAACGGTGCGCTCGTTTGACGGGAACCCCGAGTGGCCTTTCTTCTGCGACGTTATAGAATGCTCGTTCTCTCAAAACTCATGGATCGGGAACGAATGCTTCCCGGGCGAGAAGGTGGTCGATGAAAACCAGATGGCTGGCTTTACTGCTCCTTGCATTCCCGATAACCGCCACGGGGGAAGGAGCCCGAGATGCTTTTCGGCCTCCGGCAGTCCCGCTGGTGGCGATGGACCCTTACTTCAGTATCTGGTCATTTGCCGACCACTTGACCTATGACGCAACGCGGCATTGGACTGGCGCGCGCATGACGATGCAAAGCATTATTCGAGTCGACGGCAAGGCTTATCGCATCATGGGCGATGAACCCAGAGAAGTGACTCCGGCGCGACAGCTAAGCCAGTCGGTGTTGCCGACGCGAACGATTTATGAGTTTCAAGCCGAGAACATCGCCGTTCGTCTCACATTCCTTACTTCCGATCTTCCGCGCCAAATCGATGTTCTCAGCCGCCCGGTGACTTATCTAACCTGGGAGGTTCGCTCTCTGGATGGAAAACATCATCAAGTGGAGATTTACTTCGACAACAGTGCCGAACTTGTGGTGAACACGCCGCACGAGGTGGTGACCTGGGAACGCGAAAGCATCCAGGGGCTCAGCGCGCTGCGGATGGGGACTTCGGCGCAACCGATTCTCGGCCGGGCTGGAGATTCTGTTCGCATCGACTGGGGCTATCTTTACGTCGCCGCTCCCGTCGACGAATCATCGGAGGAAACCGTGTCGCCCGGGGAAACTGCTATCCGAGAGTTCATTTCCCACGGGAAGCTGACCTCCCCGATGGACACGCGCATGCCGCGCGCCGCGAACGATCACGGGCCGGTGATAGCGTTTGCGTTTCTGCTGGGCTCGGTGGGGCGCAAACCTGTCTCGCGACATCTCCTGCTGGCCTACGACGCAATCAATCCCGTCGAATATTTTGGGAATCGCCTTCAGCCTTTCTGGCAGCATAGCGGAGTTTCGATCAACCAACTGCTTGAAAACGCCGAGCGTGACTATTCTTCGCTGAGCGCGCGCAGCCAGCAGTTCGATGAAGAACTCATGGCCGATCTTGCCCGCGTGGGAGGCGAGCATTACGCAGAGGTCGCTGCACTCGCTTATCGTCAAGCCTTTGCCGCAAACACGTTGGCCACTGGGATGGACGGCCACCCGCTGATGTTCTTGAAGGAAATCTCCAGTTGCGGTTGCGCGCAGACCGTCGACGTGATTTATCCCGAGTCTCCGCTCCTCTTGCTGCTCAACCCCCAGCTTCTTGAGGACTCCCTGATTCCGTTGCTGGATTATGCCAAATCCGGCCAGTGGCCGTATTTCTATGCGCCTCACGATCTGGGAACGTATCCCTTGGACAATGGCCGCAATCCTGAACGGATGGAAAGCATGCCCGTCGAAGAATCGGGCAACATGCTGTTGATGGTCGCCGGAATTGCCAAGGCGGAAGGCAACGCGGAGTTTGCAGCGCGCTATTGGCCGGTGCTCACGAAGTGGGCGGATTACCTAAAAAAGAACGGGCTTGATCCAGGCGATCAGCTTTGTACGGATGACTTTACCGGCTTGCTCAGTCACAACGCTAATCTTTCCCTGAAAGCGATCGAGGCGCTGGGCGGCTACGCGATGCTGGCGCGCATGCTCGGCAAGACGTCCGAGAGCGAGGGTTTCCGCCAAACCGCGGAACAAGATGCGGCCAAGTGGATGCAGATGGCGAAAGACCACGGCCACACCCGCCTGACGTTTGACCAGCCGGGAACCTGGAGCCAGAAATACAACTTGGTGTGGGACCGCGTCCTCGGCCTCCACTTATTTCCCGCGAGCCTTGCCCAGGAGGAACTGAAGTATTACCAGACCCGTTCCACTGCTTTTGGTTTCCCGCTGGACAACCGGGCAAACTTTACCAAACTCGACTGGGAATCCTGGTCTGCGGCGCTGGCAACATCGAAAGCTCAGTTCAGCGATTTATTCTCTGGCGTGTACAACTTCGCCGAGCGCACCCCAACCCGTGTCCCGTTAAGCGATTGGTATTGGACTGTCGACGGGACGCAAACCGGTTTTCAGGCCCGGCCCGTCGTGGGCGGTGTCTACATGGAAATGCTGACGGATCCCGCCGTGTGGAAAAAGTGGGCCACGGGCGAAGCCACGAGTCAATCGGCGGTCATGGATCCATCCCCGCGAGCGCCCGTCGCGCCGACGCAGAAAAACAGGAAGGCGGAGTAAGACTTTCTCGTCTACCAAAATGTGATGGCGCGCACAAAAAGTCTGCTAACTCGCGCGGGAGAGAACAATGATGGCGAGGATGAGGACGGCGACCCCGCCGTACATGATTTGCAGCGGGCGCTTGCCCGCACCCTTCCATTCTCCCGTGAGAACGCCCCAGATGCTGGCGACGATGACGATGAGAGACATGAAAATAGGCCATGCGACGGCCGTTCCCAGAGGTCTGACGGCGATTCCGTACATCAGCGTGCTGCCGAACCAAAATATGCCCATGATTCCTGCGAGGATGAAGTAACTACCGGTGGCAGGCTTGGCGAAGCGATTCGCGTTGTGATTTTTGCCGATCAGATACAGACAGTAAATGAGATTGGGGATCCCGCCCGCCACCATCAACGGTAGCCAAATGGCGTTCGGTGACCAAGTGATACTCGCGCCGAGATGTTCCGCGGCTACACCGATTGGCGTTCCCAGCCACAAGCCAATTCCGACCAGCGCCGAGCCGACGCCGCTGATTGTGCAGTAAACCAATCCACGGGTCACCGAGGCTTTGTGGGGATCCAGCGCGCGTCCGAGAGCGGCTTCGCGTCGACGTCCGGCGACTGCACAAATCCCGATGCCAATCACCACAAGCGCGACTCCCGCGAGAACGAGAATCTCCCGCCTGGTTTCCGGCTGCGATTGGAAGAGCGGCACCAGAGCACCAACGGCGGCCGAAATGCCGAGAATTACCGAGAAGGCCAGCGCAATGCCTATGGAATCGACGGCGAGGCCAAAAAAAACCTGCGAGATTCCCCATCCGGCTCCGCACGCTGCAACCGTGATGATGATCGCCGGAGCGACACTCGAATACACGCCGCGCAAATGGGGCACAGTGACAACCGTCATCACCGGCGGGAAGATCACCAATGCCCAGATCGTCCAGACGAGCCAGGTGTTCTCCCAAGCCCACTCGCGCGTGTACTTCATCGGAAGGGTGAAGCTGCCGTTCATCACTCCGGCGACGACCAATAGGATGATCGCGGCCATGGCGTTATTCATGAGGATCCTCTCCGGCGAAAAAATGGGATGCGCTTGGAAGCCTTACGCGCATCCGGCCCGCGACTCAACTGGCATTGACACTGAGGAGGCCCGCCTTTGGGAATGACGAACATGACGTTATCGTATATCTTCGCCCGGCTTAAGGGTGTCGTAGAGCGGTAGAGCTGGACGGATGTGCGAATTTTCGTTTGCGACGGTGACGGCCAGGATGCGGATTGCGTCATTGTCCGGCAGCGTCAGCGTTCGCGCGCCCGGCGGAAGACCGAGCGAATAAGCAAACAGGTACGAATAGGCGTACGCGATATTAGCGCCGTCGGTGTCATGAGAATGCTCAGCGAACCACGCGATTGGCGCTCGCTTGATAAAGCCGGGAATTATCTTTCCGGAAAAGAGTTCTTCTGTGCGCGTTTTGGGAGCGTCTGGCGGTGGAGTATAGCCGACCCGATAGTGAATGGGGACCTCCTCTTGGTTCCAGATGCGATTGTCCCACTGGCCTACAAAGCCGGTCCAATCCTCGATCGTTAGATCGACCGAATTATCTCCCGCGCGAAAAACGCCCTTTTGGTCGCCGAGCAGCGTACGGAACGGATCGCGTCTGCGGCGCTCCTCCGGCGCGTATGAGGCGGCGAGAATATAGACTCGGTTGAATTTGCCCGCGGGTAAATCGACAGCTTGCCCGTTGGCCGTTACAGCATCGGGGTTGCCATTGCCGGCAGCCGCGAGATGGAAATGGATCCCGGAGTAGGCGATGTCCGAAGGGAGCATTTCGGCAGGGAGAGCCTTCCCTTGGGGTGGGTCCTGGCTGTTCAGATCGCAATCGATACAGCCTTCGCTGGGTTTGCCTTCGTCGGTGGCAACGGATGCGTCGTAGTGCAGCGCGACGGACTGCGAAATTGGCTCAGGAACTCTGGTGCGAGGCGGAGCCAGTTTGATCGCGAACGAACGAGGCTGATAGGTGGTAAAAGAGGAGACAAGTTCCCCTTTCTCGACCGTCGCGGGGCCGATGGGCCGCTCCTGACCGTCCACTTCGCGCGCGGAAATAACCGGTGCGGCAAACGAGATTCGCACGTTGGGTTCTGGCTTCCCACTGATTTCGACGATCCGGACGATTACATCATTATTCTCTTCCGCTTTTTTAAGGGCCATTAGCCGCACGCGATCGTCACTCACCTTGAGGAGAGAAAAATTCTTGCCCAGCGAGCCCGCGTGCTTCGAGCTTTCAAACGCGATGAGCGGCTGATTGAGCCGGTAGGCTTGCCAGTCTGTTTGGCCTTGACGCCAGTCGCCTTCATGGCCAGCAAGTCCGAAGATCAATTCGTGATGGCCCAAATCCTGCGAGCCCTGATCAGTATAACCGCCGCGAGTGCCGGGAGTGCGGATGAGAGTGAGGCGCAGGGTGTTGTCACTCGGCTTGTCGGTGGCATTTTTGTCATCGGTGAGAACGGTGACACCGAAAGAACCGCTCTGGTCCGTCAGATCAACCCAGCGGTGAGATGCGACTTCGAACTGACGCTCGTCCTCGTTGGGACGCTGGATGGTGCCGATGCCCCAATTGTAAGTGGCCAAGCGGTTCGAGGCAGTGAACGGAAACACGACTTTGAGGTTCACTCCCCGGGTGTGCCAGTCAATGATATTGCCGAACTCGACGCGATTTCCGGCGTCGCCAGCGGAGAGACGAACGAACTGGACGAATTTGGAACCCTCGCCTTCGCGTGAGACTTCAATTGCCACACGAACAGGGCCGTTCTCAACCACGCGGATTTTCGCCGCGCCGCCGATGAATGCACGCGGAGTCCGCTGCTCATCTTGAAAGTCCATGTTCCAAGCCGGCCACCGTTCTGGATTATCCGTGAGAATGGCCAAGCGGATCGGAGCGGAGAGGAGTTCGCGATTGATTTTCTTATCGAAGACGCTGGAGACGTCGCCATTTTTATTCAGCGTGACGCGATAGCGAGCGTTTTCAAGCGAGGAATCGCTTACTTTGAGTTCCGAATCCTGCGAGGCAGAGGAATTGGAAGGCTGAACATCATAGACCGTGTAGCCGACCGAGGGCACAGTGGCGAGAAACAGGACCTTGGATTTGCCATTTGCATCGGCCTCCAATTGCGCGGGCACATCGCTGCCGTCAGGACCCGTGACTCGCACGCCGTGAGGAGCGCCATTGGGAAAGTCAATATGGGCTTCGACGACATCTTGGCGCTTGATGTTCAGCGGATTGAAGACGACGATCGGGGTGCCGCGGGCTTGCGTGTTGAGCCCGGCTGCAATGGCGCCCGTGGCGCTGGTTAGCACTTGGGCGAACTGATTCATGGCGATCACGTCGTCATTCCAAGAATAGTTGTATGACTGTGGAGTGGCTGTGCCAGCCATGATGTCGTGGAACTGCCCGCTGAGAAGGAGTCTCCACGCATGCGTCAGGCGCTCCTGAGGGTAGGACCGGCCGCCCAGCCAAGCCGCGCCGACAGAAGTCTCCTCGGCAGCTTCGGCGAGAGTTTCATTCTCGCGATTCCAGCGTTTGTGGTAGGCCTCTGAGGTGATTGATCCTGCGGAGTGATTGATCAGCTCAAGATCGCCTTTGTAGCGCGGCAGGCGGCTGGTCTCTGTGGGATTGATGTCCCGAAATATCTGATCTGCGTCAGACCACACGACGTGCAATGGGCCCGTCCCCATGCGAACTGGCGCAGCGGGTGGCGGCGTTTGCTGTGACGGGGGCGTGGGGAGAGCCGGAGGTGCGGCGAGGCTCTTGTCCTCGATCGCTTCCATCAGCTTGACGGTGAATTCATTTGGTGAGCCGCCGACATCGCGGGTCCCGACGTAGTGATAGTCCGCGTAAACGCCGGTGACTTTGCCATTGAAGTCCACGCGCGCGGGCCAGTCCCAGACGTACTCCTCGGCATAGCGGGCCAGCTCGGGGGGCACAGGGTTGCTTTTGCTGAGATCGGTGTAGACATCGCCGTCGTA
>JBAUEX010000007.1:0-5171 GCA_049678845.1 Candidatus Acidiferrales bacterium
ACGCCGCCCTTGCGAGCGGCTCCGCATGACTCGGGGCCGATGTGGGTCGCTATTTCACATTCGTATGACTTTTGCATTCACTACACCTCGCCGGTTTAACCGGCGCACAGGAGATGGTCAAATGAACATGAAGGAGCTAGTTAGCCGCGAAGTACTACTCACGAGAATGAACAACGCTTTTAGTGATTACTCTCATGAAGCTGAAAAACTCAGCGTGCTGTTGGCCGAACCCAGAGACCCGTTGAGTTGGACTTCGTACCACGACCTGCTTAAACAACGGACTGCGGAAGTCGTTGCCTACGAAATATATCGCAACATCAAGGATGAGCTATGCACGCTAATCAATCCGCCTGCCGTTCCCGATAGACCAGAATCGAGCGCTATTAACTAGAGCTCTTGAGATTGTCCGGACGATTCTGCCGCCGATGTATCGGGTGCTGGTTGCCACGAGCACTGTGACTCGCTTCGTGCGGAACTGCTCGGGTTATTTTGACACGATGCAGCTGGGTGAAAGAAAATCGACCACCAGAAAAGCGAAGCCGACGACCTGGAAGTGGCGCGACAGAAGAACAGGAAGATTTTTCGCCTTTAGTGTCGAGGGTCATGACGACCTTACTTTTGGGATCTTCAGAATGAATTAAGCGGAGGTTAAAGATAATGACTGTGAATGTGACTCCCCTGCACGACCGTGTTCTGGTAAGGCGGTTGGAAGAGAAAGAAACCGCGAAGGGCGGCATCATCATCCCCGACACGGCTAAAGAAAAGCCTCAGGAGGGGGAAGTGATGGCCGTCGGAGCCGGCAAGATCGAAAAGGGCCATCGCACCCCGCTTGATGTGAGAGTGGGCGACCGGATTTTGTTCGGCAAGTACACCGACAACGACATCAAGCTCGATGACCAGGAGTACCTGATCCTCCGCGAGGAGGAAATCCTGGCAAAGCTTAGCGGGATCGCCAAGGCAGCATCCGGCAAGAAATAGTTTCGCCGATCCGAAAGGTTAAGGTTTTGGACCGGCGACAAGTTCGCATTCACCCAGGAGGGTGAAATCCAATGGCAAAACAAATTGTAACTGGTGAGAATTCACGTCAGGCGATTCTGCGCGGTGTCAACATTCTCGCCGACGCAGTCAAGATCACACTGGGCCCGAGGGGGCGTAATGCGGTGATTGAGAAGAAGTTCGGTGCGCCGATCATTACCAAGGACGGTGTGACCGTTGCGAAGGAAATCGAGTTACAGGATCCGCTGGAGAACATGGGCGCGCAGATGGTACGTGAGGTTGCTTCGAAGACCTCCGACGTCGCCGGCGACGGCACCACAACGGCAACGATTCTGGCGCAGGCCATCTTCCGCGAAGGCGTGCGGACGGTTGCCGCGGGTGCCAGCCCGATGGCGCTTAAGCGCGGCATCGAGAAGGCCGTGGAAGCCGCCGTGGGAGAGATCAAGAGGCTCTCCCGCGACGTGAAGGGCGACATGATCGCGCAAGTCGGGACGATCAGCGCCAACACAGACAAGCAGGTCGGCAGCATCATTGCCGAGGCGATGAAGAAAGTAGGCAAGGACGGCGTCATCACCGTTGAGGAATCGAGGACGATGGAGACGACGCTCGAAGTGGTGGAAGGAATGCAATTCGACCGCGGCTACCTCTCGCCCTACTTCGTCACCGACCCAGAGCGGATGGAGTGCTTGCTGGAAGACGTTCACATCCTGATCCACGAGAAGAAAATCAGCTCGATGAAGGACCTGCTGCCCTTGCTCGAACAGACCGCCAAGATGGGCAAGCCGTTGCTGATCATTGCTGAGGACGTTGAGGGCGAAGCGCTCGCGACGCTCGTAGTGAACAAGCTTCGGGGAACGCTGCAGTGCGCTGCGGTGAAGGCACCGGGCTTTGGCGATCGCCGCAAGGCCATACTCGAGGATATCGCCACGCTGACCGGCGGCAAGGCGATCACCGAGGATCTCGGCATCAAGCTTGAGAACGTGAATCTCGAAGACCTCGGCCGCGCCAAGAAGGTGACCATCGACAAGGACAACACCACGATCGTCGCGGGCGCTGGCAAGGCCAGCGAGATCGAAGGCCGCATCAAGCAGCTGCGCGCGCAGGTCGAGGAAACCACCTCGGACTATGACAAGAAAAAGCTCCAGGAGCGCCTGGCGAAGCTTGTTGGCGGCGTAGCGGTGATCAAGGTGGGTGCGGCAACGGAGACGGAGCTGAAGGAGAAGAAGGCTCGCGTCGAGGACGCCATGCATGCCACTCGCGCTGCGGTCGAGGAAGGCATTGTTCCCGGCGGCGGCACTGCTCTTCTGCGCTGCCTGCCGGCCCTGGAAAAGCTCAAGGTCCACGACGATGAAGCGATCGGCGTGAACATCGTGAAGCGCGCGCTCGAAGAGCCCACGCGCCAGATTGCCCAGAACGCTGGGCACGAGGGCGCCGTGGTCGTCGGCCGCATCCGCGAATCAAAGGATGAGAACTTCGGCTTCAACGCTGAGTCCGGCGAATTCACCGACTTGGTCAAGGCCGGTGTAATCGACCCCGCCAAGGTCACCCGCCTAGCATTGCAGAACGCCGCGTCTATCGCCGCCCTGATGCTAACCACTGAAGCCCTAGTGGTCGAAATCAAGGAAGACGGAATGAAGGCTGCGGCTGTCGGAGGCGGCGGCAGCATGGGCGGGATGTACTAGAAACCTCACGTTCTTTGGGACGACGGCCTTATGTTTCGGCGCGACTTCGCTCAAGGCGAGGTCGCGCTTCGTTCGGGGTTACAGCGACGCCAAAAACCGGAGAATTTGATTCGGAGGTAAACCACATGTGTGTCCATTGAGAAAAAAGAACAGGACGAAAAGCAAGGGCAAACGGAAAGGGTATCGAAGGCGGAGCTTTGACCCGCTGCTGTTCTTGAGTGCAGCGGGGATTGGGCGCAGACCCGAAGCGCACCGGAAACATGAGATTGTTTTCTCGGAAGGCGAACCGTCGAAGCATGTTTATTACATACGTGATGGCAGCATCAAGCTCTCCGTGAATTCTAAGGAAGGGAAGGTAGCGGTCGTCGGAATCCTTGGGCCGACGGACTTCTTTGGCGAGGATGGAATCGCGGGGACGAAAGTGTGCATGTCCACAGCGACCGCGACGACAGCCTGCCATTTGGTGCGGATCGACAACCGGCGGATGGCACGGGCACTCCACGGGGATTGCGATTTCTCCGACTTCTTCATGAGCTACTTACTGACGCGCAAGGCGCGCGTGGAGGCGGACTTGGTGGACCAATTATTCAATCCAAGCGAAAAGCGCCTCGCGCGCACGTTGCTGATAATGGCACGTTATTGCCGTGAGGGAGCGACCGAGTCAACGATTCCGAAAGTGAGCCAGGAAACGCTGGCGTCAATGGTGGGCACCACGCGTTCGCGCATCAGTTTCTTCATGAACAAATTCCGCAAGTTGGGATTCATCAAATACAATGGCGGCATGCAGGTGCACGGGTCGCTGTTGAACGTGCTGCTGCACGATTGATGCGACCGAGCGGGTTAGTCGCAATGGCAGCCCGGACGCCCAGCGGCAGAGTTCCACCCGTCACTTCGGCGTAGGACCTATTTCGCTCTTAGGCTCGCAATCCACTTCTCCAGGATTGTTTGGCAGGTTGGCTCGATGTTCGCGAAGGCTACTCCCATCCCAGAGTTCGGTTTGAGATAGAGCGCCTTGCCCCAGCCCATGAAACTTGCTCCGTCATGCGTAATCCGCAGCGTGACCTTCGTCCCTTCGGGGAATGGGCTTCTCGTAGAAGCATAACACCCAAACAGGCTCAGGTTGCTGGTACGTGCCGTGAAGTCTCTCCCGCAAGTCGATGAGTTCAACGTTGGCTGCGAACGGATATCGGGTTGCGCGGTGGAATTCAGAATGCATAGAGAGGCGACCTCGCTAGAACGGAAGCTTTCGCGCCCCGCGACAGGTCAATTCAGGATATGTCACGATTACAACCGATGGCCAGTAGTTGGGTTCTGGATTGTCCGGAGTGCAAGCAAGCCTACGTTTACAGCAAAATCGTAGCCGAGAGATTTCCCGGCGTGGACACGAACCCCTTTGTATGGCCGCTTAAGCCAAAGTTTTCACCGGAAAGCCTCAGCTTGGAGTGTCCGAACTGCAAGAAGAATTCCATCTACACAAGTTCTAACCTGCGCTATCGAAGCTATTAAAATCCAGCGCGGAATCACTCTTTCTCTTCTGGAGGGGCTGATTTTCCGGGATGTTTCTTGGGGGTCGTCGCGTCTGCTTCTGCTTCGATTGTCACGTCGACTTCAGCGCCCTTTTTCAAGCCCACCGCGTTGCCAGCGGCATCTTGCAGTGTGTTCTCGATCCGAATCTCGCGGTACAAGTCGTCGGCGCTTTCCACTGCAATCTGTGCCTTCTCTGGTTCACTTGGACCTCCCGAAGGGATGATTTTTTCAACCGTTCCAGGCAGCGTGACAGTTGGTTTATCGCCCGCCGATTTTTCCCCCTTGTCACTCATGGACTTGCTCCTTCCTGGGATGGGTGCAGGAAAAGAGACTACATGCTCCTTTAGCTGTTGTCCAGAACACGCGAGGGGTCTGTGCTCTTACCCCCGTGCGCTGTTGACGGGATAGGAGACAGAGCCGTTTGTGAAATTGACCTCCGTCCACGCTTTGACTAGGAATGCCCAGCGGGTGGTAGACTGCACATATGGCTACTGTCCCGCCTCAGCTGGAACTGGAGAGAGCGTTCTTCCGTTAAGATATACGGAGAGGACGCATGCGAAAAGAACGAAAGCACTACAGTTCAGAAGAGAAGACGACACCTGCTGGATCAGGTGTCGGTTTCCGATCTCTGTGAGGAACTGGGCCTGCGGCCACTCGAAGCAAACTGTGACTGACCTCTACGCTGGCGGTCTGGAAAGAGATGAGGCGTGGCGGCGGGAATGGTGTGAGCGTGCGGGCCTGGGTTTTTCTTTAGTTGGGCTACTTGGGCTACAAAATGCTTTGCCGATTGATTCAGCGAAAGCGGCGTAAACCCAATGTGGGGTAGTGGTTAAAGTGGTGCGCCCAAGGGGACGATCTTAGAACTTTTCTCGGCGATTTCGTGGCAGCCTTGCCACAGATCGAATTGCCCGCCCGATTAAGCCAGTAGCCTGTTTTCGGGCGCGGAGGGGACTGTCATTGCGATTC
>JBAUEX010000008.1:0-3656 GCA_049678845.1 Candidatus Acidiferrales bacterium
TTGACGATCGCGGTGATCCAGATCAATGGGTGGACCCGGCTGGCGATTTCTTCACGGGCTGTCGCGGGAACATACCAGCCGGGGGCACATACTCAGCACGCGGGCGCGGCAAAGCAGACGGCGTAGCAGTGGCGAGTGGCTAGTGGTTAGTAAAGACGAGGACTTCGCGCGGAGGAGACGCGCGAAAGGAAATGCCGCAATTCTCCAAAAACACCAGGGCTTTCGAGTGCGTGCAAAGACGAAATCCCCAATGTTTGGATGCAACGCAAAGGATGGTGCTCCCGACCGATATAATCCGTAGACATCGAGTGACCTGTACTACCATGCCCGCATGCTCCCCCCGTCGAAAAATAAGATTCGTCCTCCTGACGCCCCCGCTGTCGTGAAACGAGCTATTATCCTCAAACACCTCCTCGTAAAGGACTTTGCAACTCCTCCACCTGATTACCTCGCGGATCTCATGAAGGGATGGAACAAGGATGAACAGAGTAAATTTATCGCCGAAGCCCAACGGCGGTCCGCGGACCAGGTTCAGCGGCTCCGTGACAGTGGATTGTGGAAGGACATGGATCGGCCGGAGCGTGACTTTATGCAAGCGGTGCCACCGGAGATCACGAAGCAATCTCTAACGAATGCAAATTGGCTCGCGGAGTCTATCGTTTGTCTCCTCTGGGCGCTTGGCTATGTTTCGGAATTACTACCGTACGACCAACCGGCCACGCCCGAATTAACGAATTCGCTTCCTGCGGAATCCGCCGCATTGCTCGTCAAAAGAGCGGCGCTTCGCCCAGCAGACAGCATTAGAAAACAACGCGACCTTGCCGAGCTTTGGCATTGGCGCGCCCGGACGCGGCAACTTCAGGAATCCGGACGCATGCCCCCCGTGCTTCCAGGCGGGCTCACTATTGAGCATGTGGTGCGAATATCGTCCGCAAGAGCAGCGGAGAATGGAGCCTTTCCGTCAGCGATCGGTGACGACTTTCCTGCATTTCGAAAGCCCTACCGCGAACTGACTGACGAAGAGTTTTCGGTAGCCACATCGATTGCGATGGAGCGTCATCGGGCTCTCAACTGGCTCTGCGGATATGCACCAAACAATCGATGGTCAGACACGCCCACCGATACGTGACGTTTGTCCTGCAAAACGCCAAATCATTCCCACGCGAGCCAGATGCTGGTCGGGACCTACGTTAGTGACGCGCCGTTCGATTTGATGACGGCGGCGTACCAGAGGGCGGAATCCTTGGGGATGCGGCGGCGCGTGGGGAAATCGACGAAGATCATGCCGAAGCGCTGGGTGTAGCCTTCCTGCCATTCGAAATTATCGAGCAGCGACCAATGAAGATAGCCGAGCAGCGGGACGCCTTCGCGCGAGGCGCGAGCGAGAGCGAGAAGATAGCGCGCCGTGAAGTCGATGCGCTGGGGATCGTGGACTTTGCCGTCGAGGGAAATCCAGTCGCGGGACGAGCAGCCGTTTTCGGTGATGAGAATCGGCAGGTGGTAACGCTCGTGAAGCCACTGGGGCGCCCAGTATAGGGCGTCGGGCGTCACCTGCCAGCCGAAGGCGGTAAGCGGAAAGCCCGCGGGAAAATGAACCTCCTCGAACTCGCCATTCATCTGGCCGGGTGCGCCGGCGCGCACTAGCCAACCGCCATAGACATTTGCGCCGAGGAAATCGAGAGGCTGGTGAATGGTTTCCATGTCTCCCGCGAGGATTTCAGGAGCGTCTTTGCCGAGCGCGGCGAGCGCAGACGCAGGATAGCGCCCGAGAAAAACGGGATCGAGCCACCAGGGGTTCTCGCGCCACCAATGAGCGCCGGAAAAACGATCGAGAGGGCTCGAAAACGTGGATTCGCGCGCGGCAACAATGTCGGCGGCGGAATCGGTCGCGGGCAATGAAGGCGAAACGTCACAGGCGTAGCCGATTTGGGCGGGTTGATGCGCGTTGGCGCGAATGGCTTGGACGGCGCGGCCGTGCGCGAGAAAGGTGATGTGCGCGGCGCGCATGTATTCGGCGCGGGCTAGCTTTTCACCGGGCGCTTGCACTCCGGTGACGTACGCGCCTCCGATGAACGAGCGCGGCTCGTTGATGGTGAGCCAGCGCGTCACCCGATCGGAGAGGGCGTGCGCGACGAGGGCGGCGTAATCGCTGAACCACTGTGACATGTCGCGCGAGAGCCAGCCGCCGCGGCGATGCAGAGCGAGCGGGGTGTCCCAGTGAAATAACGTGGCCACGGGAGCGATGCCCGCGGCGAGGAGCACGTCGACGAGGCGACTGTAGAAATCGAGGCCCTTTTGATTTACGGCGCCGGTGCCATCGGGCAGCACGCGCGGCCAGGAAATGCTGAAGCGAAACGCGGTGAGGTCCATGTCGCGCATGTGGGCGATGTCTTCGGCGTAACGGTGATAAAAATCGCAGGCTACGTCGCCCGTCTGACTGTCGTGGATTTTGCCGGGTTTGTGGGCGAAATCGTCCCAGACCGAGAGGCCTTTGCCGTCTTCACGCGCGGCGCCTTCGATTTGATAGGCGGAAGTGGAAGCGCCCCAAAGGAAATTCTTCGGAAATGGTGACGCAGTCGGCGAGACGGACGATGTTTGCCGAGCGGGAGACGTCACGGCGTCGGCAGGGCACAAGGTTGCGAGCGAAACGGCCGAAGCGCCGGAAACGGAAAGAAATTCGCGGCGAGTGAAATCGTGCGAGATGCTTCGCGGTCGCGTCATTTCGTGCACCTCGAAAGTTACTTTCCCGGGTCAAACATGCCGGCGGCAACGCGCGTGACCAAGCTGCGTGGGGCCAGGCGTTGGCCTTCGACGCTGAGCTTGTTTTTCAGGCCGGAGATTACGCTGCTCTTCCCCTCAGCGAGCGCGCGCAATCCGACCCGCGCCACCTTTTCTGGCGTTTCCGCACCGCGAAAGGTGCGTTCGGGCTGGCCGGCCACTTCGCGAAACTCGGTGGTCGTCGAGCCAGGGCAAAGCGCGCAAACGTGAACGCCGTAGCGGCGAACTTCTTCGGCGATGCCCTCGGCGAAACGCAGGTCGAAAGCTTTTGTGGCGGCATAAGCCGAAATGTAGGGAACGGCTTGGAAGGCCGCGACGGAGGCGACGATGAGAATGTCTCCGTGGCCGCGCGCGACCATCTCGGGCAGGTACAGGCGCGTCAGATGAACGACCGCGGAGCAATTGACCTGAATCATTGCGAGCTGGCGTGCGAGATCGGATTTGTAAAGCGCGCCGTAGGCGCCGAAACCGGCATTGTTGACCAGCAGCTCGATTTCTAGGTTCTTGGCCTCCGTAAAGGCGCGGATTTCGGCGGGCGCGTTGGGCTGCGCAAGATCCGTTGCTAGGACTTCGGTTTTGATGGAATGGGCGGCGCGGAGTTGGGAAGCGAGTTCTTCGAGGCGTTCGCGACGACGGGCCGTGAGAACGAGGTTAGCGCCGCCGGCGACGAGTTGTTCGGCGAACGCGCGGCCGATTCCGGCGCTCGCGCCCGTCACTAGCGCCCACTTCCCCGCCCAGCGTCGCTGATCGTAACCCATCGCGTTCCCCCTAGCCTGAATTTCTCATACTAAATTGAAAAGGCTGTTGCTTCGTGGCATAACTCTTTTGCCTAGAAAGATTCTGCCAAGAAGGAGCAACAGCCTTATGACCACAGAGTG
>JBAUEX010000009.1:0-5055 GCA_049678845.1 Candidatus Acidiferrales bacterium
TATAAAACGACAGATTACGGACAGTCGTGGCGGCTGATCAGCGGCGGTGTGCCGAAATCCGTAAACAGCAGTGCACACTGCATCGTTGAGGATCCTGTGCGCAAGGGAATGCTGTACCTCGGAACGGATCATTCGGTCTACGTGTCGTGGGACGACGGCGGACATTGGTCGGCGTTGCGCAACAATATGCCTCCGGCGCCCGTCTACTGGCTGACGATACAACCGCAATTCAACGACCTTGTAGTGGCGACGTATGGACGAGGAATCTGGATTCTCGATGATGTCACGCCGCTGCGCGATTATGACGCGTCTCAGAATTCAGAGGCATACCTTTTCAAGCCGCGGGCGGCGTATCGTTTCCGGACGTTCGACAACTCGCGAGAGAGCGATGTGGGCAGCCACGTTATGGGCCAGAATCCGGCCTATGGCGCCGACATTAACTTTTATGTGAAAACCGACGCAAAGAAAGTGCAAATTACGATTGCGAGTGCGGACGGAAAGATCATTCGAACCATCGATGTCAAGAATGGCGCGAAGCCAGGCCTGAATCGTGTGTGGTGGGATCTGCGATACGATCCGGCTACTGCCGTGAAACTGCGCACCAGCCCGCCGGGCGAGCCGTGGGTAGAAGTTCCAAAGACGGGCTTCCGTCCATTTGTAAGCTGGGTTCATTTTGACGGAGCGCCGCGCGCGGTGCCGGGAAAATACACGATAAAGCTGACGGTCGACGGAAAGACATTCACCGCGCCGCTCGACGTGCTCCCCGATCCGCATACGCTCGGCTCGCAGCGCGACATCGAAAGCGAAGTACAGTTCCTGCTCGAAATCCGCGGTGAGATGAGCGATGTCGCGGGGATGATCAATCACATCGAGTGGACCCGCAAACAAATGGAAGAGGTGCAGAAGATGTTGGGCGAGGAAACGAAATACGCGCCTGTGGTAAAGGCGGCGAAGGAACTGGAGCAAAAAGCCGTCGTCGCGGAAGGGAAATTGGAGGATCCCGCGCTCACGGGACGCACTGAGGATTCGTTCCGCGCGCCGATGGGCCTCTATGAACGATTGACTTATCTGGGTGCGCTACTCAATGGCTCGCCGGGCGAGGGCTCAAGCGGGGCTGATCTTCCTCCGACAGACCAGGCCGTTGAGGTCAACAAGGAATTCCAACACGAGATTGCCGGCGCGCGCCGGGCGTTTGAGGAATTAACGACCAAAGACACGGCCGCATTCAACGAAGCGGTGAAAGCGAATCACCTGACGCTTTCAATTTTGCCTTAGAGAAGCGCAGGAGCTCGCGCTGTCTGTCGGGGCGGATCAAGAGCATTGGAGTCGACTTCACTCGGACGCCATCAAGCAGCAAGGCCAAATCGCGCGAGCATTTCCCGTCGCCCGACGCTTGTGACCGCCAAAGCTCTGCTGTCCAGATCCTGGATCACCCATTTCCTTTTCAGTGCGAAATTCAGCAGGGCCGCACCGAGCGCGCCCCCAAGATGAGGGCGCCGCTCGCTCCAATCCAGGCACCCAAATGCGAAGCGGCGCCGCAGCGTGCGCGTCTCTTCCACATCCATGCCGATGGTCTCGAGTGCCTTTGTGCCCTTTCGACTGAGGTCGTATGAACCGTAATGGTCCGGCGAATCTGTCGCCAGCCAACCCAGTGCCCGGATGCGGTCGTAGAGCGCGACGCCCAGCGTTCCGGCCATGTGATCGTAGCAAGTGCGCGCCGCGCATAGCCGGGTCGGCGTTTTTGGCGCGAACGTATCATGCGAGCCGCCGGCAAGGACGCTCAATCCTTCAATCGCTCGAGCGACAGCGGGCCCTCCCAGACTGTAGTAGCGATGCTTTCCCTGCGCGGCCATTTTCACCAGTCCCTGCGTCTTTAGCAGGTGCAGATGCACGCTCGCGGTTGACGGACTCACCTCGGCGGCGATCGCAAGCTCCGTGCTTGTGTGTGCGCGCCCATCCATCAAGCAGCAGAGCATGCGAGCTCGCGCCGGCTCGCCTATGGCCGCCGCCGTTTGGGACAGTCCGCTGCCGGCATACTCCTCGACATTCATAATTTGATGGTAAACGAAGTGTCCATGCCTGGCAACCAGTATATTGGCGCTCGATTTACGCTCACATCGAGGTGCAAATTGCGAAAAGTTTGCGTGACGTTTGGATTGCTGGTTGTTGCGTCGGTTCTGGCGCCCGCGGGTCCGCGAGCGCAGTGGAAGACGCCGTGGAGTTACCAAGGGGCCGACGGCCCCGCGCACTGGGCTGCCCTCGATCCGGCATATGCTGCCTGCAACGGCAAGGAACAGTCTCCCATCGACATTCGAAACGCGAAGAAAGCCAAACTTCCCGCTCTACGGTTCGTGGATAAAAGCGGCCCGCTCAAAATTATTAACAACGGCTACACAGCGGTCCGCGTGAACTACTCCCTGGGAAACGGCAACTTTCTGATCGTGGGCGACCAACGCTACGAACTGACGCAGTTCCACTTTCACCATCCCAGCGAAGAGTACATTGACGGCAAGCCATACGATATGGTCCTCCACTTGATGTATCACTCGAACGACGGGAAGCTTGCTGGAGTCGCGGTTCTTATGAACGCGGGGAGGAGCGCTTCGGTTCAGCAGGTCGTCGATCAACTTTGGAAATACATGCCCAAGACCGCGGGCAAAGAGCATTTGATTCCTGGTGTTGAAGTGAATCCCACAGGCCTGCTGCCCCACGACACTTCGTATTACACCTACAGGGGCTCGGTAACGGCTCCGCCCTGCACCGAGGGTGTTAGGTGGTTTATCCTGAAAACTCCCATTGAGATTTCTCCGGCGGCGATCAACGCATTCGCCAAACTTTATCCGCACGATGTTCGGCCCGTTCAGCCTCTCGACGGCCGCGTCGTCGAAGAATCTCAGTAGCGCAGAATGTTCCATAAGCGCGAGCCCGCGGCTGGCCCTTTTGGTCCGTTGGGGAGTACGCCTCGTTCGTATCAACTCAATCGTATTCTTGCTGATTGGGATGGAGGTTCGAATCGCTGATCTGCTGCATGGATGGGCGGCCATCCTCCTCGCCATTGTTGCGGTTTTGCTGGGGCCGGTCTCTTTCTGTTTACGCCCTTACCTCGATCAGCAACCTGTTGGCTGAGAAAATCTCCTTCCGGTGGAAGCATATTTTGGTCTGGGGCGGCTTGCATGGATCTGTTTCGTTGGCGCTCGCATTGAGTCTCGGAAGCGACTTTTCCACCCGCCAACAGATTCCGGCGCTGACTTTCGGAGTCATGGCGTTCTCGATCGTGGTGCAAGGTCTCACGAGCAAGCCCTTGCTGCGCCTGTTGCGGATTTCCACACGAAAAGAAGATGAGTATGGGCGTCGCGCGTGTTCAACAAATCGCAATCTCCGCGGCCTGTAACGATTTGGAAGAACTGTTCCGGACGCATGGGATCTCGCGCTCCGTTTCTCAGAAACTCCGCCATGAACTTGATACCCCACTAGGATCAGTAACCATGGAGATTACCGAGATCTACTCCAAGGATGCGGCCCGCACTGCCGCAGAAATACAAGTGGCGAGAACGCGGCTTTTGGCCGTCAAGAAGAGCTCCATCGAGCGGTCTGTCCACGACGGCCTCATCACAATGCAAACGGCGGACCGCGAGTTCGTCAATGCGGGTCGCTTCACGTTGTACGAAATTTCTTCATCCATTCTGCACAGTGAAACAGGGCGAGACTGGGTCGCTCCGAAGAAATCACTTAAGTCGTCGATTGGGCGGCTTTGCGTCTTTCTCTCGTTCCCGGCGTCACGATATGCTGTTTTCAGTGAAACTTACAACCAAAGGAGCACGACCCATGCACATCACGGACGGAATCGGCGCATCCCTCGGCGCTAGGCTCGCGTGCTTTGTACCCATCGGCAATCGGACGGCCTTGCTCATCTATCCTCTGGGCGGCAGCTTGCGTCATTTCTTGACGGCCCCTCTTTTCAACATTGGCCACACGCCGATCACGCTCGTTTTTCTGGTCAAATGCATCATCTTCCTGATCGCGCTCAGCGTCACCGCGCATTTTTGCCGTAAAGTCTTTCAAGGCAGAATCCTTACGTTCACCCCGCTTGACGCCGGCCAACGCGACGCCCTCGGTCGCCTATGCGCGTACTTGATTTTTCTTCTTGGCCTCCTGATCGGTCTCGAGTCCACGGGCCTGAACTTGGACAGTCTTCTCGTCCTAGGCGGTGCTCTGGGCATTGGCATTGGCTTCGGTCTGCAGAATGTCGTTGCCAATTTCGTCGCCGGGCTGGTGCTTCTCGTCGAACGTCCTATCAAGTTGAGCGATTTCGTCGAAGTTGGCAACACCTATGGCGAGGTTGTCCGCATCGGCGGCCGCTGCACCTGGGTCCGCACGAATGACAATCAAGTCATCATCGTCCCCAACTCCGAGTTCATCAACTCCCGCGTCATCAACTGGACCGCGAACGACCGCCGCATTCGCTTCGCGCTGCCGATTGGTGTCGGCTATGCGAGCGATCCTGAGAAAGTGCGCGATATTTTTGTCTCCGTCGCTCGCCGGCATCCCGACGTTCTCACCGACCCGACGCCTGAACTTATCTTCACCAAGTTCGGCGACAGCTCACTCAATTTTGAACTCCGCGTCTGGACGGCCACGCAGACCGAGACGCCCACGATTCTCAAGAGCCAGCTTTACTACGAGATTTTCGCTGCCTGCCGGCAGCACAATATCGAGATACCCTTTCCCCAGCGCGACCTGCATTTACGAACCGTGCCGACTCCGATTGCAGTCTCCACGCACGAGTGAGGGAATGGTTCGGGAAGAATTTACAAATGGCAAGCTTGCGATCTCGCTTGGAAAGTTCGGGGCAAACTCTGGCCGGCGCCACGCTGCCGATCAATCGCAGCAGATTCGGTCACATCCAAACGGCTCTTGTAGCAGCGCGCACGAAAGCGCGAAAGAACAAACGTAGCGATTACGGCAAATCTTTGCTCATCCGCTGCATGACTTCTTTGGGTTCGGTAATCGGCGGATTATTCAGATATTTGCCGAAGAAAACCAAATACCGTTGCC
>JBAUEX010000010.1:0-12422 GCA_049678845.1 Candidatus Acidiferrales bacterium
GTCTTTAACTATGATTTTGGTCCCCGCCATGGTTGTTGTCTCCGGTTTACGGCTGACATTTCTCAGTATTTTGGGATGGAGGGATCGACTTCGTCCGACCAGGCCAGGATTCCGCCCTTCAAATTCCATATTTTGCGGAAGCCCGCTTTCGTCAAGAACTCGACAGCTTCCGCCGAGCGCTTGCCGCTCCTGCAGTGTGCCACTATCTCGCGAGAGCTGTCCAGTTCGCTCACGCGTTTTGGAAGGTCGCCGAGCGGAATGAGATGGCCGCTCAGGTTGCAAATCTGGTATTCGTGCGGCTCGCGAACGTCGAGGATATAAATATCATCGCCGCGATCGAGGCGCTGCTTCAACTGCTTCGGCGTGATTTCCGGAACCGAGACGGTTTGCGCGGGAGCTTCTTCACCGCGAATGCCGCAAAATTCGGCATAGTCAATGAGCCTTGTGACCGTCGGATGATTGCCGCAGACCGGGCACTCGGGATTCTTCCGAAGCTTCAATTCGCGGAAACGCATGCCGAGCGCGTCGAAAAGGAGCAAGCGGCCAACGAGCGAGTCGCCCTTCCCGATGATGAGCTTGATAGTTTCCATGGCTTGAATGCAGCCAATGATGCCGGGCAAAACGCCGAGAACACCTCCCTCGGCGCAAGAAGGGACTAGACCTGGCGGAGGCGGCTCGGGATACAGGCAGCGATAGCAAGGGCCGCCGGGATAACCAAAAATGCTTGCCTGGCCTTCGAAGCGGAAAATCGAGCCGTAGACATTGGGCTTGCCGAGCAGGACGCAAGCGTCATTGACCAGATAGCGCGTGGGGAAATTGTCCGTGCCATCGACGACGATGTCGTATTCGCGCAGAATGTCGAGGGCGTTTTCGCTGGTGAGCCGCGTCTCGAATGTATCGATTTGAATTTCAGGATTGAGATTCGCGAGGCGTTCGCGTGCGGCTTCGAGCTTTTTGCGGCCGACGTCGCTGGTACCGAAGGTAACCTGACGTTGCAAGTTCGTGAAATCAACCGTGTCGAAGTCGACGATGCCGAGGCGGCCGACTCCCGCCGCTGCCAGATAAAGTCCCAGCGGCGCGCCGAGTCCGCCGGAACCGACCATCAGGACTTTCGCCTTCTTTAGTTTGAGCTGACCATCCATGCCGACTTCCGGCATGATCAGGTGGCGGCTGTAACGCAAAACTTCCGGCTTGCTCAGCGCCGGTTCACCAGCGGGCGCGACAGACGGTTGAGTCAATCGTGTGGCCATGATTCCATATCCTTCAGTTCTGCTATTTTGATTTTACGCTTTCGCGCCGCCGGCGATTGAGGGCACGATGCTAATTGTGTCTCCCTGCTGCACGGCAGTTTTTTCTCTTTGCAGATAGCGAATGTCCTCATCGTTGACGTAGACGTTGACGAAGCTGCGCAAGCGGCCGTCGTCGGAATAGAGATGCTTCTTCAGGTCGCTGAATTGCGACGTCAGGACATTCAGTGCGTCGCCGACGGTGCCGGCTTCGAGATTGACGCTCTCCTGCTTACCGGCGAATTGCCGGAGAGGCGTCGGGATAATTACCCTCACAGCCATGAGTGTTGTCTCCTTCGGTCTTTAGAGATCACGATTCACGCGGGCGCGCCCGCAATGTATTCGATGCCTTCTTCGGCGTATGAGGTTCGGTCATCATTGAGGTGCCAGGAACGCATCTCCTGCGGTTCAGCTTTTTCGACACGAAAAATAATATAGCTGTACCACGGCCACGCGTGCTCGCGGTCGAAATCACTGGGCCGCGCGGGCGAATCCGGATGCGAATGATACCAGCCGATCAGTTCCCAGCCTTTGTCGCTGGCTGCCTTCTCGGCCAAACGAACATCTTCGGAAGTGATCTCGAAGCGATTGCCCGGCGAATCGTCGCGCTGATTGGCAAGCGGCACCAGGCCAAGGACGGTACGATCGGCGCCATCTTCATGCCCCAACAATGCTCCGCAGCATTCGTTAGGATAATCGCGCGCCCCGTGCGCTTGAATTTGTTCGAACAAAGATTGCTTCAGTATAAGCATCGCGATTTCTATTCTTCGTTCCAGAAGCGCTCGCTCAAGTAGCGGTCACCTGAGTCGGGAAAAATTGTGACGATCACGGCTCGCTCGCCGCGTTCGAACCCTTCGGCGACTTTGCGGCATGCGCAAATGGCTGCGCCGGAACTTACGCCGAGCAGAAGCCCGTTTTCGCGCGCAAGCTTTCGCACCATGGCAAAGGCCTCTTCAGTGCGCACATTGAGATTCGCATCCGCGAGCGACGGATCGTAGATAGCGGGAACCATCGCCGTGGCCATGTGCTTCAGCCCTTCGAGGCCGTGAAATGGATCGTCGGGCTGAACGCTGATGGCGCGAATCGCGGGATTTAATTCTTTCAACCGCCGCGTCACGCCCATGAAAGTGCCGCTGGTGCCCAACCCCGCGACGAAATGAGTGACCCTGCCGTTCGTCTGCGTCCAAATCTCTGGCGCCGTGGTCTCATAGTGCGCACGAGGATTGGCAGGATTGCTGTACTGATCGATGTAAAAGTATTTTGCGGGATTTTCGCCGGCGATTTCGCGGGCACGGCGAATCGCGCCGTCGGAACCATCGTCACCCGGAGTCAAGATGACATTCGCGCCGAGAGCACGCAAAGTTGCGAGGCGCTCAAGCGACGCGGTCGCGGGGATGCAGAGCTTGACGCAGTAGCCGAGCGAGACTCCCATCATCGCCAAAGCAATGCCGGTATTGCCGCTGGTCGCGTCGAGAATCGTCTTGCCCGGGCGCAAAGCGCCGGTGCGCTCGCCTTCGCGGATCATGTAAAGGGCTGCGCGGTCTTTCACTGAGCCGCCCGGGTTCGTCCACTCCGCCTTGGCATAGAATTCAACGTTGGGGATTTCCACGCTCGGACTGTCGAGGCGCAGGAGGGGCGTCTTGCCAACCAGGTCGATTAGGCTCTTGCCGAGCAGCCTTGCCGGGAAGTGCGCCTTTTCCTCGATGATCGGCTTTGAAGCCATGTTCCCTTTCCGCCTGCTCCGACGACGCCAACAGAGGCCACCAAGCGGCCCAGGGCGTATTGGATGCAGGAGGGAATCCCGCGTATTCAGCGAATATGCCTCAGCTTACCAAAAATACCCTCAAGTTAGTAGGGAATGGCCGCCGACACGGGTCAAGCTGCCGAAATTCACGTCCGGATGGGAAAAAAACGCTAATGCGCGGAGGCGACGCGGGAGGTGATGGCTTCGATTTGGCGGAGGTGATTGATGTCGTGGCCAGCCATTGTCTCGACCAGCTCTTTATACGGCATTTCGCCGCGCTCGGGATGCGTGAGGCGTTTGGCGAAGGCTTCCGGTTTCAGACTGCCGATCAGCGCGATATTCCACCGGCGCAGCGACGAAAACACGGCAAGCGCGACGGGGGCGTCGTAGGCAGCGTAGACTTTCGCCCACTTGTCTTGATCGAAGGGCTGGATGATGTGATGGTCCTCGGCGAGCGCCTGCCGCAGGCGGTACGCGAAAACGATTTCGCAATCCGCCAAGTGGCAGATGATTTCGCGGACGCTCCACTTTCCCGGTGCGGGCCGCTGATCGGCGCGTTCCGGGCCAAGCGTGCGAATAGCGGAGGCGAGTTGGCCGGCTGTCGCCGCAATCACTTGCTGAGGATCGCGGTCTCCCAAATGCGATGCGTAGGGATTCACGGGCAAAACCTTACCACACGAAGATTGCGCGCTCAAGGAGCGAGCATATTGGCAGGCCGCAGCAAGCAAAAAGAGAGAAACCACGCGAAGCCTTCGCATATAATGCCGATAGATCCGAAAACGAAATAAAGTTTCTCTGGAGAACGAATGACATCACCAACGACGCAACCTCAAAAGCACCCTGCCCATGTGGGCATGATGCAACTGCTGAACGGTCCTCATATTGCCGGAGCCGTTTCCTGTCTGGCGCAAATGGGAATTCCCGACCTTGTCGAGGCGGGTCCGAAATCGGCCGAGGAGTTGGCGAACCAGATCGGAGCCAATCCGGAAGCACTCTACCGGCTGATGCGCGCTAGCGCCAGCGTGGGAGTGCTGTCTGAAGGGCCCGACGGTAGATTTTCGGAAACGCCGATGTCGGCCGTTCTGCGAAGCAATGGGAAACCCAGCTTGCGAGCATTCGCGATCATGGGCGGCAGGGAGTGGCACGGGCGCGGATGGTCGAACCTTGAGTATTGCGTGCGCACCGGCAAGCAGGCTCCGGAGCAGATTTACGGGACGTCAACGTTCAAGTTTTTCGAGCAGAACCCGGAGGAAGGACGCATCTTCAACGACGCCATGACCGGTTTATCCATGATTGATGGCCCCGCCGTCGCCGCGGCCTACTCCTTTGACGGAATCCATTCGATCGTGGATGTGGGCGGCGGGCACGGATTTCTGCTCGCGACGATATTGGAACGAAATCCGCAGATGAAGGGAACGCTTTACGACGAGCCGCACGTTGTGGAGGGAGCCAAGAACGGGCCGCTGAAGCCGGTGATGGAACGGTGCACGCTTAGGTCCGGTGATATGTTTTCTTCCGTCCCGGAAGGCGCCGATGCCTACATCATGAAACACATCATTCACGACTGGCCCGATCGGTTGTGCGTCAAGATTCTAAAAGCGTGCCGAAAAGGAGCGAATCCGGGCGGGAAACTGCTTGTCGTAGACGACGTAATCCAACCCGGCAACGATTTCTACCCGGGCAAGTTCCTCGACCTCCAAATGCTGATTTTCCCCGGCGGGAAAGAGCGCACGGAAAAACAATTTCGTGAATTGTTCGCGGCCGGGGGCTGGAAGCTGAGCCGCGTGCTGCCCACCGCAACTCCGATATGTATTGTGGAGGGGACTCCGGCGTGAGCCGCACGGTCGCGGGCTTCGTGTCCGGGTGCTGATCGTGGCGCGAAACAGCGAGGAGGATTTGCGCGGCTTGTTCGCTGCGAAATTTTTGGCTTTACAAGGCTGTGCGAAACTCCTTACTCTGTTAAACCTATGTGGTATGTGAACGCGAAATTTCCGGCGAAACAAATCGAAGCGACGCTGCCGCACTTTGGCTTCACTGTGCGAAGCTCCGGCGGGGTGGCGCGCGTGGAAAAATACAATTGCGGCGCGGAATTCCGGAAGGCGCCTGATGGCGCGTATCAAATGACGGAACTGCCCGCGATCATGAAGATGGGCCAGTTTACGCAGCTCTGGGACGCGGGATATCAGAAATTTCTGATCACCAGGGACAAGACGAAGTTGCCGGCAATCGTCAGCGAGCTTGGTGACTTGCGACAATTCAATGAAGAACTGCGTTCGGCCCTCGGCGTTCCCACCTATTACAACGAGGCGCTCGGCTCAACGTGCAGCTACTCCGTCTACGACCGCGTTAAGGGACGCGTCGGCGACATTCCGGACGAAACGGTCGGCGCGCATTCGCCGGAAGAAGAACACTAAAGATTTCGCAGTCGCGATCGTGCGGCCGCGCGCGCGTTAATCGAAATGCCCTCCCTCACACAAACTGAAAAAGCCACACTTTTCCTCTCGCTTCATCACGGTCCGCGCATTCTGGTACTTCCCAATGCATGGGATGTGGCCAGCGCGCGCATTTTCGAAGACGCTGGCTTCCCTGCCCTTGCGACGACCAGTTCGGGAATCGCTAATTCACTTGGATATCCCGACGGCCAGGTCATTAGGCGCGACGAAATGCTCGAAGTGGTGACGCGGATCGTTCGCGCGGTTTCGGTGCCGGTGACCGCTGACATGGAAGCTGGCTATGGCAAGACTTCGGAAGATATGGCAGCGACGGCTCGCGGCGTAATCGAGGCGGGCGCCGTGGGGCTCAATCTGGAAGATGCGATTGGCGAAGGATCCGGCGAACTATTTGAGACGGCGCGGCAAGCCGAAAAAATCCGAGCGCTGATCGACGCCGGAAAGAAAAAAGGTGTCGACCTGGTGCTGAACGCGCGCACCGATATTTATCTGGAAGAGATTGGCGAGCCGTCGACGCGCGCCGAACGCACGATCGAGCGGCTGAACGCTTATCGTGAGGCCGGCGCGGCGTGCTTATTCGCTCCCGGCGTGCAAGACGCGGCCACGATTGAACGGCTGGTGCGCGGCGTCGGCGGGCCGTTGAATATTCTGGGGCGGGCAGGAACGCCGCCGGTGCGCGAACTGGAAAAACTCGGCGTCGCGCGCGTCAGCGTGGGCGGCGGGCCGATGCGCGTCACCATGGCGGTTGTCTCGCGAATTGCCAAGCGCCTCCGCGACGATGGCGATTTCACGGCGACGTTCGGAGAGACCATGCCGTTCGCCGAAGCCAATCGTCTGATGACCAAACGCTAGATCGATCAATTCTCTCTCCGCCACATCCGCAATTCAGGAATTTCTGCGTGTTTGCCGCTATATTTCCAGGAACTTTTGTGCGCGGTCATATGAATTGACATTCGATATGAGTGCGACTAACCTTGCCCGCTACAGAACGTCTATAGGAGACGTGATGATTCAAGTGCAAATGGAATTGCTGCAAGGAACCCTCGATATGTTGATCATGAAGGCCCTGGCCCTCGGCGAGATGCACGGCTTGGGAATCTCGAGGCGCATCGAACAGATTACAAGGGGAACATTTCAAGTGAAGCCCGGATCGCTGTTCCCCGCGCTGCACCGCATGGAAGAGGAAGACTGGCTCAGCTCCTCATGGGGCGAATCGGAAAATAATCGCCGTGCGAAATATTATCAGCTCACGAAAAAAGGCCGGCGGCAGCTAGAAACCGAAACGCAGCGCTGGGGACGCATTTCCCTGGCGATTGCGCGCGCGCTGGAAGCGTAAGAGTACGGTGGCGAGTAACTAGCAAGGGCAAAGGCGGCGGCAGATGTGGCTGAAAAATACAATTCGAAATCTGTGGCGCAGGCGGCGAGCGGATTCCGAGCTTGATGAAGAAGTGCGCGGCCATGCCGAATTGCTAGCCGAAGAAAAAATTCGCAGCGGCGCGAATGCGCAGCAAGCGCACCGGGAGGCAAGAATGGAATTGGGGGGCGTGGAGCAGGTGAAGGAACAAACGCGCAAAGTGCGCGCAGGATATTTTCTTGAAACACTCGGGCAGGATTTGCGTTATGGCGCCCGAATGCTGCGCAAGAATCCCGGCTTCACGGTTGTCGCTGTTCTAACCCTTGCGCTGGGTATTGGCGCGAACACGGCGATTTTCAGCGTGATCGAAAGCGTGCTGCTTCGACCGCTACCTTACGACCATCCGCAAAGTCTGATCGAGATTCGGAATACGTATCCTCCGGCGATTCCCCGAGGAGGCCTGTCGCCAGGGGACTTTTATGACTGGTCGCACGAGGCCAAAACAGTATCGGAGATGGGAGGCTATGTACAGATTCCCCAGGGATTCAATTTGACTGGCGATGGCGACCCGCAGCGGCTGCAAGTGAGCTACGCAACAGCAAACCTATTTCCCATGTTGGGCATTCACCCCGCGGTTGGGCGCCTGTTCGTCGCCGAAGAGGACCGCCCCGGCAGCGCGCGCATTGTTTTGTTGACCCATCGTTTCTGGCGGAGCCGTTTTGGCGCCGATCCAGGAGTCATCGAACACACGGTTACGCTCGACGGCCTGCGCTACACGATTGTGGGTGTGCTTCCCGTGAATTCTCGTTTGCTGGATGGGCCGGATCTCTGGATGCCACTTGGACAGTACGCCGACGATTTGAGAGGACGCGTGCATCACCCAATTACCGCCGTCGCACGATTGAAACCAGGCGCAAGTCTCGCGGCGGCGCGCCAGGAATTTGAAGCGTTGAATCGCCAAGCAACATTGGCCTATCCCGAGACGCACAAGAATTTTGGCGTGACAGTCACGCCCATGGAAGATGAATCCGCCGTGCAACTGCGGAGCGGTTTGTTGGTGTTGTTCGGGGCCGTAGGACTAGTGCTGCTGATCGCGTGCGCAAATATCGTAAATCTGCTGCTGGCGCGCAATGCGATGCGCGAAAAGGAAATGGCGCTGCGAACCGCTCTGGGAGCGAATCCGTGGCGGTTGACGCGGCAGTTGCTCACAGAAAGCACGTTGCTGTGCCTGATGGGGGGCGCGGTTGGGCTTCTGCTGGCGGCGGCCAGCGTCAGAATCCTCGGAGCCGCAGTTCCTGCAAGCCTGGCGGCGGTACAGGAAACGCGCCTCGACAATTCCGTGTTGCTCTTCACGATTATCGTATGTCTGGGAGCGGGAATCGTTTGCGGCATGGTGCCCGCGCTGCTGGTCCGCAGAACCAACGTAAACACGGTTCTCAAGCAGGGGAGCAAGGGAAGCGGAGCGCTATCCAGTCGCAGGCTGCACAGTTTGTTTGTGGTTTCGGAAATCGCACTGGCGCTCATTCCACTGATCGGCGCCGGCTTGCTGCTGCGCAGCTTGCACGAACTACTGAACGTCAACCCGGGATTTCACGCTGACCATGTTCTGACAATGTTTATTCCACAGGCCGCGATTCCGCCAGCGCAATTAAGCAAGTTAACGACCGCCCAACAAACCCAATTAGCGAAAAAGCAGTCGTTGCAATTCGAGCAGATCGTCCAGCGCGTTGAAGGATTGCCTGGAGTGAAGTCGGCAGCAGGCATCGACGTGCTGCCGCTGGCTTCCCATCTGCAGCAGGCAACCAGATTTGTCATCGAAGGGCGACCCATCCCGGAGGCCGGGGTGCGGCCTATCGCCGAATTCCGCACCGTGACTCCTGGCTATTATTCTACCGTCGGGATTCCTCTGCTTAGCGGGCGGGGGTTGCGTCCAGAAGACTGGAATGGATTGAATATCGACATCAATGAAGCCATGGCACGACGATTCTGGCCGAAAGGCAATGCCTTGGCAAAACGCATCAACCTGTGTTCGCTCAATCCACAACCGTGCTGGGTGTCCATCGTTGGAATCGTTGGAAATGTGCATCAATTCGGTCTCGACTCTGCTCCGACTTACGACGTGTATTTCTCGGGCGGCTGGACGCCATACCTGGCGATCCGTACAGCGTCCGACCCAGACCGCATTGCTATGGCGGCGATTGACATCGTCCACAAGGTTGATCCGGCATTGCCTGTCGCAAACGTCACGACCATGGATGAATTGCTCTCGGATTCTGTCTCGCCGCGACGCTTCTCGGCAACGCTCACCGGCATATTCGCGGCATTGGCATTAGTGCTCGCGGCGGTGGGGATTTACGGCGTGGTTTCCTATTCCGTCGCGCAGCGAACGTCGGAGTTGGGCTTGCGGATGGCGCTCGGCGCGCAGAAGGGGGATGTGTTTCGCCTAGTCGTCGGGCAGGGGCTCAAGCTGACGAGTATCGGGATCTGCATTGGACTGGCAGCCTCATTGGGGCTAATGCGTTTGATGGCGAGCCAGCTCTACGGCGTGAGTGCTGCCGATCCCTTCACATTCGCAAGTGTGGCGATTGTGCTGACAATTGTTGCGCTTGCGGCGTGTTACATCCCGGCGCGGCGTGCGATGCGCGTGGATCCGATGACCGCGCTGCGTTACGAGTAGGGCATGGTTCCTTCGGAACCACAACGAAGGATGAAAGAAGCCACGGAATGCTCATTGATAAATAAAGGTTTAAGGCTTCTTTCGTAGGAGTAAGACGGTGGTCTCTTGTAAGCGATCCATGATGAGGGAAAAGCCCCGAACCGATCAATAAGGGGCATAGATGGCAGCAGCGGCGCGAATGAAAAACCTTCTGAGAAATCTGTGGCGCAGGCGGCGCGTCGATGCCGAGCTCGACGAGGAAGTGCGCGGGTATGTCGAGATGCTCGCGGAAGAAAAAATTCGTGGCGGCGTGAATGCGCAGCAAGCGTTGCGGGAGGCAAAAATGGAATTGGGTGGCGTGGAGCAGGTGAAGGAGCACGTCCGCGAAGTGCGCACCGGATATCTTGTTGAAACACTGTGGCAAGATTTGCGCTACGGCGCGCGCATGTTGCGCAAGAATCCCGGCTTCACGGTCGTCGCTGTTCTAACCCTTGCGCTCGGTATCGGCGCGAACACGGCAATTTTCAGCGTCATTGACGGTGTCCTGCTCAGCCCGCTTCCCTACCAGAATCCGCAACAACTTGTCGCGATGAATCACAACGACTCGCTGATGAATGTGATCGACATTCAGCGTCAGAGTCGCGCGTTCACCGGCGGCGCGGTGAATATTGAAGCGATGGACTATACCGGAGGGCCAGAACCCATTGAAGTCCACGCCGGATATGTTGACACGGGTCTATTGGAAACGCTGGGCGTCCCGCCAATGCTCGGGCGCACAATCTCGCCCGAGGAAGACGTGCAAGGCGGGCCGCGCGTGGCTGTAGTCAGCTACCATTTCTGGCAGAACTTTTTGAGCAGCGATGCGCACGCGCTGGGCAAAACGATTTCGCTGAGCGGGAATCCGTATACGGTAATCGGCGTCATGCCGGCGACTTTCGCGCTACCCAACGAGAAAGCCGACGTGTTCGTGTCCCTGCCGGTGGCGTATCCGGAAGCTGCGGCGGCGCGCGGCGTGCACTTCATGCATTCCTATTGGCGGTTGAAGCCTGGCGTGACACTCGCGCAAGCGCAGGCGGAAATGAATTCGATTGACCTTCGCCTCGCCGCACAGTACCCCGCCGAAGAGAGAGGACGGCGGAGTTTGCTGGTTCCTCTGCATGAATGGCTTGTCGGAAACCTCAAGTCGGCCTTACTGATTTTGTTTGGGGCCGTAGGCCTTGTGCTGCTGATCGCGTGCGCGAATTTCGCAAGCCTGTTGATGACGCGGGCGGTGGGGCGGCGGCAGGAATTGGTGATTCGCGCAGCGTTGGGGGCACGACGCGGGAGGCTGATACGGCAAACCTTGACAGAAAGCGTTTTGCTCGCGCTGCTGGGCGGGGGCGCAGGACTCTTGCTGGCGAAGTGGGGTACGGTATTGCTTGTGATGTTGAAACCCACGGACTTGGCGCGGGTCAATGGAATTCACATGGATTGGCGCGTATTGATTTTCGTGGCGACGGTCTCGGCGCTCACCGGAATCATCTTTGGATTGGCGCCGGCATGGGCGGCGTCGCGCGCCGACGTGGCAGAAGCGCTGAAGGACGGCGGACGCAGCTCCACTTCGGGACCGGGCGGACAACGCCTGCGACAAGTCCTGGTGGTCTCCGAATTGGCTTTGGCGCTGGTGCTGCTGGTCGGGGCCGGGCTGCTGATCAAAAGCTTTTCGCGATTGCGCTCGGTGAGCCCAGGCTTTAATCCGGCAAATATCCTGACTATGGATATCCAGTTGCCGGCGACGCGCTATGCCCAGATTCCCTCGCAGACGCAATTCCGCCGCGAGGTGCTGACAAGGTTGAATGCCATGCCCGGCGCGCAGGCTGCAATGGTCAGCGAAATTCCTCTTAGCGGCGATTGGCTAACGCACTCCATCGTGATTGACGGGCGTTCCCCGGTGCCCGTGGGCGCCGAGCCGGAAATTGAAGTACTCAGCGTGATGGGTGATTACTTTCGCGTAATGCAAATTTCGATGCGCGACGGGCGGGACTTCACGACACAGGACCGCGAGGGCCAGCCGCTCGTCGCCATCATAAGTGAAGCGGCCGTAAAGAAATTCTTTCCGCGCGAGAATCCGATTGGAGCGCGCGTCGATTGGGCGCGCAGAGATGGGAAACACCTCTGGATGTCGATTATCGGAGTTGTGAGCGACGTGAGGCAGTACCGACTGGACCGTCCGGTCGAACCGGTCATCTATGTCCTCTATTCGCAATCCGACGAGCAATGGAAAAGATGGATGACCATCGTGCTTCGCACTCCCAACGATTCTTCGGGATTGATCGAGGAGGTGAAACACGAGATTTGGAGCGTGGACAGTCAAATTCCCGTGAGCGATATCCAAATGATGGATCAGATTCTCGCCGTGTCACTGGCCGAGCAACGATTCAATATGATCCTTCTCGGTGCATTCGCGGCCCTCGCGCTGCTCCTTTCTACGGTAGGAATCTACGGCGTAATGGCTTGCACCGTAAGCCAAAGGACACACGAGATCGGCATCCGCATGGCGCTCGGTGCCCAGCGAGGAGATGTGTTGCGGCTGGTGGTCGGACAAGGCGCGAAGTTGGCGTGGGCGGGAATTATTATCGGCCTTGCCGGAGCCTTAGCGCTGACGCGATTGATGGCGAGTCTGCTTTTTGACGTGACGCCGACGGACCCGTTGACCTTCGCAGGTATGGCGATTGTCCTGACGATTGTTGCGCTGGCGGCGTGCTACATTCCGGCGCGGCGCGCGATGCGCGTGGATCCCATGACGACGCTGCGATACGAATAAGTCATGGCTGCGACCTGTAAAGCTGTTGGATTGATTGTTTGAGAGGAGAAACCGATCGAACCGTGCATCCCATTGCACGTAGCCTACGAGGTTGGAGCGGCGAGGCAACAAACCGTTCGAAGCCCTCGG
>JBAUEX010000011.1:0-4653 GCA_049678845.1 Candidatus Acidiferrales bacterium
CGATGAAGCGCGCAGAAAAAAAACGTGACGTTGCCGCGCATTCTCCCGATTTGTCCCGCTTGCTGGACATTGTCTCCGCATTTTCGCGCCAAATTATCGTCGTCCTCGGCGATTTCGTTGTCGACGAATACGTCACTGGCGAAATTTCCCGCGTCTCGCGCGAAGCGCCCGTTCTGATTCTGCGCCACAAGCAAACGGAAATTATCCCCGGCGGCGGCGCGAATGCCGCCAACAATCTCGCCGATTTGGGCGCGAAAGTGTTTCCCGTCGGCACGGTCGGTGATGACGCCGCTGGAAATGCCCTCATCGAATATTTCCGCCGCAAACAGGTGGACGTCTCCGGAATCGTTCGCGTGCGCGGCTGGACCACCACCACGAAAACGCGTTACCTCGCGCGTTGGACGCATACGTCGCGTCAGCAGGTTCTGCGCGTCGATCGCGAACCGGAAACGGAAATGCCGTCGCGCATCGCGGCGCAAATCCTTCGCAAAAGCCGCGCGCGCATTCGCAAATCGAATGCCGTGCTCGTCTCCGATTACGGTGCCGGCTCCGTCACTCCATTGCTGTTGAAAAGTTTGCGCCCAAGGATCGCCACACTCGATTCGCGTTATCGTCTGCTCGATTATCGCGGCGTGAAACTCACCGCCGCCACGCCGAATGAACCGGAGCTCGAAGCCCTGTATCATTCGAAGATCGGCAACGATCGCCGTACGCTCGAAATTCTTGGTCAGCGCGCATTGCGCGCGCTGAATCTCGACGCGCTGCTCGTCACGCGCGGCAAAGATGGCATGGTTCTTTTTGAGCGCGCAAAACCCGCCTACGAAATTCGCGTCTACGGTTCCGACGACGCGGTCGACGTCACCGGCGCGGGCGACACAGTCATCGCCGTCTTCACCCTCGCGCTCGCGGCCGGCGCGTCGTTTGTCGAAGCCGCGCATATGGCGAATTACGCGGGTGGCATCGTCGTGATGAAACGCGGCACCGCCACCGTGACGCGCGTCGAGCTTGAATCCGCGATTCACGGCGAGGCCACCGCTGGCGCATGAACACGCGTTCCAAAATTCTTTCCCGCGCCGATCTGCAAACGCGCCTCGCTCAGCATCGCGCCGGCGGAAAACAAATCGTGCTTGCCAACGGTTGTTTCGATATTTTGCACGCGGGACATGTCCGCTACCTCCAAGGCGCGCGCCGCGAAGGCGATCTCCTCGTCGTCGCCATAAATTCCGATGCGAGTGTCTGCGGGCTCAAAGGTCCCGGCCGCCCGATTTTGTCCGCGCAGGCGCGCGCCGAACTTGTTGCCGCGCTCGCGGCTGTGGATTACGTTGTAATTTTCGACGAGCCCGACGTCCGCGCTCTTTTGCGCGACCTTCGTCCAGATGTCCACGCGAAGGGCACCGACTACACGAGCGACACGGTTCCCGAGCGCGATGAAGCGGCGCGCCTCGGCATTCGCGTCGCGATCGTCGGAGATCCCAAACAGCATTCTACGCGCGATCTCGTCGCGCGCATTCGCCAAGCATCCCATGGCTGACGAGCGCCTTCTCATACTGCGCATGAGCGCGCTCGGAGACATCGTGCACACGCTTCCCGCGGTCGCCGCGTTGCGCCAGTCTTTTCCGCGCGCGCAAATCGACTGGCTCGTCGATTCCAAATGGTCGCCGATTCTCGAAGGAAATCCCGACGCCACAAAAATAATTCCCATGGACCGCCGCAATTGGCGCAACGTGCTCGCCACCATTCGTCAACTGCGCGCCGCGCGTTATACCATCGCGCTCGACTGTCAGTCGCTCTACCGCTCCGCAATTCTCGCGCGACTTTGCGGAGCGCCGCGTCGCGTCGGCTTCGATAAACGTTACGCGCGCGAATCGGCCGCGGTTTTGTTCTACACGGAAACAATCACGCCGCATCGCCTTCACAAAGTCGAACACAATCTCGAACTCGTCGAAAGCATCGGCGCCCACGTAAACGAAATTCGCTTCTGGCTGCCCACTTCGCGCGAAGCCCGCGAACACGTCGATCGCGTCCTGGCCGCGCACGGCATCACTGACTTTTTCGTTCTCTCGCCGGGAGGCGGCTGGGGCTCGAAATGCTGGCCCGCCGAACGTTACGGCGCGCTCCATCGCGCGCTGGTTGAACGTTACGGCTGGCGCGGCGTAATCAGTTTCGGCCCCGGCGAGCGCGATCTCGCCGAAAATGTTTGGCGCGCCGCGGGTCTGCCGGAACCTGTCGTCGAATCATTCGATCTGCCGCAATTGATCGCGCTTCTGCGCCGCGCTAAATTCCTCGTCGCCGCCGACACCGGACCTCTGCATCTCGCCTCCGCTCTGGGCACGCCCGTCGTCGGCCTGTACGGTCCCACCGACCCGGCTCGCAACGGCCCTTTCTCGAAACACGATGTCGTCGTCCGCAACGCCTCCGCCGCGGACACCACGTATCGCCGCGACAAAACTCCCGCTCCCTCGATGTTCTCGATCACCGGTGAGCAAGTCCTCGACGCAATCGCGCGCCGCCTGCAAACTGCATGACGCCCGCCGCCACAAATTTCTGGATTCGCTGGCGCGTTCGCATCGGCTATCCCGTAGCGCTCGCGTATCTGATTTTGGCGCGTCCCACCGCGCGCTCGCTGGCGATTGGCGCTCTGGTCGGCGCGCTCGGAATCGCCATCCGCGCATGGGCCGCCGGCTATCTCCGCAAACATGAAGCGCTCGCCGTCAGCGGTCCGTACGCTTTCACGCGCAATCCTCTCTATTTCGGCAGCGTGATTCTGGCCGCGGGATTCGTCGTCGCCGGAGATTCGCTCTGGGCCGCCATCATTGTCGCCGCCTATCTCGCTCTGTTTTATCCGGCGGTGATGAAGCGCGAAGAAGGCGAACTCCGCGCGCATTACGGCGACGCGTTCGTCGACTACGCCGCTCGCGTCCCGCTCTTCTGGCCGCGCCTTCGCCCCGCTCGGCAGCTGCGCGCGCCTCGTGATCCGCAACGCGCCTCTCGCGACAGCCAGCTCGCTCCTGGCGAATCCTCCGCGCTTGTTCGCTTTTCTTCGCAGCTCTATCGACATAATCGCGAGTATCAAGCCGCTCTCGGCTTCCTCGTCGGCCTCGCCCTGCTGTGGGCGAAGATGCACTGGTTTCGATATTTTCCGTGGTAGGGCGTTTTTAAGGGTGTGGGTTCCCGCCTTACGGGCGAGGGGCAGAAGTTAGCCTATTGGGGTTCCCGATGCTCGCTTTGGGAGCGTGGGGCTTTTTCCGGAGATCGTTTTCCCTTCATTTCCCCTGCTCATCGGCCGAATTCCCCCGAACTTGTGTTTACGCTGGTGACAACATGCGTTTAGCGGGTTGAACCATCCGCCGGACGAGCTTCCTGCCCCGGTCACGGACGGCATGAGCCCTTCGGAAAATTGAACCATAACGAATCGCCCGATGTACGCCCGCAGGTGGCCAATGCATGACGGATCCGGAGATCCTCCCGGCGGTTATCCGTGACCCCTTGATCGGTAATCAAACGCACAGTCCCGCAGAGCCAAAGGGCTGAAAACATGACCATTTCCATTTTCTTGATCGGTAATGAGTTTCAATTCGCGCCGCCCTGTTTTTCGCACGCCGAAAGACGAAACCATGGCGCGGGGGAAGCGCGCAAAGGGAAACGACGACTTAGGGGTTTCGTTGGCGGTTGCGTGCTGAGCAGGGGTAACGTACGCTGTAAGGAGATGCGGAAATTTGAGCCTCTGGGGCTGTTGCGCAATCCTCACCTGATGACACTGGCTGCGGCGTTTTGGCCGCGGACGTTCCCTCATTTGCCTCCCACACAGGCGCGATTATTCGAGACGGAGCCGGGGACCCGCGTGCGCGCCGACTGTCATTGGCAAAGCGAGCCTTCGCGGCATCCGGCGCTGGTGCTGCTGCACGGACTGGAAGGTTCGAGCGATTCGAGCTACATGCGCGGCAGCGCGGACAAGGCTTTCGAAGCGGGATCCAGCGCGCTGCGATTGAACCAGCGGAATTGCGGCGCGACGGAGGATTTGACGCCGACGCTTTACAACTCCGGGTTGAGCTGCGACGTTCGCGCGGTGGTGATGGAGCTGATCGAAAAAGATCGCGTGCCGGAAGTTTTCGTGGCGGGATTTTCGATGGGCGGGAATCTGGTGTTGAAAATGGCGGCGGAATTTGGCGATGCGGCTCCGCCGGAGTTGCGCGCGGTCGTGGGCATTTGCCCGTCGGTGGATTTGGGCGCGTGCGCGGACGCGATTGATTTGCCGAAGAATCGCATCTACGAACATCATTTCGTCAAGCGGCTGAAGCGGCGGATGCGCGCTAAGGCGGCGCTGTTTCCCGGGAAGTTTCCGTTGAACGGTATGGAACGCGTGCGTACGGTGCGCGAATTCGACGATGCCATCACGGCGAAGTTCTGCGGGTTCCGCGACGCGAATGATTATTACGAGAGGTCGAGCGCGCTGGGGCTGCTCGGAAAAATTCGCGTGCCCACGCTGCTGCTGACTTCGCAGGACGATCCGATGATTCCGTTCCGCTCATTCGAGACCGCGGATCTGAAAGCGAATCCTCATTTGGAATTTGAAGCGACGCAGTACGGCGGGCACTGCGCGTTTATTTCAAAGGAGCGAGGCGAAGACCGTTTTTGGGCGGAGGCGCGCATCGT
>JBAUEX010000012.1:0-3126 GCA_049678845.1 Candidatus Acidiferrales bacterium
AGAACGACCAAGAGAAGCAAGTCCGAATACCGCGAAGAAGTTCAGCTCGACGTGACTTGGCTCAGCCGGCTGCTTTGGCATTCTATGGCGATCAGCGCCTGGAAGAAAGTTCCTCGGACAGACTATCGCTACAGCCTGCGCGTGAACCCCTCATCGGGGAATCTCCATCCCACGGAAACCTATCTGGCATTGCTCGGGTTCACGGGAGTCGACGACGGCTTGTATCACTACCGCGTGGATCGGCACGCGCTCGAGCGTCGCAGCCGTGGTGACTGGACAGAGCAGATCGCCCGTGCCCTCGTGCTTCCCTGGGCGGCGGAATCGCCGTTGATCGTCGGGCTGACCTCGATCTTTTGGCGAGAGGCGTGGAAGTACCGCGATCGCGCCTATCGCTACTGCTGCCACGATTTGGGCCACGCGATGATGAACTTGCTTCTGGCAGCGCATGCACTGGGAATGCCTGGCGGAGTAATCGCACACTTCGGCGATCTTCGCGTGGCCCAGGCGCTCGGCCTGACCGAAAGCGACGAGGCGCCCATGGCCTTTTTGCTCTTTCCGCCGCAAGGCCCCTCTAGGCGTGTTCCTGCTCCGTTGCAGCAAGAACTTGGGGGAGTCGCCAACGAGTTGTCCGCGGAAGAAGTCCCCTATGAACTGCTTCTCGGAATGCATCGCTCGACGATTCTGCTCGATCCCGTCGGGCCGCTGCCGCGTCTCTCGCCAACGAACGTCAGCACCGCCAACGAACAGCCGCGTCTGCCCGACCCGACGCGCGATATCCCTCTCGGACCAACCGTGCGGCGACGGCGCTCTGCGCTTGATTTCGATGCCTGGACTCCGCCCATGGAGCGTGACGAAGTGGAACAGCTTCTGGATTTCGCGACGCGGGATTGGCTGGCGGACTGGCGCGGGAATTTCGGCGACGGGACGACACCGGGCGAGAGCGGCACCAATTTCGTCACGCTTTACCTCTACTCTCACCGCGTGCGAGACTGCGAGCCCGGCGTCTACCGCTGGAACAGGTCGAGCCGAAGGTTGGAGCAGCTCCATCGCGGCAATGTGGAGCGCGTGGCGGCTTATCTCAGCCTCGAACAGGCGCTCGCGGGAAACGCGTGCTTCGCCGTCTCCATGATTGCGGACCTGGCTGAGGCGGCGCGCGTATTCGGCAACCGCGGCTACCGCTACGTGCATTTTGAAGCCGGGGCAATCGGACAGAGGCTCTACATCGGGGCGGAGGCACTGGGCTGGAACGCCACGGGCATAGGCGCGTTCTACGATGACGATGTGCACCGCTATCTGGGCTTCCTGGAAGAAGGAGAAACCCCCGTGCACGCGTCGCTACACGCGGCGGAACAGGCAGCGCTTGTCATGTTGGGCTCACCGTCAAGCCGTACTCCGACGCAGGACCGAGACCGGCGCGAGTTCGATCCGGTGATTTCCGAATCCGGGGAAGAGCATCTTTCTGGCCTGGGGCAATTGCGAGAGAACAAAGAGGAAGCCGCGCAGTGCAGGGATCCTCGCGCGCTCCCGCGACAGGTGATTTATCACTTCGCGGTCGGCCGCACCATTCCCGATCCGCGGCTCGAGGCTTGAGTGCTCGGCAAGGAAAGAAACGGAGACAAATTCATCGCTGATGCGCCAAGCCCGCAGGGAGAAAGCGGCAGAATACTAAAAAGTTTTTGGGGGCTGATGTCATTTCAGAGAGGCGAGTTTACAAGAGAATTGCGATATTCGGAGCTGAAAGGATCCTCAGGAGTCTTGCTACGACTTTACTTTACTTTTTCTTTTTTGTTCCTGCTGCCTTTGTTCCCTGCCTAGTGCCGCGTTGCCCTTTTCCTGCCGTCAAGCTGCAGTGTTTTTTTTTCGCGGGGTCGGGGTCACGAGGGCTCGAAAATGGACTGGGTCTCTGAGGTTCTGCAGTTCCCGGTAATAGTAGAGTGGGGTTGGGCGTTTTCCCTTGAACCTCAGCCTCCTGAGGAACTCGATTTCTTCTTCGGTAGCATCACGGTTCAAGGAAGGGTTCTGAAGGAATTCTTTGAACCCAGGTTCCTCCTCGGAAGGTAGGTCAGCTTCCCTTTCAACAAACTCAAATTTCCTTGCGTGCCCCGGGACTAATTTACGATTTAACTCAATCTCCACAGCAAAGGTCACGAGATCGATATCCCAGGACTCGACCAGCGGGTCCAGGAAAGTAGCGCAGTTCCCAACGGACACGTTGAAAGCATCGGCGTCCAGGAACTCGAGGATGATGACGCGCATCTGTTCGTAGCTTCGGCCGCTGAGGCGAGCCACTAGGTGGACCCAGTTTTCACTCCCCAATTCTTCTTTCGCGACTCGCTTGACCACGCTCAAGAGCTTTTGTGTGACGAGGCGTTCGAGTTCGCCGAAGGGCTGCTTCTCAAAAATCGCGCGTATTTGTTTTTCTTTGTCGGGTGCGCATTTACGGAGGATCAACTCTCGAACTTCTTTAAGCAAAGGCGTGGGCGGGCCCCCCAAGCTTCTCTTCAATTCTTCCTTGCGCTGGTGCTCGGCCAGCTCTGAGAGCTTACCGCTCGGGAACTTCAGCAATTTCCCCATCTTGTCATAAATATCTGTCCGGTAAGGCGCTGGGGGCAATTTCTTCCGAGTCAGCAGCTGCGAAATGTAAGACTCCGTAACTTCGGCGGCAGCTGCTAGGTCTTTCTGCTCCAGCCCCAATTCTTCCAGTCGCTGTTTGATCGCAAGACAAACATCCACCGTGCTGCCTCCGCTCGATTAACTGGGTCAGATTAATACGTAAAAATAATCCCAGATCCTCCTTGACACGTCAAGTTACTTAACATAATATGGTTAAGCTACTGAGGGAATCTTAGAGGTAATCTAAACTAAATTTGGTTATCTGGAATTGCCCCTTAGCGACAACAACCAAGGAGGTTGCCATGTTTGCACGTAAAGTTTCCATGAATTTGAAGCCCCATAGTGTTGCAGAGTTCACCCAAAGGATTGAAAGGGACGTTCTTCCCCTGCTCCGTAAACAGAAGGGCTTCCAGGACGAAATCTCTTTTGTCGGCCCGGGCGAAATGAAGGCGTTTGGAATCAGTTTGTGGGAAAACAAAGAGAACGCGGAAACCTATAACCGCGGAACGTATT
>JBAUEX010000013.1:0-4285 GCA_049678845.1 Candidatus Acidiferrales bacterium
AGCCGAGGAGGTAAGAACTGTTCACCGACATCGTGGCGGCCAGCATTCCAGCCACTACAACGCCTCGGACGCCGGGGCCCAGAATTTTTGCCAGCATGGCCGGCATGGCGTCAATCGGCATCACGGCGTGGCCGTGGACAACCGGCAGAGGCACGCCGTTGACGAGTGCGCCGGTACCGAAGAGCGTCAGCGCCGCGATGCCCCAAAGCATCGGCAGCATTCCGCGCCCGAGGAAAATGAAGCCGGTCCACGTCATTACGCGCTTGGCCGTCGCAGGGTTGCGAGTCGAGAAAATGCGCATGGCCGTGGTCTGCCAGCAAGTGACAATCGAAAGCCACAGCAAAACTTGCCACACCAGAAACGTCCAGCCGAATTTCGGGCTGGCGACGGGACTGAAGCCAGCGGCGCCCATCGTAACACTTACCTTTTGCACGATGTGGCTCCAGCCGGCGAAATGCACGGCATAGATGGTCACCAGAATGGTGGCAATCGAGAGCAGCGCGTATTGCAAAAAATCCGTGATGACCACCGAAACCATTCCGCCGAGCACCGTGTAGAGAAGTTCGAGAAGCAAAATCACGGTCATGACGGCGACAAGGTAGCGCGACGGGATCCCGCTGACGATGGTCAGAAATTCGCCCTCGATCTTCAGAAATACGCCCATGTTCAGGATTCCGCCGAGCGCCACTAGTATTCCCGTGACAAGACGCAGGCCGAGGCTGTAGCGCACCTCGAAAAATTCAGGCACGGTCATTAATTTCAGTCGGCGAAAGCGACTGATGATGAAGCCGGTGCGTCCCACGAAGATCATTACGACGCCGGAAATCAGCGCGGCTGCAAAGGAGGCGAAGCCGAAGCGGTAACCCAGCTCCGCATTGTACATAAAGGTGATCGTGCCGATCTCGGTGGCGGCGAGCGTGGCGATGCCAACGTACAAGCCGAGTTCGCGGCCCGCGACGAGGTAATGCGACACATCGCCCAGGTAACGCTTACCTAGAAGCCCGATGCCGACCGAGGCTGCCAGATAGCCGATGACGATCAACCAATCGGCGACGGTGAAACTCATCGCGGAGCTGCTTCCAGTGTGAGAACTTCAAAAGGCTGGAGCGTAATCGTGTGCGGTTGGCCAGCTCGCAGATTGATTGCCGGCAAATTCGCCGCGCTTTTCCACGGAGTGCGCGCCACATAGTCTTGCGAAGCACCGCTGGGAAGTTCGAAGCAAGCCTGAGGATCGAGAGCAAATGCATGGGGCGCTTTGTCAGGATTGCGCAGAGTGACAATACCGCCGCGACGCGACCACGACGCCCAGCCGTAAGCTTGCAGGCGAGCGGGATCACCGCCGATCCAGTGCGTGTCGACCAAAATGTCCGCGTTTCGTCGCGACCATCGGGCCGCCTCGGCCAGCAGGTCCCAGTCGTGATCGTTCAGCAGAGAATGAGTGATGTACATCTCCTGAAGCTGCGTGCCGGCGCCGAAGTAGGAGCGCACTTCGGCGCTGAAATCACGCTCCGGGTCCACATTGAGCTTTTCGGCGTCGCGCGCGTAAATCAAACCATGCAGCATAAGAGAATTCAGCGGATAGAGCGGGCCCGCGCGGACGACATGCTCGTACGTCGCGGCGTCCCGGTAGGTGATCCATTGCTGGCGATTGGAACCAACGCCTGCGAAGGAATGATCGTCGCCGCCGCGCCAAATCGAATCCGCATAGCGAAGCCAGAACGGGGAAGGATATGTTCCCGTTGTCAGATTGATGTACAGATCGGGTTTTGCTTGGCGCAAATCGCCAATCAAACTGATCATTGCGTCGAAGTCGCTGTTGAATCTGCTGCCGGGGTAAACCGTTGACGCGTTTCCTGTGCCATCAAACTTGAATTGATTCGCTCCGTACCGGCGAACCATTTCCAGGCACACAGCGTGGAAGCGCTCGAAATAGCGCGGCCCAGAAAGAACGAAGCCGCCGGAATTTTCTTCGTAGCCTTGCTGCTTGCCATATTCGAGGCGCTCTTTTCGTGGGCCGTCGTAGCCTCCCCAGGGCGAGAGCCAGATGCCGGGCGCGGCCGCATATTTTGCAGCGGCCTGTTTGAGGGGCGTGAAGCCGCGCGGGAAGCCGGAATTAAAATTCCATAGGGATTTGTGATTGTCCCAGCCGTCGTCGAATAAGAAGGAGTCGAGCGTGACGCCGCGCTTCGCGTGCAACTCCGCGCCGAATGCGTTGATGACGTCCAACGCGCCCGCTTGATCATAAGGAGTGAAGTACCCGAGGTCGTACCAGGAGTTGTAATGCAGAAACGTGCGATAGGGATGAGCGCGCTCGCGTTCGACGTAACGCAAGAAATCGCGGCGCAACTGGCCCGTTTCGCTCACGCCAATCACCGATGAGTAGGTTGCGGCGCGGCCCAGTTCGAGCGGCAGTTGGCGTTCGAGGCTGCAAAGCACACGGCCGCGTTCCACGCTGCTCTCCGAAAGTGGATGCTCGAAACCGACAAACCACGTGGCAGAAGTTGCGGGCGATCCCTTAGCGCTTCCCGTGACCCGCGCGCCAGGAACGTTCAGATCGATCAGCGTGATTTTTGTAATCGGTAAATCGCTTTGCAGCGCGGTGAGCGTCACTTCCTGGCGAATGTAGTACGAGCCATCGCGTAGAATGGCGCGCCATTCGGCACGCACACGGTGTTGTGCATCTTCGAACCGCGCGGACAGAGCGCGTCCGTGGAGGCGCTCGGAAAATCGGGCTGCTTCCGGAACGGCCTCGAGGTTTTCCACACGCGCGTCGCCGATGAGATTCATCTCGGATGAAACAGAACTGGATCCATCCGAGCGCGTGAGCGAGAATGCAGGCGTGGGTCCGTCAATCGCAAGCACAGTTCTGCGATCCACGATGCGCAAAAACCGCAATCCAGCAGGGGAGATTTCCCATGTCGCGGCGATGGCGTCGTTTTCCAGAGTCGCTTTGTTGCCGCGAACGTTCGCTTGCGTCGCATTTTGCGCGCGTGCGAACCATGCGTCGTGCGGCGACGCGGCAAAATACGAAACTGCGGGAATGCTTGCGCAAAGTAGCGATGCCCCGCCGAGAAAATCGCGCCGAGTGATGAGTTTGCGCGACAGATGACTATCGAGCTTCCGTGAATGTTCGCTCCCGCCCAAGATTGCCTCCTAGCGACATCTGCAATCAGAACTGAATCAGCCCTGGCCCCGCGCCGGTAATTAGAAATTGGCTAGCCTCTGCCCGTTCTGGAAAACGTTGGTGATAGCGCGAGGTCCACGCGTGGCGAAATTCCTCCGCGCGCGCCGCAGGAACCAACGCCCACACGCTGCCTCCAAATCCGGCGCCGAATGCGGAAGCGGCGTCCGCGCCAAGCGTGCGCGCCAAGCGAGCCAGCTCGACGGTCTCCGGCGTTTGATTGCCGAGCAAAGTCTCGGCGAGCAATTGCGAGCGGTCGACCAGTGCGCCGACGGTTACCATATCATTGCTCGCAAGCGCGTCGGCCGCCGCGGGAATAATTTCGTTACTCTCAGCGGCAAAATGATCGAGGCGGTTCGGCAGGAAATCCGCGGAAACTCCAGAATTCGCGGAATTACGCGCAATTTCGCGCAGCCGCTTGGCAGCATCAGGGCTCGAAGACAGTGCGGCGGCGAGCGATTCGTCGTTGCGGCCCGTGGCGCGCCGCCACAAATCGAGAATTTGTCGAGTAGCCAAGGAGGCGCGATTGTAGGAGTCGCGCGCGCTGCCTGTTTTTTTCGCTTTGATACCACTGACCGCCAACACGAAGACATGTTTGGCGGGAACGGGAATTTCCCGTTCGAGGCGAATGGGGCAATAAGAATACTGGCGCAGGAATCCGGCGCGGGAGCACAGAATCGCGACATGGTCCTGGCTGCCGCCAAGCGTACCCACGCCACTGTCTCCCGGGAAAGATGCAAAACCAGCGCCGCTCTCGACCGCCGCCAAGTAGCCGGCCAAACGCTCGTTACTACCGGGACGACTTTCGATGCATCGGCGATACGGGTCGCTCTGCCACAAGGAGTTCGCCTCCCCGAGCGCAAAGAAAACGGCGATGACCAGCGCGCTCGAGCTGCTCATCCCGGACGCGCGAGGAAGATCGCTCGAGAGCACAATGTCCGCCCCAGTATATGCGGCGGGGAAATCGCGCGCGATTCGCCGCGCGACAGTGATGGCATAGTTCGACCAGTGATCGGGGACCGGCTGGGTGTCGGGAGACAATGCGAACTGCGCTTCGGATTTGCGCCCCACGTCCAGTATGCGCACCTGCGCATCGGGTCGGGG
>JBAUEX010000014.1:0-8147 GCA_049678845.1 Candidatus Acidiferrales bacterium
CTGGACATATTGCCCTGGCGCTGGCGAATTTGAAGTTGCGCGAAGGCCTGCGGTCGCAATCCATTCGTGATGCGGTCACGGGATTATTCAATCGCCGCTACTTGGATGAAACTCTGCCCCGAGAGATCCACCGCGCCAGCCGGGATGAAAAAAATCTGGGACTCATCATGTGTGATCTCGACTCCTTCAAGGCATTCAACGACACATACGGGCATGCGGCAGGCGATTCATTGCTGAAGGCCTTCGGCGATCTGGTCGGAAAAGTTGTTCGCGCGGGCGACATTGCGTGCCGCTATGGCGGAGACGAATTCGTGCTGATTTTGATGGACGCTTCCCTCGAAACAGCAAAACGCCGCGCGGATTTGCTCGAGCGGGAATTTAAGAGAATCGTGATTCGGCATGGAGAGATGTTCCTGAATCCCGGTTCGCTGTCGTTGGGCGTGAGCGCCTACCCGGCGCATGGAGCCGGAGCCGCGGCCCTGCTGCGCGTTGCCGACGAGGCCCTATACCGCGCGAAAGCGACAGGCGGGAATCGCGTCGTGCTCGGACAAAATCCGAAATAGCTCGAGCAAAATTCCTAGAGTTCACTCCGTCCAGGATTTTCCATGGCCAGTCCCAGACGTTCGCCGCCGGCATAAACAACCAAGCGCCTGCCGCGCAAAAACCCGATGAGGGTCATGCCAACTTCGCGCGCGAACTGCACGGCGAGACTTGAACAGGCCGATACCGAGGCCACGACAGGCAAGCCTGCCACTGCGGCCTTCTGAATAATCTCGAAGCCGCCGCGTCCGCTGACCATCAGGACGCTCTCGGAGAGCGGCACGCGGTTCTCGCGCAGCGCCCAGCCAATAATTTTGTCCACGGCATTGTGACGGCCAATATCCTCGCGTTCGGCAAGGAGTTTCCCGCTGGCTTCGAACAGGCCGGCCGCGTGGAGACCGCCTGTGCGGCCGAAAATCTGTTGCGCCGACCGAAGTGTCTCAGGAATCCGGCAAAGCACCTCGACAGCAACACGAAAATGCGGATTCGGTGGGCGAATGCCGCGGGCGCGCACGGATTCAATGGATGCCTTGCCGCAAATGCCACAGCTCGAAGAAGTAAAGAAATTGCGCTGCGTGCTTTCGAAATCCAACCCAACATCATCGGTCAGTTCAACTTTGATAATGTTCCCCCGCTCCGTTGGCTTGCACTGATCGGCATGATCGAGCGAGACAATTTGTTCACGACGGTGGATGATGCCTTCGGTGAACAGAAACCCGGCGGCGAGCTCGATGTCGTGACCGGGCGTGCGCATGGTGACGCTCAGGGGATGATTGCCGACGCGAATCTGCAGCGGCTCTTCACCGGCAAGATAATCTTGAACGCATCGCACGCGACCGTCATTCCATTCCTGAATTAAAGTGACATCGATTTCGCGCGGTGAAGGGGGCATGGAATTGGGATTCCTTATGCGATTGCGGCGCGGCGGGAATGGATTCGACCTGCGTCCAATCTTTTCTATCCCGTTTCCGTTCCATGGTCAAGCGAACGGATATAATTCACCGCGGTAAACGCGGATGAAGAGCGGCTTTTATCTTGTGATGGCCGACGCCGTACTTGTCGTTCATCTCGGATTTATTGCATGGGTAATTTTCGGCGCATTCCTCACGCGAGGGCGTGCTGGGCTGGCTTGGATCCATTTGACTACGATTGTCTACGGAATTGTCGCAGAGACGACAGCATTGGTTTGTCCATTAACGCTGGCGGAAAACTGGTGCGAAATGCGCGCCGGAATTTTTCCGTATCACGGCCCCTTCTTACTGCATTATCTGGACGCGATCGTCTACCCCAATGTCCCCTTAGCTCTGCTTGTTGCGGTCGCGGTCGTGGTGTGCGTATTCAACTTGGGAATATACGCTCGTCGATTTCTCAAACACGCCTCGGTCGGCTAAACTGGCGCCAGTCAGGAACCGGGAGGCGGTGATGGCGGACAGAATCGAAGATTTCGAAAAATTTCGCGCGGAGATGAATGAGGAGATTCTCGGCTGCGGGCATCTGGGGATGAAGCGATTCTTCGCGCTCGATCACCAGGCGTATGAAGAGGGAGCCTTGCCAGGCAAGACGAAAGAATTGCTCGGGCTAGTGGCGTCGGCAGTGCTGCGCTGTGACGACTGCATCACCTACCACGTCCAGCGATGCGCCGAGGAGGGATGGAAACGCGACGAAGTGATCGACGCGTTGCATGTGGCGCTGATTGTGGGAGGGTCAATTATGATTCCGCACGTGCGCCGGGCGTTCGCGAGAATGCGAGAAATTCCGGCCCTGAAGGCATGAGGGTCCTTGAATCAACTTTCAGTCGAAAGGAATCGGATTCTCGCTCTCGTCAATGAAGGTGACACCAACGCCGACGCGATCTTTGTCGCGGCCAACGTCGCAGTGAACCACTGACGCGCGCAGGACAATCGGGCTCGGATGTTCCGGAGTGCCACAGTCGACACGAATGTTCATCTGCGACTGCAATTGCGGCGCATGCGACAGCCACATGTAGCCGCCGCGGAGATTCAGTTCCTTGAGAACGGCGTATTCCTGAAACGGCACGCCATCCTGTGAGTGCCCGCTCACTGTCGCGGAGAAATGCACCGGTCGGCGCTGTCCCAGGCGCGATTCGCGGAGTTGGAATCGTACCTTGCGATCTTCAAGTTGAATCCCCATGCCGTCGGTTGCCGCCCAGGTATTGGGAAATTCCTGCCGCGCTGCATAAAGATAGCCGTCGACCACGCGGTCGGAGGAATCCGGATCGTGATGGAACAGGACCAGGTTCTTCGCGCCGCATTCTCGCGCCAGCTTCACGCCTTCGAGCCAGCTCGAATGGCCCCATCCTTTGCGCGTCGAAGCCAATTGTTCCGGCGAACACTGCGCGTCGTTGATCAAGACGTCAGCTCCGGCAGCGAGCTCGCTCAGATTCTTATCCATTTCCGGAACTCCCGGCTCATTGTCGGTGGCGTAAACAATCGTGCCAGCGGGGGTTTCCAATCGGTACCCGAGACATCCCTGGGGATGGTTGAGCCATCGAGCCGTCACCTTGGTGTCGCCAACGTCGAACTGATTGCCTCCGGAAATTTCTGAGAAATCACGCTCGGCATGCATCAGGGATAAATCAACCGGGAAGTAGGGGCGTGCGAGCTGCGCTTCGAGGACTTGACGGAGGCTATCGCGCCCCAGATATTTGGATTGGAAGCTGTAAAAATGAAAATCGTTCTGCGGCAAATAAAATGGACGGAAAAAAGGTATGCCTTGGATATGATCCCAATGGTAGTGCGTGACGAAAACGTGGGCTTCGAGCGGGCGGTCGCCTTCGGTATTCGCCCAGTGATTGCCGAGCATCCGCAGGCCGGTGCCGCAATCGAGCACAAATCGCGTGCCGTCGGGCGCCGTGATATCCAGGCAAGGCGTGTTTCCGCCATAGCGCCACATTCCGCGATCTAGAGTCGGAATCGAGCCGCGTACTCCCCAGAAAACCAGTTTAGCGACATTCCGATGCATCGAACGGGGCCATCGTCGGACGGAACACTCCGGAAGAACCCCACCCCCAAAACACTATGCGGAAAGTTGAGAACAATTTCATCGTAGGGGCGGAAACGAGTGAAGTCAAATGCTTGTTCAGCGCTCGTGTCGTGGTGGTGAGCTTCCGCCACTATTGTTGAATCAACAGATTTCATGCGCGGAGGACTACGCCTCCTGACTTTCTACGGGTAGAATCGCGTGATGCATTCGCATGGCCCTCATCACGCAGAAGGGCATTCGCACGCTCACGCGGTCGGCTCGAGCAGCGTGCTCGGAGGCGCGATGGTGGCGACGCTCGCGCTTGTCGTGGCTGAATTCGTCGCGGGCACGATGGGACATTCCATCGCCCTGGCAAGCGATGGTGTGCACAACCTCACCGACCTCCCGACGATCCTCATTTCTTGGATCGCCGTTCGATTGTCCGAACGGCCGCCCACGGAAGAAAAAACCTATGGATATCATCGTTCGGGAATTTTGGCGGCGTTCGTAAATGCAATTCTCCTGATTTTGGTCGCCGTGTACATCTTGTTTGAATCATATGAGCGTTTGCGGCGGCCGGTCGAAGTTCGCACCACGCTGATGCTCGGGGTCGCCGTGTTCGCGCTATGCGTTAATGGCGGAATCACTCTGGGACTGGTGAGCGGGCGAAAAGATCTGAACCTGCGCAGCATCCTGATTCACAATTTTGGCGATGCGTTGTCGAACGTCGCGATTTTTGCGGGCGCCCTGGCGATTCGTTGGACGGGCGCGCGCTGGGTCGACCCCGCGATAGGAATGGCCATCGGGCTGATGGTCTTGTGGAGCGCCCTCGGCGTCTTGCGTGAGAGCAGCCATATCTTGCTGGAGGGTTTGCCCAGAAATTTGAAGCTGGATAGCGTGGCGCAAACCATACTGGGCGTCGACAACGTGAAGGAAGTCCACGATATTCACATCTGGACCATTGGCACGGACCTGCAAGCCATCTCCTGCCACGTCCGTATCCCTGATATGCACATGGAAGAAAGCGAGCGAATTTTGATGGCCATTCGCGAGCGCTTGGCCGAGCATTTCCATATCACGCACACAACAATTCAGTTGGAGCGCGCCGGGCTGCCGCACGAGGCAGGCTATTTCATGCCTGCGCCACTTCGTCCATCGGACAAGTGACGATCTTCTTTGCCGGCGAGAATTTCTTCTAGAAAGAAAGCGGAAGCGGCGTTCCGCGCTCGTCGTTGAGACGTCGCGTGGCAGCCGTATCCAGGTCCCCGATCGCGACTGACCTGCGTCGTCCATCCGTTGTGATGTAGACAATGCGATCGTTCTGCCGGGTGAACGCCACGGCCTGGATTTGCGTGCCATCCCGCAGGACTAGAACGAATTGGCCAGCGTCGGGAAGCGGCGGCGGCTGCACTTCTGCCGGCACGGCGGCCGGGCGAGCTTCAGCGGTCGCCTGCTCGGCTAGCGGAAGCGGCTGTTGGACGATGATGACCTGAGGCGGCTGCTGTTCGAGCATTACAACGGGTTCAGCGGCAAAGAACGAGGAACTTATTGGCGCCGTTGGTGTCAATTGCAACAGGCGCTCGCTGAGCGCAACCTCTTGTTGCGTAATCGGGTCAATAAGAGCGCGGACTCCAAGATCGTGATTGATGGCGGCCAAGTTCGAATAGTCAAAACCCAAACCAGGAACAGGATTCAAGATCTGGTTAAGATTCGCTTGCAGCCCCGCGAGTTCTTCGGCGCTGGGAGGACTCAACGGCGAAGTTGATTGTGTAGTCTGCGTCGAAATCGCTGATGCGCCTCGTTGAATCTCAATAGGCTGAGCGGGCGGGGTGACAGGGAATCGCATAACGACGGGACGTGAGCCCACGGTGTGCCCAGAGGCAAGACGCGCCGACGGCGACACATGACCAAAACCATGCTGTGCCGAGGCGGCGCGGGAAACTGCCATCCCGGCACTCAGCAAGACGGCAACTCTTAGGGCGCGAATCGCCGCCGGACTAAAAAAAGGTTCTTTCGAGCGAGTAAGCATGGGAGTCACCTCGCGCACTGCTTTGCGGATGCCACCACTTGGGTGCGGCTGCACGTATTTTAGCGCAGCGGGCCTTTGCGGCGTGATCGTTTTTGATGGCGGGAGCCCATGCATTTGTGATATCTCGCTCGATGCTTTGCCACTCAGACGGGATATGCTATAAACGTTTGGCCGATGAGCATGGAGCCACTGGTGACAACCGTACCGAAAGCGCCGCCCAGCGAACCAAACGGGCTTGGCTGCCGGAATTCGCGCGTAGAGCCGGCGAATGCGTCGATGCATTGTCCCGTATGCTTTCATCGACTCGAGCAGAGTCACTGCAAGTTGATTTGTGGCACCTGCGGATATTACATGTCGTGTTCGGACTATTACTGAGATCATCGGCGGGCCTAGAGTAATACCATCGGAACTTGAGTTTGCCAGGAGGCGAAAAACGTGGCACTGAGAATGACGGATCGTGAGGTAAGCGGGGTAACCGTGGTGGATCTGGACGGGCGAATCGTTTTGGGCGAGGAAAGCAATTCTTTTCGCGAACGCGTCAAGGGCCTTCTCGCGAGCAACCACAAGAAGATCGTCTTGAACATGTCGAATGTGACCTACATCGACAGCGCCGGATTGGGAACGCTGGTGGCCACTTTTCACAGCGCCCGATCCCAGGGCGGAACGCTCAAACTTTGCAATCTGGGCGCGAAATTCAAAGAGGTGCTGCAGGTGACCAAGCTCATGACGGTCTTCGACGTGTACGACAACGAAGCCGCCGCAGTGCAGAGCTTCGGCAAGTAACTGCGTTCCCGTGTGGCTCGGAGACGCCTCTCCGGGCCACATCGTGTCACCCCGCCCCCGAGCGACGAATCGTTCCCGGATATCCTGATCTTACGGCATTGCGCCACCTGCGTAGAAAGCAGTATACTGTTGCTATCGTCCTTGTTTCCTCGCACGGGGTGGCATGTGAGTTTTGTGTGGGATTTGCTGAATCATGGCGAAACGGATGAGTCTCGGAGTGTGCCCCCGGGATTCGCGCCTGGATCGGAGCGCCGCAAAAGCACACGCGCCAGCGTCTACGTTCCGCTTTTTGTCTACGGCTACGATTCTGCCTCGCAGCCCTTCCACCAAGACACACATACGCTCGAAGTAAGCGCCGATGGGGGTCTTCTCAAGCTCGACACCAACGTTCAGCGCGGTCAGAAGCTTCTGTTGATGAACCGCGTGACAAACCAGGAACAGGAATGCTACGTCGTCGGGCTGAAGAATCACCCGAGGCGTTCTCACCTGCATGTCAGCGTTTCCTTTATGCAACCTGCTCCGGCGTTCTGGAAAACTCGGGCCTGAATCCCTCAAATTCCGTTCATTCCAGGATTTTCGCTCGACAATCAGTTCTTGACCAGCGGTAGTCGCAGGCGCGCTTCGCATCCGTGCCCGGATACGACGTTCTCGAGACTTAAACTCCCTCCATGGGCCTCGGCGATTTGTCGGCTGAGCACGAGACCAATTCCGGAACCCCCGGGCTTAGTAGTGAAGAACGGAACAAACAAATTGGCGGCGTTTGGAATACCGGGTCCTTCGTCGCGCACCCAGACTTCCAGAAAGCCGTTCCGCGTTACCCATCCCACTCGCACCCCGCCGCTCGTTTCAGTCGCCGCATCAATCGCATTCTTGATCAGATTTATGAGCACTTGGTCCAGTTGGTCGGGGTCGGCCTGTATTGTCAGTTCAGGGCCAGTCTTGATGGGAATCTGCATTCGCAGATCGAGGCTCGCCACGCGCTGAATCCATGTGCTCACATTGACAGGGCGAAACTGCGGAGCAGGCAACCGAGCCAGTCGCGCGTACGCATTCATGAAACGCGCCAGCCCATCCGTGCGGTTCGCAATCACGGCAAGTCCGCGGCTCATGTCGTCCTCCCAGTCGGAGGGTTTCTGAGGCCGCGCCATCATTCCCGCCAGGCTCTCGGCGACCGACTTGATGGGTGCCAGCGAGTTATTCAACTCGTGCCCGATCACGCGAATCAGTCTTTGCCAGGCCAAGCGTTCCTCTTCGCGAAGGGCCTGACTCAAATCGGAGATCAGGACCAACTGGTGCGGTTTGCCGCCTTCGCGAAAGCTACCTCGATGGATTTCCCAGCGGCCCATCTTCCCGGGGAAAGCAATTTGCGCCACATGGGGTGTTTCTACCGTCAGGCAGAATTTGATTCCAAGTTCGTCTGCGGTTCTGCCCAGCGCACGTTCGGCGGAACGGTTCAAAATACGCTCGCCGGAGCGGTTGAGCAGGCGCAAGCGATCGGTCGAGTCGAAGGCAAAAACCGCCACGTCGATTTCCTCCATCACCTTGCGCAACAGCGCGGTCGCTTCCACGGCGCCAAGTCTTTGTTGGCGCAAAGTCTCGCCAAGGGCGTTGACCTCGCGCATCACATCGCCCAACGCATCGTGATGTCCGGCCCCGCGCGCGCGGATGGAGAAGTCACCCTCGTGCAGTGCGGCGAGCATATTCGAAAGAGTCCGTAACGGGAACGTGACGCGACCCTGCGCGCTAAAGGCGAAACCCAGCCACGCCACGATGATGATTATGGTCAGCGTCCACGAGGTTTTCGGGTCGAAAC
>JBAUEX010000015.1:0-11370 GCA_049678845.1 Candidatus Acidiferrales bacterium
TGGTCACGTCGCGCGGCCCGAGGAGCTCTTGAGTAGAATGCCCGGAAAAATTGCGCTTGGCGAGGCGTTCGGCCGCGTAGTTGCCGATGTCTTTGGTGGCGATGGTCGGAAAGGGCGCGTCTGCGGCCGAAGCGCCAGGAAGGACGTTCATCATGCGAATCCCGTCAATGCTCATCAGGAGATTCTCCATGAACGTCGCGGGGCGAAGATGAAGAACGTTGAGGCCCGGGACGCGATTGAGTTTTTCTTCCAAGCGGTGCAAGCCGAGCACAGGACCGGTTTTTGCGGTGTTCTGCGCGCCGATGCTGGAGAGCGCGACGGCGAATTTGACGCCGCATTTTTCGACGGCTGAGGTGTAAGCGTCGCTGATGCGTTCTTGATAATCGCGAAAATCGTCGCGTTGCAGAGCCTGCGGAATGACGAGATACACGGCCGTGGCGCCGTCGAATGCGCGGGCCATTTCTTCGGCATTTTCTACGTTAGCAACGAATGGTTCCGCGCCTCTGGATGCGAAGTGCTCGAGTTTCGCGGCGTCGCGCCCAATGACGCGAATCCTTTCCCCTTTTGCGAGCAGTGACTCCGCTGCGGGAGTTCCTGTGTTTCCTGTGGCTCCGGTGATGACGATCATGGCTGCCTCCTTGCGATATTCCTCGGGCAAAATCGAAAGCCTGTTCAGGTTCCTTTGTGGGCCTCGGGTAACGCGGCGCTTTGCGTGCGCGGATGCTCACGGCGAATCCGATGCGCGAACTGCCGCACGAAAACAAATTTAAGCACCAGAAAAACGACGGCCGCAGCTTCGAGGGTCAATCCCCAGCGATGCGCCGCGGGATAAATCGAGATGCCTGCGACCAGTGTCGCCAGACAAAGAACAAGGGCGGCGTTGCTCAGCAAAAAAGCGCGGCGCGCGGCCCGGGAAATGTCCTGGCGTCGGACGATGAGAATCGTCACGCCAATCGCAGCAAGCGCCGAGAGCGCGATAAGCCCAAGCAGACCGAATTGGATTCTAGTGTTCACCGAACTTTTATATGCCTAGGCCATCGGGATTTTGACGTTGTGCTGCTTGGCGAAATCGACGGCCTCGGGATAACCCGCGTCCACGTGGCGCGCGACGCCGATGCCAGGATCGTTTGTGAGCACGCGCTCGATGCGCGAGGCCATTTCTTTCGTGCCGTCGGCGACTGTGACTTGGCCCGCGTGAACGGCGTAGCCGATGCCGACGCCGCCGCCGTCGTGAATCGAAACCCAGCTTGCACCGCTGGCCGTGTTGAGCATAGCGTTCAGCATGGGCCAGTCAGCGATGGCGTCCGAACCGTCGCGCATGCTTTCGGTTTCGCGATAGGGCGAAGCAACCGAGCCGCAATCGAGATGGTCGCGGCCGATGACAATGGGCGCTTTCAGTTCGCCGCGCGCGACCAGATCGTTAAGCGCGAGGCCGAATTTATCGCGCTCGCCGTAGCCCAGCCAGCAGATGCGCGCGGGCAAGCCCTGAAAATGAACGCGCTTCTGCGCCAGCTTGATCCAGCGGCAAAGCGATTCGTTGTGTGAAAACATTTCGAGGACGAGCTGGTCGGTGCGATGAATGTCCGACGGCTCGCCGGAAAGCGCAGCCCAGCGAAACGGCCCGCGGCCTTCGCAGAAGAGCGGGCGAATGTAAGCTGGGACGAAGCCGGGAAAGTCGTAAGCATTTTTCACGCCTTGCTCGAATGCGAATGTGCGGATGTTGTTGCCGTAATCAAATGTAATCGCGCCCATTTTTTGCAGCGCGAGCATGCCTTCAACGTGGGTGGCGATGGATTGCGTGGCGCGTTTGCGATAGGCCTCGGGATCGCGCTCGCGCAGTTCTTTTGCGTCTGCCAGCGACAGTCCCTGCGGGATGTAGCCGCCGATGGGATCGTGCGCACTGGTTTGGTCGGTGAGCAAATCGGGAACGACGCCGCGACGCGCGAGCTCGGGTATTAAATCCGCGCAATTGCCGATGAGGCCGACGGAAGTGGCTTCGCGTTTGCGGACAGCATTTTTCAGGATGCGCAGAGCTTCATCGAGATCGTTGACCATCATGTCGCAATAACCCGTCTTGACGCGGCGCTTGATGCGTTCGGGATCGACTTCGATGCCAAGAAACGCGGCGCCGTTGAGCGTGGCAGCCAGAGGCTGCGCGCCGCCCATTCCTCCCATGCCGCCGCTGACGACGAGTTTCCCGGAGAGATCGGCACCCGCGCCGAAATGTTTGCGCGCGGCGGCGGCGAACGTTTCGTACGTGCCCTGCAAAATTCCTTGCGTGCCGATATAAATCCAGCTTCCGGCGGTCATCTGGCCGTACATGGTCAAGCCGGCGCGTTCGAGTTCGTTGAAATGTTTCCAGTCGTCCCAGTGGCCGACGAGATTCGAATTCGCGATGATGACGCGCGGAGCGTAGGGATGGGTGCGAAAAATGCCGACAGGTTTGCCCGACTGAACGAGAAGCGTTTCGTCGTTTTCGAGGTTGCGGAGGGATTTCACGATGGCGTGGAAGCATTCCCAGTTGCGCGCCGCTTTACCGCGTCCGCCGTAAACGACCAAATCCTCGGGACGCTCGCCGACTTCGGGATCGAGATTGTTCATCAGCATGCGGAGAGCGGCTTCCTGCTGCCAACCTTTGCACGAAATTTGCGTGCCGCGCGGCGCGCGCATGGGCTGGTAGGTGGCGCGATCTTCGGTGGCGAGCTTGGTCATGGGCCCTCCCTCGGGGAAGAGTTATCTTAGCGCGGCGACGGGGCAGTGGCTACTGTCGAGTGATCAGCGATGAGTTCAGCCACGTATTGCGGGCAGGCGCTGGTTGGCTTCCAGTCGTTGGCTTTTGTCATCCATGGCTGTGACTCATCTTGCAGCACCAGCACGAGCGCGCGTTCGGGTTGCTGGAGACGAGTGAGCATCATCGGCATGCCGGCCGGGACGACCGCTGTACCTCCTACATGGACCACGAATGTCTTCTCGGGAATCTGCATACACTGCCCGCCACTGACGACGTACCACGCCTCGACTCCGGGATGGCGATGTACGGGCGTATGGCCTGGCGCCGCAGTCGTTATCGATTCCTGATATCGAGCTTCATATTATCTTGCCTCGAAATGCGGCAGAGGGCCAACCACTGCGACCCTGTTGCCACTCGCGGGTCGCCAGTCTTCGGGTGCAAATCTTGAATAGCCAGATTTTCCCCAGCGAGTCGACGACGGTCCCTGTCGAATTTCCCTTCGCTTGCTCGGCCGCTTCGTGCGTCGGGTACGTGTAGAGAGGCCAGAGCGCAAAGAGACAGTGCGAGCGCGCGGTAGCTCATGGATTTGTCTCCCGTCTCCCACCGAACTAGCCGAATCCCACCACAATCGTGGTACGAGACTGCAAGGTGACGAGGCGCTCCACGCCGATGTGTTTTGATTGTTGGCGTCGAGAGAAGGTTGCGCGGCGAAGCAATGCTACGCTAGAGTGGCGAAACTAATGATGGATCATTCGGCGAAATATCCGGCACTGACGAAATGTTTTCTGGACGCGATGGATCAGCATCCCAACCCGCACGCGCAGATGTATCGAGCGGCGGAGGGCTGGCAGGCGTATTCGTCGGCGGAAATGCTGCGGCGGGTTGCGGGTTTGTCGAAGGCATTGGCGGCGCTGGGCGTGAAAGCGGGAGATCGCGTGGGACTTTTTGCGCCGAATTCGCCGGAATGGCACGTTGCGGATTTTGCCGTGCTGGGATTGGGCGCAATGGATGTGCCAATTTACTACAATGAATCGCCGGAGCGGCTCGAATACATATGGAATGACGCGGGCGTGAAAGTGGCAGTTGTCTCCGGTGAAACGCAGGCGCGAAAGGTGACGGACAGTCGCGCGAAGATTCCGGCGCTCGAGAAAATTATTTGCGTCGGCGCGCCCGAGGAGCTGCACGAAGAGTTTCTGGATTACGCGACGCTGATCGCGGCGGCGAATGATACGGATATCGCAGAGTACCGGCGCGCGGCGGCTGACGTCCAACCGCAGCAATTAGCGACGCTGATTTATACGTCGGGAACGACAGGCGAGCCGAAGGGAGTGATGCTGACGCATGCGAATCTGACGTCGAATTCGATCGACGCAACGTCGTCGGTCGGATACTTCCCGGGCGACGAGCAGCTTTCGTTTCTGCCGCTTTCGCACGTCTACGAACGGATATTCGATTACACCGCGCTTTTTCACGGCGTCACGATTGCCTATCTGGAGAAAATCGAAGATGCGGCGAAGGCGCTGATCGAAGTGCGCCCGACGATTGCGGCGGCTGTGCCGCGGGTCTTCGAGAAAACGTACGCGAATATCGTGGAGAAGGGCCATCAGGAAACCGGACTGAAACGGAAAATATTCGATTGGGCGTTGGGCGTGGCGGAGGAAGCGGTGCCGTGGCGCGCCTATGGCAAGAATGTGTCAACGGGAGTGAAGTTGCGCTGGGCGATTGCTGACCGGTTGGTGTATTCAAAAATTCGCGCGGGGATCGGCGGGCGCATGAGGGTCTTTTACTCCGGCGGCGCGCCGCTGGCCGTGGCGCTGGCGGAGTTTTTCTGGTCGGCCGGCGTGCCGATCTATCAGGGATATGGGCTGACGGAATCGTCGCCGGTGATTTCAACGAACACGCCAAAGGAAAATAAAGTTGGTACGGTGGGACGGCCGATTCGCAATTGCGAAGTGAAGATTGCGGAGGATGGCGAAATTCTGACGCGTGGGCCAAACATCATGCTGGGCTACTACCGCAAACCAGAGGCGACGCGGGAGGCGCTGAGTTCGGATGGATGGTTGCGCACCGGAGACATCGGGCATTTGGACGCGGACGGCTATCTGGTGATTACCGACCGCAAGAAGGAATTACTGAAGACGGCGGCGGGGAAATTTGTCGCGCCTGCGCCGATTGAAATCAAGTTGCGGACAAGCCCGTATATTGCGAATGCCATGGTTGTGGGAGACACGAAGAAATTCGTGTCGGCGTTGATTGTGCCAAACCGAACAGCTATTGCGGCGAAAGCGCTGGCGGAAGGGATTGCACTGGACGGAGAGAAGATTTCCAACGACGCTTGGGTGCGACAATTGATTGGCGGGGAAATCGAGAGGCTGACGGAGAATCTGGCGCAATACGAAAAGCCGAAAAGGTTCGCGCTGATCGACAAGGATTTCACGGTTGCTGGCGGTGAGTTGACGCATGCGCTGAAACTGAAACGGCGGGTCGTGTTGCAGCTATACAGCGACGTAATTGCGCAGTTGTATGCGGATGTGGAGGAACCCAGGCCGCAAACGCACGGCTGACGTGGACAGAGTGGAGGGAACTTCGCGAGTTTCGCCGCGCGCTGATAGAATGTTCGTAAGGAGCTAAACCATGGGAGACCAGCTTGTCATTGCGGGGCGGGCGTTTCGCTCCCGGCTGATTGTGGGGACGGGGAAATACCGGTCGCTGCCGGAAATGGCGCGGGCGCACGAAGCGTCGGGCGCGGAGATGGTGACGGTCGCGGTGCGGCGCGTGAATTTGACCGATCGCACGAAGGAATCGCTGCTCGATTACATTGATCGCACAAAAATGTTCATTTTGCCGAACACTGCGGGCTGCTATTCCGCGGATGAAGCGATACGCGCGGCGCGGCTCGGACGCGAAGCCGGCCTTTCAGAATGGGTGAAGCTGGAAGTGATTGGCGACGAGCAGACTCTGTTTCCGGAGACCGAAGAATTGGTGCGCGCGACGAAAACGCTGGTGAAAGAGGGATTCATCGTTCTGCCGTACACGAACGACGATTTGGTCGTTGCGCGAAAATTAGTGGACGCCGGAGCGGCGGCGGTGATGCCGCTGGGCGCGCCGATCGGCTCGGGGATGGGAATTCAGAATCTGGCGAATCTGCGAATTTTACGCGAACGCATCCATGAAGTGCCGTTGATTATCGACGCCGGCGTGGGGACTGCGTCGGATGCGGCGATGGCGATGGAGTTGGGCGCAGACGGCGTGTTGATGAACACGGCGATTGCGGGCGCTCAGGATGCCGTGCTGATGGCTGAGGCGATGCGCGCGGCGGTCGAGGCGGGACGCAAAGCGTTTCTCGCTGGGAGAATTGAGAAGAAATTGTACGCGACGGCGTCCAGCCCGGTGGCGGGAGTCGTGCGGTAGTCGGGAGACTGTACGCTGTGGTTAAGTCCTCAGGCTAGATAATTTGTCACGAAAAATACCTCACGTTAGCCGCGAGCAGAGTTGCCGCAACGGGACGTGAGCTACAACGGATGGCCCTGCCGGTAAAACAGCGAATCGCGTACATCGACTGGATGCGCGGACTGGCGTGCGTTCTGATGTTTCAGACGCATTGCTACGACTCGTGGCTGAGTCCCGCGGCGCGGAAGACAAATTTCTTCGGGTGGTCGCAATTGCTGGGCACTCTGCCAGCGCCTCTGTTTCTTTTCCTTGCAGGAATTTCTTTTGCGTTGGTAACGGACCGGATGCGGCAGAAGGGCGCGCCGGCGAACCAAATTGCCGCGGCAACGATTGGGCGCGGCGCGGAAATTCTCGGACTTGGGTTGCTGTTTCGGGTGCAGGAATTCGCGCTGGGCTATCCGTGGTCACCGTGGACGGACCTGTTGCGCGTCGATATCCTGAACACGATCGGCGTGTCCATGATGTTGATGGGCGTGGTGTGCTGCTTCGCGCGGCGACGTGCGACCAACGCGATGCTGGCTGGGACGGTGGCGGCAGGAATCGCTCTAGTGACTCCGCCTTTGTGGACGACTTGGCAGCCGCGCTGGTTGCCGTGGCCCATCGAATCGTACATTAACGGCGTTCACAATCTGGGCACGCCGCAGCACTGGCTTTTCCCGATTTTTCCGTGGGCGGCGTTTGCGTTCGCGGGTTTGGCGGCGGGATTTTTTCTGATGAGCGACTGGGCTCGCGCGCGGCAGGCCCAAGCGGTTTTTGTTTTGGGCGGCGCAGGCGCGATTTGCGGGGCGCTTGGCTGGTGGTTCGACTCGCTCCCGCCGCATCTCTACGCCGTTTATGATTTTTGGCACTCGAGTCCGAACTTCCTGCTGATTCGCGTTGGCGTGGTGATGCTGATTGTGCCGTTAGTTTATACTTGGTGCAGGTGGGGCGCCGCTCAATGGGGATTCAGTCCAATTATCCAAATGGGACAGGCATCGCTGCTGGTTTATTGGGTGCACATCGAATTTGTTTATGGGCGGTTTTCGATCTTGACGAAGCGGGAAGAGAGCATCGCGATGGCTTCGCTGGGATTGCTGATTATTTTTGTGGCGATGACGCTGTTGGCGACGGCGCGGATTTATACGAAAGGCCGAGGCGGCGAAATCCTCTCGAGATTGCAGCGAACGCTGTGGCCGGCGTCGGAGGGTAGTTGAGAGCTAGTGGGCTACTTTTTTGGGGTGGGGTTTGTGGATTGGGATGCATGACTGCTTGGAGAATCCGGAATTTGGAAGATCATTTCGCCGGGGCGGGCGAGGCCCATGCGGTCGCGCGCGATTTTTTCGATGGCTGCAGGATCCGTTTTGAGGCTGTGGATGCGCTGCTGGAGTTCCTGATTTTCCCGATCGAGTTGCTGAATTTGCGCCTGGACGGCCTGAATCTGAATTTTTGAGCGGCGCATGGCGACAAGGCCGTGCGTGCCGAAAACGTCCTGAAGAAGCAGCAAGAAAAATGCGAGCGCAAAAAAGTAACGGACGTTGCGGCGAAAGAAAGGCTGCGACTGGTCGTCCGTCGGATTGTCAATCGTGTCGTTACTATGATGGTTCAGGCCGTCACCCACTTACGCGCCTCCTCGGCGATTTGCTTCGACCTCTCCGGCGTTTCCGCTTCGGCATAAACGCGAACGAGCGGCTCGGTGCCCGACGGGCGCATGAGAACCCAGGACTCGTCGTCGAAAATCAATTGCAGTCCGTCGATGCGATCCGTGCGCTTCACATGCCTGCCCGCAAATTCCGACGGCGCTTTCTTGAACTTCGCCGCCAGCCCCTTGATCACTTCGGGCGAGCAGTGAAGATTTACGCGGACGGGCCAGTAAGCGCGGCCGACGCGACGGAACAAATCCTTCAACTGCTCATCCAGCGACGCACGGCGAGCCGCGATCATTTCCGCGACAATCAGACACGCCAGGATTCCATCTTTCTCCGGGATGTGGCCGCGAATCGTCATGCCGGCGCTTTCTTCGCCGCCGAGCGCAATCTTATCCTGTTCGAGATACGGACCAATATACTTAAATCCGACCGGTGTTTCGAAAACAGGCACATTGTGGTGCTTCGCGATTGCGTCGAGAAGATGAGTGGTGGCGACGCTGCGAGCGACGCCAAGCTTCCAGCCGCGGGACTGGATGAGGTAATCGAAGACGAGCGCGAGAATATGATTCGGCGAGATGAAGGTGCCGTCGCGATCGAGAATGCCGAAGCGATCCGCGTCGCCATCGGTGGCGAGTCCGGCTGCGGCTTTTGTTTCCTGAAGCGCCTTGACGAGAGGCTTGAGATTTTCCTCCGATGGATCGGGGCCGGAGCCATCGAAAAGAACGTCGCGCTCGGTGCGAATCGCGTGAACTTGAATGCCATGCTGGGCGAGAAGAACGTCGAACCAGCCGGCACCGCATCCGTGCAAGGCGTCGTACGCGAAGGAAAGCTGAGACGAGGCGATGACGTCGAAACGCACGAGCTCGGCGAGACGTTTGAAGTACGGTTCGCGCAGGTCGACCGTTTCGAAGTTCGGCTGTTCGGTGTGTTCCGAAGGTTTCGGCGGGTGTTCGATTAATTTGGCGACGCGGGCTTCGATGTCTTTCGTGACTTCGGGGAGCGCGGGTGCGCCGTCGGGGCCGGAAAACTTTAGACCGTTATACGCGGCGGGATTGTGACTGGCTGTGATGTTGATTGCGCCTTGAGTCTTACGGCGGCGAATTTCAAAAGCAATCGCCGGAGTGGGAGTCTTGCCGCAGAAGAGCACGGGGCAGCCGTCGTTGACCAATACGGTGGCGGCGGCGCGGGCGAACTCCGGCGACAAGAATCGCGTGTCGTGGCCGACGAGGACCGTGGGATTTTTCGACAGACTGCGAACGTGCGCAGCGATGGCCGCGGAGGCGATGCGGACGCCGTCGAAAGTGAAATCGTCGGCGATGATGCCTCGCCAACCGGAGGTGCCGAAATGGATCGGGTTGCTTGTCATGACGACAACATTGTATCTTGCCGCGCGAGGATCGAACATTGGGAAAACCGTGTAGAACAGAAAATAATTGCGAGGGGACAGCAGCTTAGAAAAACCCAGGGCAAAAGCAGATTCCTCCTCGCGGTTGCTCGTCGGAATAACAACGAGTAGAGTTTTTGAACAAGCTGTTTGGAAGAGTCGGCGCATGACGGACAAGATTGTGGTGATGGTGACGTGCGGGTCGCAAGCAGAAGCGAAGAAAATTGCGCGCGCGGTGGTGAAGGCGCGGCTGGCGGCGTGCGCGAATGTGTTGGGCAGTCCGGTGGAGTCGATTTACTGGGGGAAAGGGAAGGTAGAAACCGCGAAGGAAATGTTGCTGCTGGTGAAGAGCACACGGAAACGATTTTCCGCGCTGGAACGGGAGATTCGCAGGCTGCACCGTTACGACACGCCGGAGATTATCGCCCTGCCGATCGTGGAAGGATCACGCGCGTATCTTCGATGGATCGAAGAATCGCGCCAGTCAGCAAATGTTTCCCGGGAAAGAACCTTGCTGGCAACTCGCTTGCTGTTTCGAAAGTCCCACATTTGAATCTCATTCACCGAGTCGATGCTCTGCCCTTCCTTTGAACCTCTGCTGGCTTCCACGGCCACGAATCGACTGTCCGGAGAAATATCTGCTCCGTTGGTGGCCCATCCTGTATCGAGCTTGTAGACGTGAAATGGGTTTTGCCCGTCCCACCCCGCGCGATCACTCCAACGCTCAGAGAAAGAAAGACAATAAATATTACGAACATGTATCTGAGTGATTTCACAACCCTCACCTTAACCTGCGTTGCCCTTGAGGATCGAAAGGTGTGAGGCTTCAATCACTTTGCGCAGAAGTTCTAAGTCATCCGGCTTATAGTCATTTAGTTCCTTCCGAGACGACAACCTGTAGGCAAATCACTGCTTAGGCAAGGAGACAAAGCTGAAAGTGATGGGCTAGATCTTGGAGAGGGCGTGGTCGAGGTCGGCGATTAGGTCTTCGACGTCTTCGATGCCGACGGAGAGGCGGACCAGGCCGTCGGCGATGCCGATTTGTTTGCGAACGTCGGCGGGAATGGAAGCATGAGTCATGGACGCGGGATGGGAGATGAGGGTCTCGACGCCGCCGAGGCTTTCGGCCAGCGAACAGAGTTTGACGTGGTCGAGCAAGCTCCGTGCCGCTTCCATGCTGGCAACGTCGAAGGAAAGCATGGCGCCGAAGCCGCGCTGCTGTTTTTTGGCGATAGCGTGTTGAGGATGGGAAGGAAGGCCAGGATAAATGACGCGCTGGACTTTGGGATGGGATTCGAGGAATTTGGCGATAGCCATGCCGTTTAGATTGTGCCGATCCATGCGCACGGCTAACGTTTTGATTCCACGCGACACGAGGAAACAGTCCATTGGGGCGAGTCCCGCGCCAGCGGAGCGCTGAAGAAAATAAATCTTATCGGCGTCTTCCTTGCGCGACAGGATGGCAGCACCCGCGATGCAGTCGCTATGGCCGTTGAGGTACTTGGTCATGGAATGGACGACGATGTGAGCGCCGAGAGCGAGCGGCTGCTGGAGATAAGGGCTAAGGAAAGTGTTGTCCACTACCATTGTAAGATTCTTGTCACGAGCGAGCGCGGCGACTGCGGCGAGATCGGTGACGATCATTGTGGGATTCGTCGGAGTCTCGACGTAAATCATTTTGGTCGAAGGGCGGAGCGCTTTCTGGACTTGTTCCAGGCACGAAGTGTCAATAAAACTGAATTCCATGCCGAGTTGAACGAGGAATTGGGTGGTGAGGCGGTAGACTCCACCGTAAACCGCGCGGGAAAGAATGGCGTGGTCTCCAGGCCGGAGCAATCGAAAGACCGAATCAATGGCCGCCATGCCAGAAGTGAAAACGTAAGCGGCGACTCCCCCTTCGAGCTTGGCAACGGTGCGTTCGAGGGCTTTGCGATTCGGATGATTCGTGCGCGCGTAGTCGAAACCTTTGTTCTTGCCAAGGGCTTCCTGGACGTATGTGGAGGTCTGATAGATAGGCGCGACGATGGAGCCAGTCGAGGAATCGGGCTCCTGGCCCACATGAATCGCGTCGGTTGAAAATCCCATCGTGAATCCTCCTTGAGACTGGCAGGGAAGCGCGTGCGAGCGCCGATTGAAGGTATCGCAGAGGTGCGCGGCAGTCAAATGGAGCCAGTTGCCGA
>JBAUEX010000016.1:0-32651 GCA_049678845.1 Candidatus Acidiferrales bacterium
GGATATTCGCAACCATGTGATCACCTTGATCACGCCGATTGTTGAGGTCGATGGACGCGATCGGATGGTGGATCTCTACCGGTGGCACTTGGCGCATCCGCAGGAAAATTATCCGCCGCTGATGTACTGGGGGCATTACGTCGCACACGACAACAACCGCGACGCCATGGCCATGACGCTGAAGCTCAGTCAGAACGTGCTGAATACGTTTGTTTCGTGGGACGCGCAGGTGCTGCATGACCTTCATGAGTCGGTGCCGTATCTCTACGACAACACGGCCGGCGACGGGCCTTTCAACGCCTGGGTGGACCCGATCCTGACAAATGAATGGGAAATTCTTGGCTGGCGGAACGTGCAGGACATGACGAAATTTGGAATGCCGGGGGTGTTCACGCATGGTGAGTTCGATACGTGGTCGCCCGGGTATTTGATGTTTTTCGCGGCGCTGCATAACGGCATCAGCCGGCTCTACGAGACGTTTGGGAATGGCGGCGCGGATACCGAGGAGCGCACTCTGCAGCCGGACGAATATTCGCGAACGTGGTGGAGGCAGAATCCGCCGCTGCAGAAGGTATTGTGGTCGCAGCGCGACAACAATAACTATGAGGAAACGGGTTTGCTGACTTCGCTGCATTTCTTTTCTGAGAACCGCGCGATGTTTCTGAAGAATTTCTACCTCAAGGCGAAACGGTCGGTAACGAAGCCCGAAGCCGAGGGACCGGCCGCTTATGTTCTGCCCGCGAATGATCCACGGCTCGGCGCGCAGGCGGAACTGCTGAACGTATTGCAATTGCAGAATTGCGAGATTTCACGGGCGACTTCGGCGTTTTCGGTTACCGTGCCTGCCGAGAGGTCGGGTGAGCACAGGAAAAGCTCTGGGGCGCCAACCGGGAACAAGGACGAGAAAAAAGCTGAGACGAAAGCAGAGACGAAAACGGCAGATTTTCCAGCGGGTAGCTACATCATTCGCATGGACCAGCCATATTCGCGAATTGCGGATGCGCTGCTCGATTATCAGTATTGGAGCCCGGACGACCCGCAGAAGACCCCCTACGATGATACCGGCTGGACCTTCGGCGAATTGTTTAATGTGAAGGTTGTTCGTGTGACGGATACAAAGATTCTGGATGTACCCATGGAGCGGGTGACGACAATCGCGGCTCCCAGCGGTGTTTCGGGGACGGGCACGATTTTCGCGATCAACAACAACGCGGATACCGCTCTGGCGACGTTGCGTTACAAGTTAAAGGACGCGCAGATGGAAACAGCCGAGGAGCCGTTTGAAGCGGACGGGCATAAGTTCAACCGTGGCTCGTTTCTGGTTCATGGTGCCAGCGGCGATGATTTGCGGCACGTGATTTCGGATTTGGGACTCGAAGCCTACGGATTGGGCGCCATGCCGTCTGTGAAGACTCATCCGGTGCGGGCTGCGCGCGTCGCACTTTTGCACACCTGGTTGAGTACCCAGACGGAAGGCTGGTGGCGCGAAGCGCTCGATTTCATGCATGTGCCCTACGATTACATCAGCACGCAGACCGTTGCGAAAGAAGCAGACCTCAATTCGAAATACGACGTGATTCTCTTTCCGCCAGTCGGACGATTTGTAAGTCCGGACCTGATCATCAACGGATTGTCGACCGATTGGGGCAACCCTTTGCCGTGGAAGAACACTCCAGAAACGCCGAATATGGGAAAGCTCGATTCAACCGATGACACACGGCCCGAGCTCGGATGGAATGGCGTGGCGCACCTGCAGAACTTTGTAAAGCATGGCGGAGTGCTTGTGACCGTGATGGACACGGCGAACCTGGCCGTGGCTCTCGGCCTGACGCATGGCGTCACGGTAGCACGCACGCCTCGGGAGAGAATTATTGGCAGTATAGTTCGGGCGGATATAGTTGATCGAACAAGCCCGATCGCCTACGGGTACGGCGACCAGTTGTCGGTCTATTGTTTCAACGGACCCGCATTTGACGTGAGCAATGTTGCGGGCCGCGGAGGGTTCCGCAGGCTGGGTCCAGAAATAAATGGAAGGCCCACGGGCCGTGGGACGCTGAATGATCCGGATTTCGTTGTGGGACGCAAGAACGAAGCCGTGCCCGAAGAGCCGACGGTCGAGCCGTGGCAGGCGGAGCCAGTGACAAACGAAGAGCTCCGCAACGGAATCGGCGTGATTCCGCCGGCTGAGCGTCCGCGCGTGATTTTCCGGTATGCAGACAGCCACGACCTGTTGGTGTCGGGACTGGTTGAAGGCGGCGATGAAATCGCGCGACACGCGGCGATCGTCGACGTGCCGATCGAATCGGGGCACGTGGTTTTGTTCTCGAACAATCCCATCTACCGCGGCGAAACGCGAGGAAGCTATTCGCTGGTTCTGAACACGATCCTCAATTTCGACAGCTTGAGTGCCGGACGGAAGCTCGATAAACAGTAAACATCATTCCAACAGATCCCCGCGATCAGGCACCCATCTGCGCCTGCCTCAGAACGTCGGATCGGATACCTTCCGTTACAGCTAAGCCTATCTGTATCAGTGCGATGCGGGCGCCTCGCTCAAGTGGTCGTAGTTCATCGCGGCGTTCAGCACAAGCATAAAACTTCCCTGCGTGATTTGGCGCCACATCGGATTGATGGCGAACAGTACGACGTGGCCGCGCCCCACGGGCACATCGACAACCGCAGGAGTATCCGCGAGAGCTGCGCCTCCGTCCAACATCCCGCTGATCCAAAGATTTTTTTCATCCGCGAACCGCAGAATGACGTGCGGGTAAAGTAATTTGGGAGGAATGAACGCGCGCAGAAACTCGAGCGATTCCGGATTGACGTACAGTTCCTGTTCGGCGCGAGTGCGATGAGGAGCCGGAGGAGGCGGATTCCAAGGGCGACCCTGCGGGATGTCTGGATCGGTCAACGAACCGCGGCCGCTCGGGCGTTCGCGCGACTCGCCACCATCACCACCTCCGAAGCCGCCGCCCCCGTCGGTGAGCGAAACGTGAAAGACGGGCGCCTGATTGAAATAGACAGGCACATCCGCGTCGTAACCATAAGCGATGGGACTGCGAGCGTCTTCCACGGTGGTGTTGAAAATCGCGCCGCGAGCGTGAAGCTGTGGCGTGGGCACAATCGAAACCGTATCGGTGATGCCAGTTTCGGTCGTGAGAATGGAACTGGACGCGACGGGGATGAGCAGGCCGCCGTCCTCAACGAATTTTTTCAGATTTGCGAGACCTTCAAAGCCGAGGCCGCCGCGAATGTCGCTGGTCTGATCCGGACCGTCCCCGAAGCTGGGCGTGAGGGCGGATTTTTGCCACGGGATTGGCCCGTCCGCATCGCCGCCGTCGGGAAGCATGCGTTTTGGCACACCATTGATCAGGCGCGCAAGGTTGGGCATGGACGGAGGAATCAGGATGACGTCGTACTTTTCTTTTAGATCAGGCGTCTCGCGAAGTGTGGCGTCGGAGATGTAAGAATAAGGGATCTTGCATTCCTCGAGCGCAAGACGATACCAGCCTTCCGGCTGCGTGTTCATCCAGTTGTGAACGACAGCCATGCGCGGCGTTTCAAGCGCGTGACGCGCAACGGAGACGCTTGCTGACGTCGCGCGAACCTCGAGGCCGAGATCTTGCGCTGCCGAGGAAAGCTCGTCGCGAAGGTCTGCCGGATTGCCGTCCGCTGGGATCATAAATGACCCAGCGCGAAAATCCTGACCACCAACCTTGAATGCATCCTCCGCAGCGAACATTTTGACGCCGTGAAGGCGGAAACGAAGTGTTGCAAGGGCTGGCTCGGCATTCGCATTAATGAGAAAGAGACCGCCGCCGCCATCGAGTCTTCCGGGAGCGCGAACTGGCTCGTCGATCAACGTCATGGGCGCTTTGAGAATCGCCGCATCGGTGACACGCAGGGTCGCGACGTCAGCCAGAGGGCCGAGGGTCCAGCCTGTATCGTCGTAGGGGGTGGGATCGTGGATGGAGTAATACTGCGTGTCGAGGAGCATGTCCGCTTCGCGGCTGTAGGGCTGGTCCATGCGAATCACGTAGCTACCGGCAGGAATGCGCGCGACCACGGGAGGTTTTTCCTTCGCTGTTTTCGCGCCGGCTTCTTTCATGTTCTCTTTGGCGTTCTCCGACCTGGCAGTCGAGCGGGTCGGAGCCGCAGTGAAGTCCCGATTGAGGCGCGCGATTTCGAGGCCTTGATCTTGCAGTAGGCGCGCCAGATGGGCAGAGAGAGCGGGACGCTTGCCATCATTCAGGATTACCCAAGCGGCAGGGCCTTCCGTGGTGGCTTTGGCGATTGAGCGGCGGCTCATGTCATAAAAACGCTCGAGGAATTGTTCGGGACGCTGGGCCATGTAATCGAGACCGACGAGAAGAGCGCTCTCTTGCAGGTTGATATTGTCGCGAATCGACCAGTTAATTTTGGGAAGCGGCGGATTAGGACGGAACCAAGTGCGCGTCGTATCTTCAGGCGAAACAGTGCGCTCGGCCGTGTCAGCGCCACGGCCGCCAAACGTCTCGTAGAAACGTCCGATGCCGTTATGCCCCTGTTCGGCGAACATCATGTAGTTCGGCGCCCAGCCGTCGTAGAAGCCGTGCGTCCACACGCCAGGGACGCCGAAATCCGTCATCTTCTGCACCTCGTTGTACGCCATCTCCTGCCATTCGCTGACGACGAGGGGATCGAGCCATGCATTGTAGGGGCCCGTGCCGGTGGAGATATAAAGGAAGGGGATCGACTCGTGCAAATCGTGCAGCACCTGGGGATGCCACGTGAAAAAAGTCTTCATCTGGATTTTGGAAAGCTGGAGTGCCATAGCGATGCCATCGCGATTGTTGTCGTGTGCCACGTAATGTCCCCAATAGAGCAGGCTGGGAGCGGGTCTCTCCGGGTTTGCCTTTTCCCAATTGTAGAGATCGACCTCGCGGTCGCGGCCATCGACTTCGAGCACCGGAGTGATGAGCACGATGGTATTTTTGCGGATCTGATTGATGATCGGCGAATCTTCGACAGCTAGGCGGTAGGCGAGCTCCATCAACATCTCGGGCGAACCGGTCTCGGGGGAGTGAATTGAGCCGGAGAGCCAGTAGAAGGGCTTGCCATTTTTTTCGAGCTGGGCGGCTTCGTCAGGAGTGATTTTTCGCGGGTCAGCAAGCTTCGCGGTGATATCGCGATAATGGTCGAGCTGGGCAATATTCGCATCGTCGCTGACGGCGACGACCATGAAATCGCGGCCCTCTTCGCTCTTCCCCGTGGTGAACACACGGACGCGCGGAGAAGCTTTTTCGAGCGCGCGATAGTAACGGTAGATGTCGGCGGTGTGCGTGAGCTTGTTGGGCGTTCCAATTATGTAGCCGAGCACCTTGTCCGGCGAAGGAACGGTCGCCGAGGAGGGCAGATGATCGATAAGAGGCGTGAGTAAGTACGGCTCAGTGGTGTACTGTCGGATCTGAGATGTATATTGCGCGTCGATTTGTTGCGGCGATTGGCTCTTTGAAGATTCGGACTTCTGCTTCGCGTGCTTCCCGTCGGCGCGAGTCACAGGGAGGCCCATAAACGTGACGGCCGCCCAGACAAAGAGCGCGAATACAACTCCCAGCACAATGCGTCTGCTTGTCATCGCACACCCCTCTTATTGCTGTGCTACCAATGACGCATGCGGATGGCAATGCGTTTCCAGTCGGATAGCTTCGTGGATGCATTTGGAGAGAAGACGCGCGTCCTGCTGACTCGGGGCGCGCGAAAAAGTTGAGAGGGGACACGACACGCGATATACTTACGTCATCATTCATCGAGCACTGGCGCGGTGAGTTTTGGCAGTCGTTCGATCGAAGCGGTTTAGAACGGCGATATCGTCTAAAGGTTAGGACGGAGCCCTCTCAAGGCTCAAATCCGGGTTCGAGTCCCGGTATCGCTACCATACCTTCATAAGGCCAACAGAGCCGTGGGTTTGCAAAAGCGTGTTGCCATTTTTCGGAGCACTGTTGCCACGAACAAGAAATGCGGACAAAGGTCAGCGTTGTGGTACGGTTGCTCGCTCTGGTCGTGATTGCCTCGCTCCCTGCAAACGGATACGAGCAGTCCTTGACATCTGAATCCATCCGCGAGGCCTTCTTTCTGGGCCAGCGAAGGGATGAGGTGACGGCTCGTTTTCTCGCCTCTTATCGCCATGACTTCCCGCTTCCGAAAGCAGGGCCGCACATCTCTCGCTTGCAAGTCCTCACGCCATATGCGCAAATAGTCCTTGGCTCGGAGGACGGTGAAATTCAGGGCACCGTGATGGATGCCGAACGGGAGCATCAGACCCAACCCAGCTTCTTTCTAGTGCGGGTCCGGGTGTTCGCGACACCGACATATTCCTCACCGTCGCAGTGGAAGGAGTTCTGGCAAAAACTCTCGATACGCGTTGTGCAGGGAAAAACCCTGAAGCCGAGCAAAATAAATTATATCAGTCGTCGCTTCGGAAATCGCGGTCCCGGCGGTACCGACGTGGAATTGAAGTTCGATGCTGCACAGATAGCGTCTGCACCCATGAAAATTGAGGTATCGACCCCCGATGGGCAGCACCTTGAAGCCACGTTCGACCTAGACAAGCTGAAGTAATTGGAACGGCTCCGGAGCAACGCTGATACTTATCACGACTTCCAACGAACGGAAGCAGGCTCTTGCAGCTAGCGCATTCTGCGATTTCGCAAGGGAGTGCGACGCAGCGCCGCTCAAAGTCCACAAGAGTGGGGAGGCGAACTCCATCAAGCTGTCTTCAACTGAGGAGAACGCGTGTTACGCGTATCCATCTCGTGGTATTTTGGGACGATGTTCGACACTTTTTCCACACGTGCGAAACAAATAGTATTTGCGGCACGCTTCAAAGCAGGAGAGCGTGGTGCGAATATGATTGACGTTGACGATTTGCTCGTCGGCTTGTTACTAGAGGACCAAGGAATGCTCGGAGAAAATCTGTTCTCAAAGCTTCACGATGGGCGGGGTACTCTTCACATCGAAGCTCCGGCTCATACTCCGTTCTTCTCGCAGGAAATAGCGAACGACCTTTTGACCAGAATGAGAGACTTGCTACCCCAATCGCAGCCTGTAGGGCACTCAACGGAAATACCCGTATCTCCCGCCCTTGAACGTATATTCGATGCAAGCAAGGACTTTCAGTTCCAGTTTCAACAAAGCCAAATAGAACTTTTGCACCTTTTGGCGGCAATCCTGACGGAAGAGTCGAGCCAAGGCGTCAAACTATTACAGGAGTTCGGAATCACGCGAGAGAAGGTGCTGGGGAAGCTCACGGATACCGCCGAGAATTAGTCACACCATCGGCCTCGGAAAGATTTCCTTGGCGGAAACGGTCCGCACCGGCATGGGGCTGAATCGAATCCTGAGCGGCCTTGCTGCGGATTGGTGGACAGTCGGTGTTCGCCTTGATTGTTCTAGCTCACGGCTTTTTTCGCCCCGGCTTTGACCTTGGCCCATCGCCGCTTGGCGGCTTTGGAAATCTTTTTTCGAGCCGCCGCCGACAGGACTCGCTTCTTGGCGCTGTTCAGCCCTTCGCTCGCCGAGCGACCTAGCGCCCGCGCTGCGGCTCTCACTCCGTCCAACTCGTGCTGCAACCTGCCCAACTGCTTTTCGAGTTTTCGCTCTTCGCGTTTGATTGCTGCGGTCCAACTGAGACTCGTAATAGACGGCATTCCCCAGCTTTTCCCTTTCGATGCGAAACATGAGATTCTGACTGTTTATCCAGGCCGCGACGCGGCTGTCGATTGGAATCTCATACCGAGAGTTTTGTGAACGACGGCTTCCGCTTCAGCGCAGTTGCAAATTTCCAGCGTCAACAGGAACGGACTATTCTCCATAAACTTCGCCACGGCGCTCTCCGGGCCGGACTTCTGCTGTGTCGTGAGCAGGCAGTCAACCAACCTGGACCAGACTTTTTCGCGCGAGAACGTTTCGATTCGGGGGATAACATTTCTTGTAATTCTGCTTTGGGCATGACTATCGCTTTGCCGATTTTGCACGAAAGTTTTCAGTTTCTCCACATCAGAAAGATTTGAAGAAACCGGCCCTGAAGCCATGGTAACCGTCAATTCCTGCTGTCGCGAAACGACCGCATCATATCCAGTTCTCTATCCGCTTGCTGGACAAATGCGAGGCACTGTTCGCATTTGCCTTCATTGACGTATTCAACGAACCGGTCAATCCTTACCTTACCGAATCTCGGGCAAGGTCAGGGGCCGTGAACCATCCGGAGCCGAGCCTATCATGTTCGCTATTCGTTCGCCCAGAGATTCGGGAACAAAGAGCTTGACATAACATTCCATCGAGGGTATATTCCATCTATGGAATGTGAGGTCGAGTTCACCGACGAGTTCGAGTCATGGTGGGACGGACTGAACGCGGAAGAACAGGAGGACGTAGACGCGATGGTTTTGGTGCTGGAGCAGAACGGACCCGCTCTCCGCAGACCTCACGTCGGCCTGATTGCAAGCTCAAAGCATCAGAACATGAAGGAACTGATTGTCCAGCATGCGGGTCGGCCCTATCGAGTGCTCTTTGTGTTTGACCCCCGGCGCTGTGCTGTTTTGTTGATTGGCGGCGATAAAACGGGCAATGCCAGATGGTATGAAGAATTTGTACCAAGAGCGGACAAGATATACGATGACCATTTGGCCGAACTAGCAGGGAAAGCTAAGAAATAAAGTACGCTCGAATGGAGGAGAAAATGGCGAAGAACTTTAAGGAATTGCGGGCAAAAATGTCACCCGAATCTCGCGCTCGTGCCGAAGCGAAAGCAAACCAAATGACCCGTGAAATGGCGCTCGATGAATTGCGCGAAGCACGGCTACTGACACAAGAACAACTCGCCGAACAGCTCAACGTTCGCCAACCGGCAGTCGCGCGAATGGAACGTCGAGCAGATATGTACGTGAGCACGCTCCGCGGCGTTATAAAAGCAATGGGCGGAGAGCTTGACATCCGCGCCATCTTCCCGGACGGAACCGTCAGAATCAACCAGTTCAAGCAGCTTCGCAAAGCAAGCGTAAAGATAGGCTGAGGAGGACATAAACATGAACATGAACATGGACCTGAGAATCGGGGACGAACTAATAGAAATGGTAGGACCGATTGCGCACAAGATGGTCTACGTTGGACCTCTGGGATTGGGCGGCGGGGATGTTCTCAACCCCGCCAAGGGAACGCAGGTCCATTTGCTGTCTTTGTATTCCATCCCGAATTGGGGAAACCTTCGTCTCGGCGCTCGCGGCCCCGAATCTTGTTACGAGCAGGCGCAGGTTCAAGAGCGCGCCCGCCAAGTTCTCCAGAACCGAACGGTGAATCGAACGTTCGGGCCGAACTGCGAGCACATATCTTCTTACGTGCGCACCGGCAAGACAGAAAGTCCCCAACTGAAATTCTGGGGCGGTGCTGCTATCGCCGCTGCTTTGGTATGGCTCCTCGCCGCGTAGCTGCCTCGGCAAAACGGGCTTCTCGTCCGCGCCGGTATCGTCGTGCCCGCTTGAAGCTGAGAGTCTGTTGGTTCTGCCATAAAAGACAGGACGGCAATCCTTGCACCAAATGCGGTCACACCACGCTCCCTAATGAGCGCATCAAGCGCTACCCGCGCACCACTCCAAAAAAGAAATCGGGTCCAAAACTATTTTATTGCGACCGCTGTGGTAGACGACAAGAAACCGGATTGTGCCCCGTACATCGAGTGATGAACGAAGTGATAACCGAGTCCTTGAAAAATTGGTTGAAGACGACATGGGGCGGAGGCTCCGCGCGCCGTCCCTATCAAGGTGGACTGCCGAGTTGACCCGCTGACTGACCGCCGGCGCGAGAACGAGATTATCGAGACGCGTATCGGTGATTCACCGTACGGTCTGAAACGCCTTGTAGACACTTTTCCCAGCCTGACGGATGTCGAGAAGGAACTCGCTCCCGAAGATGTGCTTGAACGGAGGCGCGCACTTTTTGTTTATTGCTCAGACGGTCTGAGCGACCGGACTCATGGATTCTTGTTCATGGTCGAGCGCGGCGAAGTTAGGTGCTCTCAGAGAACGTGGGCTAAGGCGCGGGACATCATCAAACTTTCACCGCCGAGCAAGGCACTGAAGTTGCCACCCAAACGCGCGGAGCGGCGATAGACTATACTAGTGTCGCAAAGGCAGGAATCTCAGACCGAATGTCCGAAAAACGTAGAACTGTCTTTATCTCGTGCGGCCAGTATACAGATGAGGAACGGGCGTTAGGAGAACTAACCCGCAAACTCGTCGATGAGCTTACCCCGTTTGAAGGCTACTTCGCCCAAAACCAAGTCTCGCTGAAGACACTCTCAGAAAACGTTCTGACCCGTCTATATGATTCAGTTGGTCTCATCGCCATCATGCATCATCGCGGTCTGGTCACACACAAACAAGGCATCGATGGGGCATCTGCCGGTCCGAAGCATATCCGCGCGTCCGTGTGGGTCGAACAAGAAATCGCAATCGCCGCTCTCATGGAGCAGGTTCTTCGCCGCCCCCTACACGTCGCGCTCTTCACCGAGCATGGTATCGAGGTCGAGGGTATTCGGAAGCAGCTTCACTTGAACCCCGTCCAGTTTGCAAACGGAGACGAAGTGATTAACCGGCTGCGCGAAATTCTGCCGACGTGGAAGGAACCGCTGTACATGACCGAGGACCAACAGCGAAAGCTGTCGAAGAAGTTTGTGCCTGCGGAGCCGAAGGAGGGACAAGCTCGGTTCAGACTGAAAGACCAGTCTCTCGGTGTCTATTGGGACTCACTTCTGTCTGGTAATGAATACGAGGTTTTTCTCGCTTCGGGTTCTGCAATATGGCTTCGGCTGATGCCGATAACGACGCCGGAACAAACGTGGACGACGATTGAACTCCGCAAGCGTGCTCCTGAACCTTTGCGTACACGCGTTCGAGGCGCGCGCGAATGTCTTCGAAGGCGAGCGCTTCGCGCAGAGTGAAGTCAAGATCTTCGGAGAAGCGGTAATCGGCAAAGTAGCACCGTTTGAGTGCGGTGCCTCCCTTGAACGCAAGGATGGGGTGCAGATCGGATCCGGCGAGCGCGTTCAAGAGCCAAGCGAGGCAGTAATCCCGTTCGAGGACATCTTCGCGAATGCGAGGCTCTCCGTCGGCTGCGAGACGATTAGAAAGGAGGGAGACGTTCCGTTGTGGAATCACTCACGTGCTCCTCACAACCTGCAACTCTTCGGCTGGGATGTTGAGCTGCAGCCGCCATTTGGCAAGGTGCGAGCCTTCGCTCGGCAAAGAGGGATCAAGAGGAACGTAGGTAGCAGTCAAATTGTTGCGAAGTGATTGCAGTTCGGCCTCTGTGGCGATGCTAAAGAGTTCGAGCAAATACCCCAAGCGACGGTAGATGGATCCGACTTGTAGGCGATTTGCGTAGTCGAGAAGTTTTGTGACGCGAATGTCGGCATGACGCATCCAGAGACCTTTTGCGACATCGGTTATACCGCCGCAGCACTCGGGGTGGCGCAGTCCATCGAGGATAGTCCGTTCCAGGTCGCTGATTTCGACCGACTCTTGTTTGGTGACCCAGTGTTTGCTGTTCCCGAAAAAATCCTTGTTCTTCAGGAAATGAAAACGGAATTGGGTTCCGTGCAGTGTTTGCTTGGGAATTCGCTTGGTGCTCGATACGAAAATGACAAACTGCGGCTGAGTCACCATGCGGTGAAGTTCCATGGCGGATGCGTGGGAAAGAAAATACGGAGCGCCGTCGACCAGGTAACGTGCAACCAGGAAGGGATTTCCAGCGTATTCAGCCGAGCTTCCGAGTTCCGGTGGAACAATCACAAAGAGGCCGCGCTTGATCTGGGAGACGAGTCCTCGTTTTCGGGCTTTGTGGAGCAGACTGCTGGTGAGTGGAATTGTGAGACCGGTAATTTGTGCGGCTTCTGCCGTCGTGAACGTGGTGCGCCCCGAGTCGTACAGAGCCATCAGAAGGTTCGCCATACGGCTACGACTTGTCTTCGAGTTCGAGTTATTGTTTGTGCGCACTAGTTAGCCCAGCAAGCGAACAATCATGCAAAAAGTATAAGTGCAGTGATATAAAGTGTCAAGTAGTTAGCCTGGCAGGCTGGCTACTGATCTGAAACTATAAGTCCCCTAGGATCTAGCGGCTTTTTCTTCGCACGCAAGCCGGTACAGAGGAAGGCACTTACTTTCACCTCTCCGGCACGGTCGGATCGTCGACGCCAAGCGTGCCCTGCGCGGCGATTCCGCCGGCCGCTGTGGGCTTTCCTTTGAGAATCCACTCGAAGGCCACTCCAATCAAGGCGCCCACGAAGGGCCCGACGATATAGATCCAAGTCGTGTGGAGGTCGCCGCGCACCAGATCCGGCGCAAGCGAACGCACTGGGTTCATCGATGCGCCCGTAACTGGCGCAGCCCAAAGTCCCGCCAGTGCGATATACCCGCCCACAGCAATGGCGCCATTCGTGCCGATGTTTCGTGCGCCGGATGCCGTACCCAGGATCGTGTTCACCAGCCCGGCCGTCAGCACCACCTCCATGGCCAGCGCTTTCCCGCTGGTCACACCATTGCCCGGCAGCGTCGCGCCGAGCGCGCCCACCGTCCCAAACATGATCCTAAGGAAAAGAGCCGCGCCGATGCCTCCCGCCACTTGTCCCGCGATATAGCCCGGCACTCTCTTCCAGGGGAAGTTGCGCCGCACCGCGAACGCCAGCGTGACCGCCGGGTTTAAGTGCGCGCCGCTCACTGAGCCCATAAAGTAGATGATCGCCATCACCATGATTCCCGGCGCCACCACCATCATGCCCAGGGTGACCCTGCCGCCGCTCATCGCCGCAACTGTGCCGCCACCGGCAGCGACCAGCACCAGCAGGAAAGTGCCCCAGGTCTCCGCGAAGACGCGGCGCCACTCAAAGGAAGGATCGAAGAAATCGAGTGCCGATTGCCGTTGGACCATACGCTGATGCTGCGCTGCGTCCGGTCGGTCTTGCCCAGTTGATTCCATTCCCACCTCCTGTTCAATTCCGTGCCAGCATGGTTTTGCCGGATCACAACCTCGATCGAAAACGCTCAGCCCTTCTTTTGCCGGATACGTTCCGCCGGCATATGGCTAAGCTTCGTATAGATTCTGCCCCTCCGGCGCAATGGCCACCAATCATAAAGGTAAATCTGCATCGGCCGCCACATCGCGACCCAGCCCACGATCGCGAGACTCTCGCGCAGCACTCGTCCGCCCTCTCTGAAAACCGCTATGAAGGCGGCGTGAGGTCTTATCTGGAAGTCATAACCGCGCAGAGCGCCGCGCTTGCCAACGAGCGCGCTGCTGTGTTTATTCCTGGGAATTCAGTCGCGCAAATGAGGGTAACTCCACCTCTCTAATCTTTAGAAATCCGCGTTGGCAATCGAAAACGCGAGTATGATTCCGTGCGGCTAGACTGGAGGAGAAGACTTCTTGCCCCCATGCGGTGTTTTTGGCCATCGGACCGAATAGCCAAAGGAGGAAAACGCATGCTTTCCCGGCGAAAGTTTTTTCAGGTAGCAGGAGTGGCTGCAAGCGTACCGCTCGCCTCCCGTTTGCTTTTAGCTCAGGATGAGGCAGGCTGCGGCAATCTGCCGCCTTCCATTGCGAGGTTGAAATCACTGCGCGACCAGGCTAAACCGATTTCAGTCAAGGAGCGGCAGGAGCGCGTCGAGCGAGCGCGGCGGTTGATGCGTGAAAATCACCTGGACGCCGTCATGCTGATTGGCGGAACGTCGATGAAGTATTTTGCCAACATCGACTGGTGGCTGAGCGAACGCACGTTTACGCTGATTCTGCCGGCGAAGGGCGATGCGTTTTTTGTTTCTCCAGCGTTTGAAGAAGATCGCGCCAGGGAGCAGATCCATCGCGGGCCGTTCGCTGGAAAACCGGACATCCGCATCTGGCAGGAGAACGAAAGCCCGTACGAGCGCGTCGCGCAAGGACTAAAAGACCGGGGAATTTCTACCGGCCGTCTGGGCATTGAGGAGACCGTGTGGTTTGTGAACAGCGACGGCGTGGCGCACGCTTCACCGTCGGTTACGTTCACGAGCGCGACGCCAGTGACTGCCGGGTGTCGCATACACAAGACGCAGCACGAAATCGATTTGCTGCAACTCGCCAATGAAGTGACGCTCAAAGCGTATGAAGCGGCGTGGCGCGCGCTCAAGCCGGGCATGACGCAGCACGATTTCTCGCGTATGGTTTCGCAGGCGCACGATCAACTGGGATTTCCGGGCGGCGCCGGAGTGCAAGTAGGCGAATATTCAGCTCTGCCTCATGGATCGATCGAGCCGCAAAGAGTCGAAGAGGGGACGATTCTGTTGATCGATGGCGGTTGTACGGTCGAGGGCTATCACTCCGATATCAGCCGCACGTTTGTGTTGGGTAAGCCCACCGATAAAATGAAGAAGGTATTCGATATCGTTCACCGCGCACAAAGCGCCGCCTTGGCACAGGCGCGACCAGGAGTCGAAGCCCAATCGGTGGATGCGGCGGCGCGGAAAGTAATCGAAGAGAATGGCTACGGTCCCGGTTACAAATATTTTGGCCACCGGCTGGGCCACGGCATTGGGATGGACGACCATGAATGGCCCTATTTGGTCGGCGGCGACACCTTGAAACTGGAGCCACGCATGAGCTTCAGTGACGAGCCGGGCGTTTACATTCGTGGGGAGTTTGGTGTTCGCCTGGAAGACTGCATGCACATCACCGAAGAGGGCGCGAGGCTGTTTACGCCGCAGAGCCCATCGATCGAGCATCCTTTTGGGGTTTGACCCTGGGGAGTTTCGCGCCGGAAACTCGACATTTGAGCAGCGTTTGCGGGCTCTTGACGTGTGTTAACGTAGGCCGACGTTAAAGATTTTCCCCGAGGAGAGCATTTCATGGACTCGCGGAGCAATCGCCGCAGCGACCGCATCTCCATTTCGTTGCCGCTTCAGGCTGCCGGAATCGACGCGGAAAATCGGCCATTCATCGATACCGCGACGACCATCGTCGTCAATCGTCACGGGGCGCTGATTACGCTCGACAGGCCGCTTCGTATTGACCAGATGCTGCAGGTGAACCGGCAACTCTTCGATGGCTCCCGCCGTGAAGCGGAAGTACGGGTCGTCGCGCACGAGAAAGACAGTTCAGGCGGGATTGCCTATGGCATCGCGTTCACCGACTCGAAGCTGGATTTCTGGGGGATCGAGTTTCCGTCGGTCGAGGAGTCGGTGGATGCAGTCGTGCGGCTGCTTGTGGAATGTTCGCATTGTGGTAGCCGGGAACTGGCGTATCTGAATTCGCGCGAGCTGAAGGAGTTCGAATCGAACCGTTTATTCGCGCGAAATTGCCGCACCTGCGAATCGCCGACGATCTGGAAGCAGCCCTTGGAATCTCTGCGTCATAACGCGACGGCCGGCCCGCACCGTGAAGGCCACGGGGCAGATGCCGCTGCTTCATCGCCAGAACGTGAAACCACCCGATACGATACACGACTAATGGCTTGTGTGCGTGAGCGCGCTGGCGCCGAGGAAATGGCCGTTTGTGAGAACGTTTCGCGGCAAGGGATTGCATTTCGAAGCCGCCGGAAGTATCAGGAGGGAGTGCAGGTAGAAGTTGCGGTTCCCTACACGCAAGGAGTCGCGAACGTGTTCATTCCTGCCGTCGTGGTGCACGTTCGCGCTCTGCCCACAGCGGGCCTTTATCGCCACGGAGTGAAATACCTGCGGAAAGACAAAGACCTGGCAGGGCATTCCGGCGAGTAGCAGTTTCAAAGGGCAATTTGAGCCAACGGTAATGAAGATTCCTATCGAAGAGCAACGTCATGCTCTGGCCGGTGGCTCCGATTATAGCGCATCGAAATATTGACAAAGACGCGGCCACACGGCGTATCAAAGTAAATGGCCATTGCCTCGGTGTCGAATGTACCGCGAACCATTTCTTCGCTGGCGTGCACTTCGGGCGGGTGAACCTTAAATTGATATCCGTGATCGTTCAGCAGCGTGACGGCATTGCCGATCATCATATTGGCCAATTCGCAGAGGGTTTCCCTGACCACTTGCTCGGATTCATTCACTTGGTAACCTGCTAAGGCGCTCGCGACACGAGCGGCTGTGGCCGAGTCCATGTCGAGTATGACGCGACCTTCAATTTCTCCACGAATTGCGATTCGCGCGGAGAACCCCTTGGGCCGATAGCCCTCTTCTTCCATGCTGAGATCGCCGATTCTCGTCGGACCATCGAGCGCATGAGCCAAAATGGAATCCGCGGCGCTGATGAATGGTTGAATCAGTTGCATCTTCATGGCTGGGCCTCGCCCACAGTCGCGGGTGCCGGTGCACCGTCGTCATTCAGAACGTAGCGGATAATTTCGTAAAGTACGTCGGGCTTTACGGGCTTCTGTACGAAATGGCGCGCGCCCTTTTGGAGCGCCGCGAGAATGTTGTCCTGGTAGCCGACCGAGGAGACCATGACGATACGCGCCTCGGGATGCTGGCGGACAATTCGTTCGACGGCTTCGATCCCTTCCATCTGTGGCATGGTGATGTCCATCAGAACGATGTCCGGCTTCGTGCGGGTGTACTCGGTAATCGCTGTGCAGCCGTCGCCAGCTTCGCCGGCAAGCTCGCCCCCAAATGTGTCAATCATCTTCGCCAGGCTCTTGCGCGCGAAGACCGAGTCGTCCACCACAAGATAGCGGACGGGCTGGCTGTCCTGCTTTCGAGTTAACGGCGTAAATGGTTTCATGACTTTCTCCTCATGACCGATTCTTGTTCTTCATTCGACTGTTCCGCTCGGCTCAGGTTTTTTCGCAGACCGCTCGAGCTTGACCTACGGCGCATTGGGCATAAAGAAAGCGCGGCAGATCTTCCAATTCCAAGACGCGCGTCACGTATCCTCGTTCCGTCGCGCTGCGGGGCATGCTGTCGACAACGCAGGAACCTGAATCCTGAGCGAGTGTCAATCCTCCGGCGTCCTTTACTGCGCCAATGGCCTCGACGCCGTCGTCCCCCATCCCGGTCATCAACAAAGCGATCGATTGATCCCCAAATTCCTTCGCCACGGAGCGGAATAACACATCGGCCGAGGGCCGGTGGCCGTTGACACGCGCTGAATCTGAAAGGACCGCGATGTGGCCCGTTCGAGCGCGACGGACCGACAAATGGCGGTTGCCGGGGCAAATCAGCGCTTGCCCTGCGACGAGGAGTTCGCCTGAGCGCGCTTCCCGCACGCGGATCATCGAGTTTTCGTCTAGCCGTTTCGCCAACATTTCCGTGAAACCCTCCGGCATATGCTGTGCGACGAGGAAACAACCGGCAAAGTCCGAGGGAATTTTCGAGAGCATGTATTCGAGGGCGTTTGGTCCTCCCGTCGAGATCCCAATGGCCACCACGCGCGTGGGAGGATGGTCGGACTGGCTCTTGCCCACGGTACCCTTGGATCGCAGCGAGGGAATTTCCGGCATCATTTTGGGAGAACCCGAAATTGCCGCAGTCTTGATCTTAATGGCGAGCTCGCGAGCGATCTCTTGCAAGTGGCCGGACGCAGCATTGTTTGGTTTGGTTACAAAATCAAACGCCCCCAGCGCGAGCGCCTTGAGCGTGGCCTGCGCGCCTTCGCGCGAATGCGCACTGAACACAATCACCGGCAAGCGGTACCGGCGCGTGATTTCGCGCAACATTGCAATTCCGTCCATTCGCGGCATTTCCAGATCGAGGGTCACGACATGCGGCTTGAGTTCCTCGATCTTTCGTAAGCCGAAGGCCCCGTCCATGGCCGTGCCCACCACCTGGATGCTCCCGTCACTCTCAAGGATCTGCGGAATCAACTTCCGCATGAGCGCCGAATCGTCGACCACCAGAACGCGCACGGGGCCGCTCATGCGATCGCCTCCAGCGCCGGAAGGCGGGAAAAGCGACGGGCTACGGCGGTCACATTTAGGATTAAGACGACGGTGCCGTCACCCAAAATCGAAGCGCCGCTGACCATATCGGAGGCCGTGAAGTCGTCATCCAGTGCCTTGATCACCAGTTCTTCCTCGCCCAGCAAGCCGTCAACGACAATTCCGAACTGGCGCTCACCCGCCCCGATTACGATAACGAACATTTTCTTCCCGGGCGAATTCTTGGACTGTCGAGTGAGGCAATCCAGATGCACCAGTGCGAGTAATTGCTCTCGCATGGAAACGACATCGTAATCGTCGACGCGGTGAATGTCGGCATCTTCGATGCGCGTGATTTCAATTACATTCGCCAAGGGTACGGCATACAAGTGTCCGGCAACCTGGAACAAGAGTGCTTGTATGCTGGCAAGGGTCAACGGAACAATTACGCGAAACGTTGTTCCGGCTCCCGATTTGCTTTGTATTTCGATGATGCCCTTCAGCCGTTCCAAGGCGCCCACAACCGCATCCATGCCTACGCCGCGCCCGGAGATTTGGGTAACCTCGTCAGCAGTGCTGAGGCCCGGCCGGAATATCAGTTGATGGGCAGCTGCTTCCGTGAGTGTTTCGGCCTCGTTTGCGGAAATGGCGCCCTGTTCGATGGCACGACGAACTAACTTCTCCCGGGCAATTCCCCGTCCATCATCGGAAACTTCGATTACGACTTGGTTTCCCTGCTGATAGGCGTTCAGTTTCACGGTCCCGCGGCTTGGCTTTCCCGCGGCCTCGCGCTCCTGGGGAGGCTCGATGCCGTGGTCAACGGCATTCCGCACCAAGTGCGCCAGAGGTTCCGCCAGAGCATCCAGGATGCTCTTGTCGAGATCCGTATTTTCTCCGACGATTTCCAGCTCGACGTCGCGTCCGCAATGCTTTGCGATGTCGCGCACAAGACGCGGGAAGCGCCGGAAGAGCTGCTCGACAGGCACCATGCGGATTTGCATCACGGAGCGCTGCAATTGGTGGAGCACACGCGACTGGAAGGCCAGGGCGTCGGCGAACCGATTTCGGAGCGGATCTTTAGCGTGGCGTTTCTCAAAGTCAACGATCGTCCGCTGCAACATGGATTTGCCGATGATGAGTTCGCCGATGAGGTTGAGCACGGTATCGATCCGTGAAGCCTCGACGCGTAACGTAGTCTCTCGGGCTGCGGGGCCCCCAGACGACTGCTCCCCAGGGACTGCGCCAGCGCGATGTTCCGGTCGTGATTGTGCAGCCGGGCGGGTTTGGCATTCGGCGGTTTCCTTCGCTTCCGCCGGAAGCAGCACGTTGAGAATGTCCTGCGAAGGTTCTCGTTCCTCGGAAAAACGCTCCACCGCTATACCCGTTACCACCGCAGGGATCTGACATTTCCGGGCGAGGTCATCCTTTGAATGGTCGCTCGCCAGCGCGGCTTCGATCTGCGTAGCGTGCTCCGCCGCAGCCTCGTCTGACGGACAGATCGCGAGGATCGTACCGGAACGTGCCAGCATGTTGCGAATCAGCCGGAACGCCGCCGATCGCATTCCGCTTGCGGGGTCGAGTTGCAAGGCGACGTTGTACACGATATCGCCACGACTTAATGAATCCGCGATTTGCTCGCGCTCGATTTCCTTCCAGTCGAAATGGGGAACGAACGATTCCGGTACGTCTGCCACGGCACTGTCTTGAGATGATTTCTCGGTGATCTGGCGAATCTGCTCGCGAAGCGCGTCACCCCGAGAGGGTTCGAGACCTTTGCGATACGCACCCAGCATGGCTTGAAAGGTATCGGCGGCAGTGAAGATCACTTCAACAAGAGAGCTTGGCGCATCGTACGCCGCCTGGGGCGTCAGAGCGCTTTCCAGTTCATGCGCCAGGGCGCTGAGTTCCTGGTATCCACAGGCGGCGGAATCGCCCTTGAGGGTGTGCACGACGCGGCGAACGCGCCGAATCACCTCCGGATCGCCAGCGTGAGCCTCCAGTTCCAAACCCGCCTCATTGAGTTGCTGCAATAATTCCTGAGCGCTCTCAAAGAAGAGCTCTCGAAGTTCGGCAGAGCGTTCTTCGGGGAAGAAGTTCACGCGGGCACCTCAATTCGCTGATAGGCGGTGCCGTTGTTTTGATGGATCATTTTGAATTTGGTGGTGAGACCGAAAAGGCTTTCGGCATGCCCCACAAATAGATAGCCTTCGGGATGGAGGCAGCGATAAAACTTGTCGATGAGGCGCTTTTGTTCAGCCTCATCGAAGTAGATCATTACGTTGCGGCAGAAGATAAGGTCGTTCCCCTGGGGCAAGAACTCCGCCTTCAAATTGTGGAAATCGAACTGCACGAGACGCTTCAGTGTTGCTTTCACTGAATATTTATCGCCCATTTTTTCGAAGTAACGCAGACGGCAGGTATAATCGACCGATTCCATTTGATGATCGGTGTAAATTCCCTGTTCCGCTTGCAGCAGTGCCGAGTAACTAATGTCCGACGCAATGATTTCGACCTTCCAAGGCGGTGGAATCAGCGGTTTAGGAGACGGCATATCGAACGGGAGAGGATTGCGAAGGTAATAGTAGGCGAGCGCGTCGCACAACTGAATCGCCATCGTGTAGGGTTCCTGGCCCGTCGAACAACCGGCGCTCCAAAAACGCAGCGACCAGTCTCGCCGCTCCTGTTTCTTGCGCAATAAATTCTCGAGCACCACCTTGGAGAAGAGTTCCAGTTGCGGAACGTTGCGAAAAAAGCTGGTTTCATTAACCGTAAGATTTTCGAGCAGCGCCCCGAGTTCCGCTTTCCCTTCATGGCTGGTCAGCAGGCGGTAGTAGCTGTAAAACGAATCCAGATTGCATAGCTTTAACCGGCGCTGGAGGCGATCGCACAGAAAATGAATCCTGTGCTCGTCAAAGCACATTCCACATTCCTGGTAAACGAGCGTCTGAAGCAATTTGAGCTCCGGTTCGGTCATCGCGATGGGGACCGTGAATGTGGCCATCTGGGGCGAGCGCTCCTGACTCAATGGATGTGGGCCTAGAGGGCAGCGACTGGTGAAACCGTCTCGTCAGCGTGCCGCGAATCCCCTCTTTTTAGGACCTTGCTCAAATCCAACAGAATGATGAGACGTTCGCCAAGTTTGGCGACGCCTGTGACGTAATCCACTTCGCCGTCGATAAAGACGGAACTGGGAGGTGCAATCTCCGAGGCAGAGAGTTTCAAAACTTCCGATGCCGAATTCACGACCAGTCCCACGGTTCTGCCCTCGAACTCGACGACAACGATGCGGTTTTTCTTGTTGTTTTCGACGTGGGTCTCGCCGAATCGCTTTCGCAGGTCCACCACGGAAATGATTTTGCCGCGCAGATTGATCACGCCCTCGACATATTCCCGCGTGTTCGGGACCGCCGTGATATCGGGCACGCGCACGATCTCTCGCACCAGCGCGATGGGGATGCCATAGGTCTCGCGCCCGATTCGAAGTCCCACGATCTGGACGTCTTTGGCCATGATGGGTTGCCGTTGGGTCAAGCCCGGACCAGATCAGAGCGATAGGATTCTTCCCGGTCGCGCTCGCGCTGAGTTTCCTTTTGCCACGCCGGCACATTGTTCTTGTCTCGCGCATCACGCTCAATTCGGAAGCGGTCCATGCTCTCGAGCAAGATACGCGAGAGTTTGGACATTTGCTCAGCAGCAGCGGCGAGCTCGGTGGAGCTGGAGGTGGATTGCTGCACCAATTCTCGCATTTTCTCCATGGCGCGCACGACCCCCTGAGCTCCCGACGCTTGCTCTTCCACCGAGGAATTGATCTCCTGGGTAATTTCGGTGAGCCGGGTGGTGGCCTTGGCAATTTGCGTGGAGCCGCTGGACTGCTCGGTCGTCGCCGCCCCGATTTCTTGTGCGAATTTGTAAACCTCGGTAACCACGTTTGAAATTTTTCCGAAGGCCTTATTCAAGTCGAGGCCGAGAAGCAAACCTTCCTGAACCATCTGGGTGCTCTTGCTCATGTTTTCTACCGCTTCGCGCGCTTCTTTCTGAATGCCCCCAATCAGTTCGGCGATTTCCTTTGTGGATTGCGTCGACTTCTCGGCGAGTTTGCGGACCTCGTCGGCCACAACCGCGAAACCAAGTCCGTGCTCTCCAGCGCGAGCAGCCTCGATCGCCGCGTTCAAAGCAAGCAGATTCGTCTGCTCCGCAAGATCGTCAATCACCTCGATGATCTTGCCGATATCGTCGGCTCGGTTGCCGAGGACTCCGATGATCTCCGACGATGATTGGATTGAGGCGCTGGTGCGATTCAGGCCATCGGTGGCTTTTTCCATGGTGGTGATTCCTGTTTCGACTTCAACGCGAGAACGGTGGCAGATGTCCAGCAGGATTTTCGCAGTATCCGCGACGCGCTGAATCGAAGCGATCATTTGCTCGATGGACGCGGAAGTTTCGGCGACGCTGGAGCCCTGTACTTGAGTGTTCTTCACCACGTTTTGGATATTGATACTCATCTCATGCATCGTGCTGGTCACTTCGTCGATCGCGGAGGCGGCCTGCAAGCTGACTTTGGCCGATTCCTCGGAAGCAGCAGCCATTTGACTTGCGCCCGCCGCAACTTGCGAGGCGCTGCCGCGCACCTGGCGGACGATCTCGCGCAATCCGTGCGCCATACGCGAAAACGCTTGCGCCATGGTGTCGCGCTTGGAAAGAGGCTCGATTTCCAGAGTTAGGTCGCCTTCCGCAACGGCGGCCGAAACGCCGGCCATCCGCTTCAGGTGTTCGACCATGGTGCGGAAATTGTCGGCAAGCCTGCCGACTTCGTCGCTTCTGTGGATGTCAATACTGTGGTCCAAATCGCCTGCACTGCCGATCTCGTGAGCGACTTCAATCAGGTGTCCTAACGGCTGCGTAATCGACTTCGCGGTGTAATAAGCGATTCCCACGCCCAGCAAAATCGCGATGAGCATTCCGAACGAACTTCCGATGGTGCTGATGGCACTGGCCTGTTTGGCTGAGGCATTTGCGTCGTCGAGCGACTTTTGGATCTCCGTCTTTGCGTCATCAAGCGTATTCACGTCTTTTCCGATCCAGGAACCAGGCTTTTTCCCAAGGTAGAAAACCTGAAGATCGGAAACGGTGGCGTCGCCAGAATCAACCTGATGGCGTTTGTCGATCAATGGTTTCGCAAAGTTTTCATACCAATCCTGTTCGCTTTCCCCGACCTGTAACAGCGCACTTCGCAGGGTCTCGTCGGTTGTCTTCATCCGTTGGTTCTGAAGATAATCAGACAACTCACCTTCCTCTTTGGTGGTTTTGACTTCCAGGTGACGGTCGCCGCTCAGCAGAAAATTCCGCAAATCGAGCCGCGCCTGCATCATTTGGTCGCGGACAGACTCTATGGTCTGCACGTTTTGCAAAGTCGCTGCCGCCTTGTTGCGAACGGAGTGCTCACGAAGGAGCGCAGAAAGAATCACGATGAATACCAGCAAGAGCAATGTAAGAACGGTGCCAAAGCCTAAGTAAAGCTTCTTGCCGATTGTCATTTCCAAGCTCCTCTGCCTGCCTCTGCGACCCGTTCCGTCCTTCGGTTTCTACTGCTGAGGATTAAAATCAAATTCGACGATTTCCGTCGTTTCTTTTGGTCCTACTGCGAACTTCCAATCCTTTACTGCTCTGGTTGCCGCATCGAGCAGCAAAGGGCTTCCGCCTACCGAGCGCGTCGCCTTGACGTGGCCGTCAGGCGCTACGGTCACCTCGATCTTCACTCTTCCGGTGATATTCATTTGACGCGCGAGGGCGGGGTAATCCGGAACTACGCGGTGACTCACCTTGCGTTTTGTCGGAGATTCTTGACTAAAGGCCGGGGGAAGCAGGAAAATGGCGCTTAGAAGTCCGGCGATGGCCAAACGGGCAAGCATCTTTCGGGTGACCACGGACAATTCTCCTTGTGAGTACCTGGGTATGCCAACTTCATAGGTGCACGGGGAATACCAGTCCTAGGACCAGAAACTTGGCAGTGAATCCTGCCTCTCATCTTGAGTTAAAGCGCTTATTTTAAATCATATGCAGAGATAATGAAGTTCGAGGCAGTGCATTGTCGGGCGCTCGTCCGTCTCAATCTATAGCCTAATTGTCCGCGTGCTGTCTCACATTGAGAGGAATCGGCTGTGCGCCGGATGTACCTTTCGGCAACGCTTTGCGCGCACTCACTTGACTCAAAATGAGACAGCAGGCTACCGTTGACCCAGTCCCAACTTAGGCGTTTGCAGGCACGAGTTCCTAAACTCATGGGTGCACATTTGCGGCCGAGAGTCCTCTCCTCTCCTGGCGAAGGCGGCTTCCAGCGCCTCCTTGAACGTCTCTCTAGGTTTGACCGGAAGCGCTCTCGATCCAACGTGATTCGCCTGTACTGCCGGTCCGCAAGAGCATTTTTCAATCTGGATAACGCGAGTTATTGGGACATCACGTCTTGGGAGGAAGCTGTGGTTCGCCACACCGATGGACAACCACGTTTCCGCGCCGACCAGGTGATTCGATTGAGCCCGAAGGGGCTCTTGAGTCGCGCAATTTCCAGCCGCCGTGCAGTCGTCTCCAATCCAAGCCGGCGAGCGTTTCGTCCTAGCGAGACTGTATTTCGCTCGCGCTGGTGTCTTTTTGCGCCGGTTTTAGGCGACGGCGGTGTGCGGGGCGTTTTTGTTTTTACCAGGCGCAGCGCGCCGGGTTCCTCCGATCGGCGCATCGCCAAACAAGCCCAGGCATTTGCCGCTTCCTTTGAAGCGATCGTCGACAGATCGTTCCCATCGATCGGGGCGGCCGAAGTTCGAGCCCAGAGCCTGATGAATCTCGCGGTCGAGTTGAAGCCTTCCCTCCGTCTTCCTGAATTCGTCGGTCGATTCACGCTGCGCGCGGCAGAAATGCTTGGCGCGCGGGCAGCGATACTGGCTCTCACACGGAGCGCGCGTCTCGAGACTGTTTATTCTCACAATGCTCAGGGGCAGTCGGAATGGCCCGAGGTCGATGCGGCCCTGACCGCCCTTGCAGCCGAGCACCCTGAACCTCTTCTCTTGGGCCCCGCCGCCGCGTTGCTGGGAAAGGAGCGAGCGACTGCATTCGGATGGCGCAGTCTGTGTTTCGCTCGGCTCACGGGCAGCCAAGGCGATTTGCTGGGCGGCCTTTGTCTCATCGATCGCGCGCGCGCGCTTTCCGAGGCAGACCGTAATTTGGTCCACGCCTTGGTCAGTCATGCTTCTGTGGCGCTAGAGAACTCGCGGCTTTTTTCGCGCATCGAGCAATCCAAACGTCAATGGGTGGAAGATTTTGACGCCATCAGCGATCTCATCATTGTCCATGATCCTCTGAACCGCATCGTGCGCGTCAATCGATCGCTGGCCGAAGCGCTGGGCTCGCGCCCGTCAGAGCTGATTGGCGTGAACACCCACGCATTGAACTCGATCGCGGGAGATTCCGCCGGGCGCGGGTGCCCGTTCTGCCGCGAGATGGCGCAATCTGCCGAGGAATCCGTGCTGACTTCCGGCACGCGAGCATTCTTGATTTCCACGTCGCGCATCGGCGGCGGGTTAGAAGAAGGCTCGCGGACGATCCACATCCTAAAGGACATCACCGAGCAGCGCACGTATCAGACACAGCTTCAACGCGAGCGAGATTTCAATACTAAAATCCTGAATCACACGCAGAGCATGATCCTGGTCCTCGACACCGCCGGGCTTGTGAGCTATGCCAACCGCCGCTGCCAGGAAGCGGGGTATCGCGAGGAGTATCTTCGCGGACGGCCGCTCGCGGAATTCGTACCAAAAGGCCGCCGTTCTCTCTTTGAGAAGTCGTTCGAGAATGCGCTGGCCGGTTTCGCATCGGAAAATCTGGAGCTTCCGGTGGTGCGCGGCAACCGGAGCACGGGGAGGTTTTCCGTCAGCCTGAGCCCCATGCGTGACGAGCAAGGACAGGTGAACAGCATCGTCGTGGTGATGTCCGACGTTACCGAGACTGCGGTGCTACAAGCACAACTGCGACACAGCGAAAAGATGGCCGCTCTCGGGCAGCTGGTCTCCGGCGTAGCGCACGAGATCAATAACCCCCTGGCCGCCATTGTCGGCTATTCGGATTTGCTTCTCGAGAATCCCGATATTTCAGAACCTGCCAAAGACGAACTGCGGATTGTCCTCGCAGAGGCCGAGCGCACAAAGGAAATCGTGCAGAACCTGCTCCATTTCGCGCGACAGACGCCTGCGCGGCGTGAACCGCTCGATGTGCATTCCGTGCTGCGCCAAGTGCTGCAGCTTCGTTCTTATGGTTCCGCAGGAGAGGACGTTGAGGTCATCGAGCATTTTAAGCCATCGGTGCCGCGTGTCTTTGCCGACGCACATCAGCTCCAGCAGGTCTTTTTGAATATTTTAAATAATGCGTATGACGCTGTGAAAGAAGCACGGCGTGCCGGAAAAATTGAAATCGCCACCTCCGAAGCGGAAGGAATGATCGAAATCACGATCCGAGACAACGGTACCGGGATTTCCGATGCGGAACGCATTTTTGAGCCATTTTACACCACCAAAGAAGCGGGCAAGGGGACTGGGCTTGGCTTGAGCATTTGTTACGGCATTGTGCGCGAACATGGCGGGGACATTTCATGCGCAAATAATCCGGACGGCGTGGGTTCCACATTTCTTGTGCGCTTGCCCACGGCAGGAGTGGCAGCACTCGCCGCTGTTTCGGAAGCGGCGGGCTAAGGATCGCAAAAAGAGGAATCATGAGCAACGATCTGCGGATACGATTCCTGGTGGTCGACGATGAGCCGTCGATCCGCAAACTTTGCATGACCATTGGGGACAAGCTGGGCTTCATTTGCTCGGAGGCCGAAAGCGCGGAAGCAGCCCTTGTAAGGCTCGAAAGACAAACGGCGGACGTGGTCATAGCCGATTTGAAGCTTCCACACATGAGCGGTGTCAATTTATTGCGCGAGATCAAACGAATCCAACCAGGCGTCGAAGTAGCGATTATGACCGGGCATGGCACGATTGAATCGGCGGTGGACGCGATGAAGGTCGGTGCTTATGACTACATCGAGAAACCGTTTCGGGTCGAGAAGCTCCGGCTCCTCCTGCAGCGCATGGCGGAAAAGGTCCGGCTGGTCAACGAAAACCAGGTACTTCGCGAGCGCATGGACACGGAAGTTCGCCTGGACGGCATCGAGGGAACGTCGGCGAAGGTTCAGGACGTTCTACGCATGATCGCGCGACTGAAAGATTCACCGACGCCTGTATTGATTGCGGGAGAAAGCGGGACCGGCAAGGAACTGGTAGCGCGCGCCATTCACTTCCGCGGGCCGCTTGCGCAGATGCCATTTGTTGCGGTGGACTGCGGCGCGCTGGTGCCTACATTGATGGAAAGCGAATTATTTGGACATGAAAAGGGCGCATTTACGGGTGCGCTGAAAACAAAGATTGGCCTGTTCCAAGCGGCGAACGGCGGCACGATCTTTCTGGATGAAATCGGCGAACTGCCTCTTGAGATGCAAGCCAAACTTCTGCGCGTACTCCAGGAAAAGGAAGTTCGGCCGGTGGGTAGCAATGAGAATGTTGCCGTTGAGGTGCGCGTGATTGCCGCTACGAATCGTGACCTTGAGGTTGCCTATCGAGCAGGCAGTTTCCGAAAGGATCTCTTCTTCCGCTTGAATGTGATTACAGTGAATATGCCGGCGCTTCGCGAGCGCCGCTCGGACATTCCCACGTTGGTTCACTGTTTCCTCGATCGCCATGCGCCGGGAGAAAATGTGCAGGTAAGCTCGGCGGCCATGAAAGTATTCTTGCAATACGATTGGCCCGGCAATGTCCGCGAGCTGGAAAACGCGATTGCCCGGGCTCTTGCGCTGGGAGACCGGCGAACGATTGACGTTAAAGATCTGCCGCCGGCGATTTTTTCTTGTCAGGAAGTGTCTGCCTCCACCGCAGACAGAGACACGCTGGCATCCACCGCTCTTGCGGACATGGAACGCATGACCATCCTCCGTGTCTTTGAGCAAGTGGGTGGAGACAAGGCACTGGCCGGCAAGATGCTCGGCATCAGCCGGGCAACGCTCTACCGGAAACTCAAGCAATATCAGATTCCGCTGCACACCGGGGCGAAGAAGAGCATCAATGAAATGGCCAGCGTGTAAGGCTTTCGGTGATTTTGATCTCACAATCGGTTTCCATCCGAGAGGGCGCGTGAGACGGTGCTGTCGCAGGTTGAGACGGCGGGAGTTTTTGTCAATCCGAGGATTGTGCATAAGTGAGCCAATTTGAGTGAGTTGCATCTTAGGTCGAGCAAGGTTGTTTGGCTCTGCTCTTGCTCTCTATCTTCATTTGCGCAACGGAGATGGTGTACTCACGGCTCGGTTGGGCAGAACCTTGTGATCGGGACAATTGCATGAGCGGCCTTAAGGAAAGACCTACACCGGTAGAGGAATCTCTTCCGTCACTGGGAGAAAAGGCCGACGCCATAGCGGCGGCCTGGCTAGAGGCGCGGCTCGTTTACCCGCTCTACTTTTATCTGACCAACCATTTCCATTTGGAAATCGCGCCGGTCCATGAACCTGAACTTCCGGCGGCATGTCCGGCATCGGATCTTTTCGATCGCCTTATGCGGTGGCTGGACGAGATGGATACGCGCATCCGGACCAATCAACTCCGACAGCTCTTGCATTCGCTAAAGGAAATCAAGCCGGAAAGTTTGCGCGCCATCATTATGCGTCTGTTGCGACGTCCTGAAAAAAGCCCCACGGATCGCGATAACATTGACCTTCTTCTCGCGACATATTTCGCACTGTGCGCTCCTGAGGATCTTTATTCGTGCGAGATCACCCTTGCCGATGTCGCACAGGTTCTTCGCAGCGTGATCACCGATGCCGATCCCACAGAGCTCGAATGGTGCGTTCCTCTAAACCAGGTTCTCGACGCCATGAATCGATGCCATGGTCTTCGTGAAGTCTTCGCCGCAAAACTTCTTGAAAAAGGCCGGCAACTCAAGGACGCATCGGGTTTCATGTTTTACGATCCCGCGGCACTGGTGGCATTTACTCGTTTTAACTTTTTGTTGCGGCGGTCATTCTTCCGGCTTCTCCATGCGGATTTGCGAGCGATTCGCGAAGGCCTTACTGAGCTTGAGCGCCGCGGCATGGTCATTGTCGATTGCCGCGCCGCGGGCTTGGCAGCCGAAGAGCCGGTCGGGCGCCTTCGCGAAATTTCGCTGGCCTGGCGCCAGCCCATTTCCTCCGACTATGCCGCAGAAGCGGCGAACCGGACCTTCGAGCAGCTTCTGGCGATTCGCGACGTGGTGGAACGGACGCTCGGGATTCTTCCGGTGGATGAAAAGATTCCGGTTACCGGAAGCGTGCCGCGCTCCGGCCCCGAAGAATCTACGGTGCGCCAGAGCAGCCCTGTTTCGACCGCTGTGCCCGGGAGCCTCTCGCCCGGAGAGAAACGGGAGCATGCGGATGTAATGCCATCCGTCAAAGTCCCATCGAAAGGCGAGCTGCCCACGAAGTCCGAGATGCAAACAAAGCCACCGTCGGCAACCATCGTGACTCCTGCGGTCCCCCCTCCAAGATCCGCGCCACGTGCAGAAGTGCCGGCATCTGGGGGCGCCAACAAGATAAAGCCGCAGAATCCTTCTGCACCGCCGGCAGGCAATGTTCCTTCGCCCGAGCTTGAAGAGTGCCTCGAACGCATCTGGGAACAATTAATTGAGGCGCCGCCCACCCGTGGCCGCTCCATGAGCACTGTCACGCTGGGAGAGGCTCGAGTTCTTCTCTCTGCTTGGGAGGTGAATGCGTTTGTCAGCGATGGCGGTCAACTTTCGGAAGATCTTCGCCGAGCCGTCGCGGCTCGCGCGCTCGTGGCCCTGGCACGCGAAGAGCAAAAGCAGTCCGGAAGCTCGGTGAAGCTGGACGCAGCGGTTGCGCTCGGCCGGGATGAGATGACCTACTTGCAGCGCCGCGTCGACGAAGCTCAACGGATGAAGAACACAGAGGCCGCCGTGAACCTGGGAATCAGCGCTCGGCGCTTGCTCTCCGCCATGGAAGGAACGCAAAATTAAGCAGAGATAGCAACCTGTTGAGCCCGGGATCCCGGAATTTCTCACTGCCCTCGAAAGAAATTAGCCTCGTGAGAAAGAATCTCAGAGTGAGACGACCACCACCCCCGAGCTCCCAAATAACCAACCCCGAAGAGCAAGACGAATTCCATAACATGCTGAAAAGTCTGTGACTTATCGCTGAGGGGCTTATATCCCGCCGATAGCCCAGATTGGCTCGATTCGTGCATTTATGTTTCTGGCCCAGTAGCGGAGGATTGCGTGTTAAAGAAAGTGCTTGTTGTCGATGACTCGATAGCCGCTGTCAAAATGATGCAGGGAATTCTCGACCAGGGAGGCTATGCCTCGGTCGGGTTGAGTGATCCGCTGCGGATTGAAGAAACCATCACACTCGAGCATCCCGGCGTAATCCTTCTCGACATTGTTATGCCCAACCGCAACGGCTTCCAGATCTGCCGCGAACTGAAAGGGAATTCGCTGTTCGGAAGCATCCCTGTGATTCTCGTGAGTTCACGGAATACGTCGAGTGACAAATTCTGGGGACAGCAACAAGGTGCGGACGCCTATATCGCCAAGCCTTTTACTCCCGAGGAGCTTCTGGAAACGGTAGGGAGGTTCGCGTGATGTCCGATGAATACAAGATCGAGCATGCCCTTGAACCCGAGCCGGGGCTTCTGGCCGTCGAGCCGGGCGGGGATGATCCGCGCGAGTTCTCCGACATGCTGGAGCCGATCGATGGCGAGACGCTCGGGGCGCCACGCTCGCCCGAAAGTCAGTACTGCGTTTTTCGTGCAGGCCGCGAACGTTTTTGTCTTTCTGTTCTGACGGTCGAGGAAGTCGTCGATTGGCCGCCGATCACGCGCGTTCCGCTTGGTCCGTCATTTTTGATGGGGGTCTTCAATTTGCGGGGTTCGATCGTTCCGCTTGTTGACATTGCCTTCACCGAAGGCCGCCGGGCGGGTCTGTCACCTCGGCACGTGGTGGTTGCCGCGCTGCTGGATGATGCTCATCCGAAGTGCCTGCGCTTCGGCATTGCCGCCGATGAAGTGATTGGCACATACACGGCGGCCGATGATGCGCTGCTCGATCAAATGCCCAGCGATGTGCCGCATTGCCGAGGGATGCTGCGGCATGACGATCGCCTTGCGCTGGTTCTCGATTTACCCAAGATGATCGAAGTCTTTCCGGTACCGGTGATATGAGATTCGCCAGATACAGGGTGCAAGAATCCGCCTCGGGCAACGTGGCCATTTCCTTTTTTGACTTTCGGAGGATGTCATGAAATCGCGTCTCAGCACGACTATTTGGATGTTGATCCTGTGGGATGGGGCCGCGCTCTGCGGTGTGTTTGCCCTGGCCTACCACGCCGGGGCCGGAGCGAACGGACCATCCCCGGCGAATTTCTCGTCGTTTTCAGGGAACGCGTCTGGCAGCTTGCTTGGCGCCGCCCTACTGGTCATCTTTACCTTCCTGCTGCACGTGATTCTGCTGCCCAAACGCATTCTAGGGCCTCTCTCCGAGCTCGCGGGCTTTTCCGAGCGCCTGGCTTCGGGAGACTCGCGCGCCAAGGCGGAAGTGCACTCTTCCGATGAATTTGGATTCATCGCGGACAATTTGAATCGTAGCGCGTCGAAGATGGCCCGCTCTTCGGTGACGCAAGAAGCGTCTGACGCGCTGCAAAGGAGCATCACCGACCTGCTCAACCTGATCAACCAGGTCGCGCGAGGTGATTTGACGATGCGCGGCCGCGTGACGAACGATGCGCTCGGCAACGTCACGGACTCGGTCAATTTCATGCTTGAAAATTTCAGCAAGGTTATCGAGCGGGTTCGCAAAGCGGCCATTGACGTCAGCACGAGCGCCAGCCAGATTCTTCTCGCCGCCGACGAAATGACCACGGGGGCCACGCAGCAGGATCAGGAAATCACCAATACGTCATCGGCGGTGGAAGAACTGACGGTTTCGATGAAGCAGGTGTCCAATAACGCGGAAGCAAGTGCGGAAGCCGCTCGCCGCGCGCTTGACGCGGCGGAACAGGGCAACCGCGCGGTGCGCGATACCTTGGACGGAATGCAGCGCATTCGCGCGTCGGTGCAGGCCACAGCCAAGAAAATCAAATCCTTGGGTGACCGTTCACTGGAAATTTCTGAAATTATCAACGTGATTAACGACATCACCGAACAGACGAACCTTCTAGCCCTCAACGCGGCCATTGAAGCGGCACGCGCGGGCGAGGCGGGTCGCGGATTCGCTGTCGTCGCCGATGAAGTCCGGAAGCTCGCTGAGCATTCCCGCAGCGCCACCAAGGATATTGCCGCACTCATCAAAGCCATTCAGGCGGAGACGAACGAAGCGGTGGTCGTGATGGAGGAAGGCACGAAGGAAGTGGAAGTCGGGGCAGGTTTGGCGGATCAGGCCGGTAAGGCCCTCGAAGCGATTTCAAACGTCGTTCGCCAGTCGGCCGAATTGGTCCAGGAGATTTCCCTCGCTTCGAAACAACAGGTGCGTGGTACCGAAGGCGTTGCGAACGCGATGCAAATCATTTCGGGCATCACGCGCCAGACATCACAGGGCGCCCGGCAGACGGTTGCCACGGTGGGCAACATGGTCAAACTCTCTGATCAATTGAACGAAGCGCTCGCCCAGTTCCGCCATTCGTCGAAGAACGGTTCGGAGAGTGTCGAAG
>JBAUEX010000017.1:0-2254 GCA_049678845.1 Candidatus Acidiferrales bacterium
GAGCAACAGCAGTCGGCATGATGCCCTTGCAAGACGCTGCCGAGCTTACGCCGCGTCCTCGCCGAGTCTCCGGCCTCCGCGACCGATTCGCACAAAATTCGTGCCCCGCCATCTTCACGGTCTACTCGACACACTGGACGAGTAGAATCTGTCGTAATCCATTGAAAACAAACGATCGCGGTACACTCTACTCGTCACAGAACCGGGAGGCCGTTGTCTCGCGCCAGCGCCAGAATCTCTGCTTGCTAAGCATATCGGCGCTGAGCACTTCGCGTGGTTTCCTGAGCGGGAAAGAGTTAGAATGCACGCATCAATCAGGATCACAGACTTGGAAGTCTGAGGGAGGTTTCTCGTGGCAACTCATTTTACTCTGAACGGCAAGCCGAAAACGGTGGATGTGGTTCCGGCCATGCCACTACTTTGGGTTTTGCGCGACACGCTTAATATGACGGGCACTAAATTTGGTTGCGGGAGGGCGCTGTGCGGCGCCTGTACTGTCCACATCAATGGCGAGGCGACGCGTTCCTGCATCACTCCAATTTCCAGCGTCGCCGGAAAACAAGTGACGACCATTGAGGGACTTTCTCCTGATCGCAGCCACCCTGTCCAGCGCGCCTGGATGGAAATGGACGTTCCTCAGTGCGGCTACTGCCAGTCCGGGCAGATCATGCAGGCCGCATCGCTCCTTTCGAAGACTCCGAATCCCACCAATGCGCAGATTGACGACTCCATGAGCGGCAACATCTGCCGCTGCGGCACCTACCAACAAATTCGAGAGGCCATTCACCGCGCGGCACGGCTTGGCGGCGCTCCAGCCCAATCGGGCGGCGGTGCCTTCCTTGAACCCGAACCTACGCAAGCGGTGATGACCGGAGGTGCGGAATGAGCGCCATCACCACTGCACTGGATCGCCGCAATTTCCTGAAGACCAGCCTCGCCGGCGCCACCGGTCTTATCGTTGGTTTTTATCTCCCCGGCAGGCGTGAAGTGCTCGCGGCCGAAGCGACACCCGCAGTTCTCAACGCGTTTGTCCACGTGAGCCCAGAAAATGTGGTCACCATTTTGATTGGCAAGTCCGAGATGGGCCAGGGCGTAATCACGTCTCTTTCAATGTTGGCTGCTGAAGAACTCGAATGCGACTGGAAGAGGATTCGTTTCGAATTTGCGCCGGCGGCCACCGTTTATTTTGATCCCGCATTCCATATGCAAGGAACCGGTGGCAGCCAAACCATTCACTCCGGCTGGGTGCCGATGCGGCAAGCCGGTGCCACAGCGCGCGAGATGCTGATCGCGGCTGCCGCGCAGAAGTGGGGTGTGGACGCGTCGGAATGCCATGCGGAAATGGGCGATGTCGTTCACACAAGTTCGAAGCGCCGCCTAAGCTACGGAAGCGTTGCCGAAGCGGCCGCCAAGATTGCGCCCCCGACGGATGTAAAGCTGAAGGATCCAAGCCAGTTCAAGGTGATTGGAAAGCCGACGAAGCGCCTCGACACGGCGGACAAGGTCAACGGCAAGGCAGGATTTGGAATCGACGCGCGGCGTCCTGGCATGCTCCACGCTGCCGTGCTGCGCTGCCCCGTCTTTGGCGGCAAAGTCGCTAGCTTCGACGCGACGAAAGCCAAAACTATGCCGGGCGTAAAAGACGTGATCCAGATTTCGACTGGCATCGCCGTCGTTGCCGATAACACGTGGAACGCCTTCCAAGCCCGCAATGCGGTGGAGGTCAAATGGGATGAAGGTCCGACTGCGGCTATGTCCAGCGACAGCATCTGGAAAATGTACGCCGCAGCGACGGAAGCTCCTGGCGTCGTGGCCAAGAAAGTGGGCGATGCCGATTCGGCGCTGCCCGGCGCTGCCCAAAAAGTGGAAGCTATCTACCAAGCACCTTTCGCGGCCCATTGCACGATGGAGCCGAAGAACTGCACGGCGGATGTCAGGGAGGATCGTGTCGATATCTGGGCTCCCACGCAATTTCAAACGCCTGCGCAGGGCATTGCGGCCCACATCGCTGGCGTAAAGCCGGAACAATCCTTCGTTCACACCACGTATCTGGGCGGCGGATTCGGCCGGCGCGGATGGTCCGACTTCGTCACCGATGCTTGCGAAACTTCCAAAGCGATGAAAGCGCCGGTCCAGGTGACGTGGTCGCGCGAAGACGACATGCAACACGATTATTACCGACCCGCTTCCTACGTAAAGCTTGCGGCGGGGCTCGGCGCCGACGGCAATCCCGTGGCCTTCACCGCTCGCGTCG
>JBAUEX010000018.1:0-16753 GCA_049678845.1 Candidatus Acidiferrales bacterium
CATAGACCTGAATGCTACCGGCCACACTGTTGTTTAGCGGAAGCGTGGAACCCGCCATGTCGGGGAGAGGAGCAGAACTAGGAACGCTTTGCGCGTTCGCAAGGCGAGAGGCGCCCAAGAGAAGGAGCGCACCCGACAGGAACTTAATAAGAAGATGCCTTGATTTCATCGCGTTTTCACTAGCAAGCCCGTTTTTCCATGGTCCCGCGGAAAACGCCGAGGCGAGCTGGTTGTGTTTACAGTAGGCTAAGTTTTGCTTGGTGTCAATTATTGAGCGGACGGCGCGGACGGCGTGTCGGTATGCGTGGTCAGTTATTCAGTCAGTTGTTCAGTAAGCCAGCGACCAGCCGATCAGCGTGAATGCGAGAACGGTGACCAGCGCGCCCAGGCTAATCAGGCTGAGCGCCTTTCCATGCCCCAACAAAGAGTCGCGCGTCTGGCGGTGACCGCAGAGGAGAGCCAGGACAAAACCGGCCGTGGCCCACGCGAGCGTGGCGGGCAGTCCGCTGTACCTGCCAATCATCTCGAGGAATTGGTGTGACACCTGTCCGGCGGGCACCCACGCGGGAATCAGCGGCGTCAAGGCAGACGCTGCCACGAGCGTCAGCAGCTTTTTTGTGACCCAGCGCTTGATTTTGGGCCGAGTTCCCTTCAACTTCGCGCGCCGCCAAATCAAGTAGTCCCACGCGAGAAGGCCCCCAATGATGGGAATCCACCCGTAAATGGCGACTTTGTTGTCCATCCACAGCCACGCGCGGAAGAATGCTCTGGCATCGTGCGCGTGCGCTAACCGTGGGAGTATCAGCCATGCCACCACTGAATTGCACGCCACTGCCGCCAGCAGAGTGATCAGGCTGGTCAACTGGAACCACTGGCGCGTGGGCACGGCCCCGCAAGCTGCGCAGACGCGGTGTTTGGGCTCGAATTCCTCCCCACAGCGTTCGCAGAAAAAGCTTTCCACAAAAGGCTGAGCGGTTGAGGCCATGGTTATTAGGTTAGTTCAGTGAGTGCTTCTCGAACTACTGTACAGTAGTGCAGATTTAGCGCAGGTACGTCAGGCGCGGCTGAACAAGGGGAGCACGGCAGGATGCAAAGGCTCCGAAAATCAACTCACACTAAACAAGTTAGCAGCGAAAATGCGGCGCCATCCGCGAGCATAGGGGTAACTCGGTATTGCGCGAGCGGAGGTGGACGTTCGAAAATGGTCTTTAGGACCGCACTTCATGTTCGCAGCGCGGTAGCAAAGCGGGGGAGGGAGGGTAATGGGTGCAACAATCAGCCGAGAAGAGCTCATAAAAAAAATCGATCGCCGGGAAAACTTCATACTCATGGAAACGCTTGCGCCGGCAGCTTACGAGCACGCGCATTTGCCGGGAGCGGTGCCGCTCGACCGTCTGCAGGAGCTCGCGCCGAAACTGGCTCCGAAAAAAGACGCCGAGATCGTTGTCTATTGCGCAAACCCGACATGACACGCCTCAGAAGCTGCCGCCAAGGTCTTGGCGGAAATGGGCTACACAAACGTGAAAGACTACGAGGGCGGCAAATCGGATTGGATCGACGCGGGGCTGTCCACGGTAAAGGGCCAAGCAAGCTCCCCAGGAACGCATTAGGGCTCAGCGTGCTGCTCAGCAGTGAGCGAGTCAAAAGCGAAATACAATTCCGGCCGAAACACGCGGCTGATTTTGCGTCCGGTGATAAAGACTGGTTCTTAGGTAATCGACTTGCACAACCCGCACGGCAAAGAACGGAAGCGCCTTGATGTCGAGTCCGCCTCCGACCGCAGTCGCAAACGCAGTGTCCGAGCCGGGACTCGAAAGGGTCGTGCCTGAGAACGACCCTACCGATTCGTGAGCAATTCCGAACTCCGCATGAACAAACGGTGAAACTGGGCCGGGCAACGATAGTTGTGGACCGAACAGGTAGGTCTTCAAACGCACATTACCGCCGTTTAACTTGCCGTATTGCTCGCCGAAGTCCGCGTTTGCGCTCAAGAACGGGACCATCTTATATGCCCCCGCAAATTCCCAACCGTAGAGGTTTGGATGTTGCGCGACGAAAGTAGGCGGAGGACAGACAATCGGACAACTACCCACGAATTGCGGGGACGTCACATTGGCACGGACATAGGAAAAGCCGCCGAATAGCTCAACCTTGTCCTGCGCCTTGGCGGGCGACGGGGCAACGAGCGCAAAAAGGAAGACTATTAAAGCAGCACCGAAGACCCAAACTCTACAGGGACTTGCATTCGACATGAGGCCTCCTGGGAACGGTAACCGCGGCCCCATTTGGGATGCTCGTCACCCGACAGCGAGTTGGTTCTGGGATTTGTGGATATCTAGCGGACGCGATTCGCGTTGTGAACCTCAGCGGCCGAGACTATCAGCCGGATTCTTCGGCAGCCAAGACAGGTTTTGTGTCACACTTATGACACAATTTCGCCAAAACTGTCTGCAAGTTATTGAAAAATAGCGGGCGAGGCTATAAGCCGGATTTTGTACGCCGCGAATCGCATGGTGTCCCTTAGCGGCTAAAACCACCAAGAATCCCGAATGCAATCGGCACGGTTTTAACCGTGCCCTGACAAGAGCGCATGAAGTGCTCGTGCCAAGCGGCGTGGCGATCATTCCTCTGGGCCTTCGATCACTCGAAAGCTCGATGCGGCCTACCCGAGGGTGCGACCCTGCGAAACGCTCGCGCGCTTCACCGGGTATCAGTCCTTCGAACAAAAAGCGTTCTCAGGATCTGTGGCCTTCAAATCGCTTGCGCGATTTTTCAGACCTTCGAGCCGGGCCAGCTCTTCCCTCCTATTTGGCCTTGCTCCACGCGGGGTTTGCCTAGCTCCCAATATTGCTATCAGGACGGTGGGCTCTTACCCCACCTTTTCACCCTTACCTGTGCGGCGCCCAAACTGGCCCGCGAGAGGTTTTGCCTCTTGCCGGCCGCCGAGGCGCATTCCTCACCGGCGGTTTATTTTCTGTGGCACTTTCCGTAGCCGAAGCGTTTCTGCTTCAGCCCCCTGACGTTATCAGGCGCGTTGCCCTAACCGTTTCAAAACGGCGGAGTCCGGACTTTCCTCCAACCCGTTCAGTTCGCGATGGTTTGCGACGAACGGACCAGCGATCACCCGACTCGCCCGCTGGCAATTATTATAAGCGGCATTTGCGCCGCGAGAAAGCGGAAAGGAATGCCGGCCGTCATTTGATAAGCATGAAACGGGCGCGGGCCGGCACACGTCCGGAGGTTACAGAAGTAGTGGGGCTGGTGCGCTGCCGTGTTGGATTGCGAGAGATGCGTTCGCAAATGCCGTCCAGAATACTGTTGGCTCCAGCAAACCGGTACAGTTGACGTTCGACCGATGCGGGCATAGCATCGCAGGCATTGTCACGTTTTTTCCTGAGGAGGAACTTTTATGCGTCATGACTCGAATTCGAGATTGCCAAAAATATATGGGGTGGCGGCAGTTTGTGTAGCCGCGATTTTCTGCGCCGGCGTTGCAGTTGCTGGCGGGCAGGCGCCAACGCAGTCGCAACGCATGAAGCGGTACGCTCTGATCGCCAATCAGGCGGCCGGGCCTTCCGGATATCATTTGATCAAGACGATTCCTGTTCCCGGCGACACTTTTTGGGATTACCTGAAGTTCGATCCCACCTCGCGCCGTCTTTTCGTTTCGCGCGGAGATCACGTCGCGGTCGTTGACGCCGACAGCGGAAAAGTGGTCGGCGACATCGGCGGCATGCAGGGCATTCACGGAATCGTGCTCGCGCCGGAATTCAATCGCGGATTTGTCACCGACGGACGGGCAGCCAAAGTTTGGATATTTGACTTGAAGACGCTACAGGTGACCGGGTCCGCGCCCGCCGATCCGGACGCCGACGGCGAAGTTTACGACCCCGCGTCGAAGCGCGTATTCACCATGAATGGCGATTCAAAAAGCTCGACTGTGATTGACGCGGCTACTGGAAACGTTGTCGGGAAAATCGAACTCGGCGGCCAGCCAGAATTTCCGGTCGCGGACGGCAAAGGACACGTCTTTGCGAACCTGGAGAGCACAAGCGAGATCGTTGAGATCGATTCGAACACCATGAAAATCACGAATCGCTGGCCGCTCGCGCCGGGGCAGTCGCCCAGCGGGCTGGCGATGGACACGGAACACGGCATTCTTTTCTCCGGTTGCCACAACAAGATGATGGCGATCGTCGATGCGAACACGGGCAAAGTGATTGCGACGCCTGCGATTGGTCAGGGTGTTGACGCCACGCGTTTCGATCCGGGCACGGGCTACGCGTTCAGCTCGAATGGCGACGGCACGCTCACGGTGATTCACGAAGATTCGCCGACGCAGTTCAGTGTCGTCGAAAACGTGACGACGGAGCGCGGCGCGCGCACCATGGCTCTCGACCCAACGACGCATCAGGTGTTCCTGGTGACGGCGCAGGTCGAACGCATCCCGAATCCGCCACCGCACACCCGCCCATTCAAAATGGTGCCGGGCACCTTCCACATCTTGGTATTCGGAAAATAGCATTGGCTAAACAGATTCGGCAAACAGATGGGGCGGAGCCTTAAAACAGGCTCCGCCCTGGATGCTTCCGTACGGATCTATTTGTCGGCGATATTGATACTCATCTTCGCCGCTCCACTTCGGGGGACGGCACAGACAAGCTCAGCAGCGCCGCAGTCGACGGCGAAGGCGCCACCGACTCCCGCGCCGCAGCCTTATCACGTTGTTAATACGATTCCCCTTTCGTTTAATCCGCCACCCCTCAGCGCGCTCGCATTCGATCCGGCAGGTCGCAGACTGTTCATTCCGGCCGCAAACGACATCTACGTGGTCGCTGTCGCCTCCGGCGCGTTAGTAGGGCAAGTCCGCAAAGTCGGCTACGTTTCGGATATTGCCTTTGCGCCTGAGATTAACCGGGGCTTCGCGGAGGATTCATACGGCCGGCTTATAATTTTCGATTCGCAAACGTATGCCGTGCTGGCCAAACCTGGTGTCGGCGGGAAATCATTTGCCCTGGTTTTCGATCCGATTACGAAACAGGTGTCCACGACGAGCCGCGCGAACAAGGATTGCAAAGTGTTCGACGCGATGAGCGGCAAACTCGTAAAGACCGTCAAACCGGGCGGTTACGCTTTTGGGGGTGTCGCGGACTCAACGGGCCGTGTTTATTTCGAGTTGAGTCCCGATGCACTGGAACGGTGGACTCGATTCACGGTAGGCGATTTCTGGGGGCCGGTGGGTGCGCAAAAAGTCGCTGCGAGGATTGTGAGCCTAGATACCCGCACATTGAAACTTGCGGACCTCTCGTCCGAACCTTCCTGCACAAGCATTGCCGGTCCGCACGGCATCGGAATCGATTTGGAGTACCGTCGTCTGGTGGTCGCATGCGAAAATTCCGTCGACGCGGACTCGGGGAAAATCATTTCGGCTATTCAATTTCACGGACACCCTATTTTGTTTTCGCGTTTCAGCGCGAGCCTGAAGGATGTCTTTCGTGCTCGCTGAGAAGCCATTGCAACTCATTATTCTTCACGAGGCTTCCGCGAATACTTTCATTTTTGCTGGCATCATCGCGCCAAAAGAGCCCTGGAATATGGCATTCGACGGCCCAAAAAACGCAATTCTTTACCCTTAAATGCGACGCTAAGAGTGTTGCTAGCGGCTTTCTGATTGACACGAGAGACGGTATGAAGCATTTCAAGGTGGCGACGCCTGTGCCAGGGACGTTTCGCATCGTTGTATACGGTAAGAATTAGCACCTACGACAGATCGTTGCGCTCGCCCTTATTTTTTTGACACGAATTGCGGGTTCAGGACTTTCTGCGCGGATTCGGCGCCTGCGACAGGAAGTGAATCGTCGGTGAGGAGGCCGATTTGTTTCAGGACGGAGGCCTGGTCCCAATAGATGCGTTCCGACGCCAGCTTGCCTTCGCGGAATCCTACGATGGCGACCAGAGGAACTTCGACGTGGCGGTTGGTGGGACAGACGCCGGGAAGCATCCAGGGAATTTCCTGAGTGTGGGTGAAAGAGAAAATCATTTCGTCAACGAGTTGGTTTTCCCCGACGGTCCGCGAGACGGGCGTGAGCGTCGTATCGGCCGGCATGCTGGGAATGAAATCGCGCGAGTAGAATTCGCGTAGCGCGGCTTTGCCGCAACCCCCGGTCATCACCGGGACATGGTTCACGTAAGCGTCTGCGGTCATGGTGGCCAGCGTGGATTCGGTGTCCCGCGTAGCGAATTCGTGGCGGATATGCTCTTCCCAGAGCTTGACCATCTCGGCTGGTAACATGGCGGGATTATATCTCATGGACCCAATTTCCGGCGGAAACCTCGATGCGAAAAGATTCGTTGTTACAAAACTCGATTCTTTACTTCTTGCCAATTAGTTTTTCGAAGGCAGCTTCGTCGAGAATCGAGACGCCGAGGGATTTCGCCTTTTCGTGCTTTGAGCCAGGGTCCGCGCCGACAACGACGTAATCGGTTTTCTTGCTTACCGATGACACCACTTTGCCGCCGTGCGACACGACTAATGCGCCCGCGTCTTCGCGCGAATGACGTTCGAGCGTGCCCGTGAAGACGAACGACTTCCCTGCCAGCCGGGTACTCTTCGGAGCCGCGCGCTTTTCTTCCATGCGCACGCCTGCGTCGCGCAAGCGATCAACCAATTTGCGATTCGGCCTCTCGGAAAAAAAATCGACGATGCTTGCCGCGACTTTCGGACCGATTTCGTGGACTTCCGTGAGCTCCTCGAGCGTCGCGTTGGCGATTTTCTCGAGCGAACCAAAATGTTCGGCGAGCAATTGCGCAGTGCGTTCGCCGACAAAGCCGATGCCTAAACCGTAGACTAGCCGCGACAAGGAATTCGTTTTGCTGGCGGCGATTTCGTCGAGCAGATTCTGCGCGGATTTGTCGGCCATGCGGTCGAGCGCCGCAATCTCGTCCAGTTTTAATTGATACAGGCTGGCGAAATCCTTGACTATTCCCTTCTCAATCAGCTGGTCGACTATTTTTTCGCCGAGACCGTCAATATTCATCGCGTGGCGTCCGGCGAAATGCAGCAGCGACTCCTTTCGTTTCGCGGGACACGCGGCATTCACGCAACGATAAGCGACTTCGCCTTCCACGCGGTGAATGCGGGTTCCGCAGACAGGACATTTCTCCGGAACGCGAACGGGCTTTTCCTGCTTGCCATGTTTGACGACCTTTAGAACGTGCGGAATCACGTCGCCCGCGCGCTCGACGAGCACGGTATCGCCTTCGTGAATGTTCAGGCGCTCGATTTCGTCCATGTTATGCAGCGTGGATCTGCTGACGGTGACGCCGCCAATCGGCACAGGTTCGAAAAACGCCACGGGCGTAAGTGTCCCGGTGCGGCCAACGTTGAAGCCAATCTCGCGGACAAGAGTCGTGCTTTGCCGCGCGGCCCATTTGTAAGCGATGGCCCAGCGCGGAGCCTTCGACGTGTAGCCCAACTCCGACTGCATGCTGACTTCGTTCACTTTCACCACTACGCCGTCAACTTCGTAAGGCAACTTCTCGCGCTTCCCTTCCCATTTCGTGCAGTATTTCTCGACTTGCTCGATCGTTTCGCAAATCTCGAAATCGGCGCTGGCCTTGAAGCGCAGCTTCGCCAACGCTTCGAGAGATTGCGAATGGAGTTTCAGGGGCACGCGTCCATTCGCGAGCAAGTAGTAGGCGAAGAATTCGAGTTTGCGCGAGGCGGTGATTGACGGGTCGAGCATGCGAACGGCGCCGGCAGCGGCATTGCGCGGATTCGCAAAATGCTTCCCGCCGACTGCCTCCTGTTGCTGATTCAGCGAGGCGAAGGCGGCGCGGTTCATAATGACTTCGCCACGAACTTCGATATCGAGCGGCAACGACAACTTCTTAAGCATTTCGCGGTCGAGGCGCAACGGAATGGAGCGGATTGTCTTCACGTTGGGCGTGACGTCCTCGCCCGTCTGGCCGTCGCCGCGCGTGACGCCGCGCACCAGCAGGGCGTTTTCGTAAATCAGCCCGATGCTCAAGCCGTCGAATTTGTGCTCAGCGACGTATTCCATGCCCCCGCGTCCGGCAAGTTCGCGGACGCGGCGGTCAAAGTCGCGCAGCTCCTCGAATGTATACGCATTGTCGAGGCTCATCATCGGCCGCGTGTGCCGGTAGGTTTGAAAACCTTCGCGAGGTGCGCCGCCAACGCGCAGGGTTGGCGAATCGGCGGTGATGATTTCCGGATGCTCGGCTTCGAGCGCCTTTAGCTTGTTCATCAGGCGGTCGAATTCGGCATCCGACACGCTGGGCGCATCGAGCACGTAATACCGGTATTCGTGCTTACGAATCTGCTCGCGCAGCTTTTCGACTTCTTTGACTGTCGTCGCGCTTGCCGCCATCATTTCCTCGCTGTCATCCAGTGGGCGCAACAGTGCTCAGCGCAAGGTATTATACAATGCGCGATGTTTTGCAACCTTTCAGGCTTGGCGAAGGCGCGACGGGTGAAATGTTAGACAAAATCCAGGACGCGGTGATTATTTACAATCCGGCAAGCGGCCGACGACGGCATAAGCGCTTGCATGATATCGAAGAGGCGACGCGCGTTTTGAAAGACGCGGGAATCACCGCAGAGGCGATCGCCACCGCGCATGCAGGTTCGGCAACGGAGATCGCGCGCAAGGCCGTGCGCGAGGGACGTCAGTTGGTGATCGTCTGCGGCGGCGACGGGACGATCAACGAAGCGGTGAACGGTCTGGCCGGAAGTCGCGTCCCGATGGCGGTGCTGCCCGCGGGAACGGCGAATATTCTGGCGAAGGAGCTGGGCATTCCGTGGAATATTCCCAAGGCGGCGCGCCTGATTGCACGCGGCCGACTGGCGCGCGTAGCGTTGGGCGAAATTGTATGGAGTGACAGTTCAGCCGATGATTCCGCGTCAAAGACACGTCATTTCCTTTGCGTCAGCGGCGCAGGACCCGACGGCGCGATTGTGCATGGCGTCGACGCGGCGAAAAAGCTACGCATGGGGATTTTGGCGTACTGGCAAGAAGGCGTGCGGCAATTTTTCAGTTATGGCTTCCCGCGATTTCGCGTGCAGTCGCGCGAATATGAAATGACCGCTTCGCTCATCGTTGTAGGGCGCACGAAATATTACGGCGGGCCGTTTCGCATCACAACCGGCGCGAGCCTTTTCGAGGATGCATTTGAAATTGTGGCTTATGAAGGACAGAACCGGTTCGGCGTTCTGTTGTGTCTGCCGGCAATTTGGCTGGGCTGCTTGCGGCGCGTCCCGGGAATTCATGCTTGGAAGACAACGGAGCTGACGTGCAACGCGATCGAGACCGAAACCATTTTCTCTCAGGTGGATGGTGAAGCGGCTGCCGCGCTGCCTTTGCGATTTCGCGTTGTGCCGGACGCGCTGACACTGGTGTTACCCGAAGGCACCGCGTTTGCGAATAATTAACGGGCCGTAGGAACGCAGGTACGGTGCTTCGCGTCAGATGTAGTGAGCCAGCGAATTGAATCCAATCACTCAGGCATTGATGGCGGTGGCGCTCGATCGCGCGGGGCTGCGTCGAGTCAGCCGGATGGCTCTGCCGATCCTTATCGTGTCCGGAGTAGCGGCCGATTTGGATTTGCTGAGCTATTTCGGAGGCGCGAACGCCTATCTTCACTATCGCTATGCTGTGCTGCACTCGTTTGTTGGCGCGCCGATTCTGGCCATTCTGATTGCGCTGGCTTTCTGGCTGGCGTCGCGACGGAACCAAGCCCCGTTGCGTTTCTCGCGCGTGCTTTTGCTGTGCGTGATCGGAATCGGCGTCCACATATTGCTCGACGTGGCCACAGCGGACGGCGTGCAATTGCTCTGGCCGTTTCGCGCGCGCTGGTTTTCCTGGGATTTGCTGAGCGGTGTCGATCCGTGGATTCTGGCGGTGCTGGCCGCCGGACTTCTCCTACCTGCCCTATTTCACCTTGTCAGCGAGGAAATCGGCTCCAAGAAAAAGCGCCAGCGGCCATCGAAAGGCGCGATCGCCGTCCTGGTTATTGCCGCGCTCTATATTGGAGTGCGCGCCGAGATGCACGGCACGGCGGTGCAAACGCTTCTCGGGCAGGATTATCACGGTGCAACGCCGCTCGTCGCGGGAGCGTTTCCCGATTCCGCCTCGCTCTTCTTGTGGCGCGGCGTGATCGACACGAAGAACACAATCGAAGTGGTCAGCGTACCGGTCGGCGGGGGCGATATATTCGACGCCAGCTCGAGCCTGACGCATTACAAGCCGGGAAGCTCTCCGGCGATCGACGCGGCTCGCGACGCGCCACTCGCGCAAGAGTTTGTTCGCTACGCGCGATTTCCGCTCGCGGACATGGAAAACACGGCCCATGGCTATCGCGTGACGTTGCGCGACTTCCGCTTCCCCGAAGATGCCGACACCCCCGACAATATGATTGCGGTCATCGAGCTAAACGCCAACTTCACTCTGCGCGCGCAAGAAGTGGAATTTGCCTCCGAGCAGCAAAACCGCGCGCGCTGAAATTTCGTGGCTACGATTTCGATTGGCCGGCAGGGGCGCGGCGTAAAAGCCAGCGGCTGACGAAATAAATCACCGTGATCAAGGCGATGGGTATCAGCAGCGTGGCCACTTTGTGCTGCAGCATCGCGCGCTCCACGTTTTCGCCGTAGCGCATCGCAAACAGCCCTTCGATGGTGAACCGCAGGCCGCGCCCGCAAAGGATTCCCAGAACGAAAGTCGCACGGGGCACTTCTGCAATTCCCTCCGCGATGACGAATAGCTTGAATTGCATCGGGGGCGGCAAAATCGCGGGCAGAAACGCGCTGAGGAACGCATTTTCGTTGACCCATCTGCGAATTCGCCCGCCGGGCTTCGGCCCGCGCTTGCGCCGCCAGGCCTCGCCTCCCTTTTTCGCCAGCAGGTACAGCCAGATGCAGCCCGCAAGCGAACCAAACGTGGCCATCACCGCGTAATACGCCATTCGTCCCGGGCGCTGAATCACGAAGTCCATGAACAGCAAATCCGTGACAAAGGGAAAAGACAGCACGGACGAATCCAGGAACGCGATGACGAACAGGCCGCCCCCGCCCAGCATCGCAACGATGCGCGTCAGCCATCCGGGAATCTTGGGGATTTTCACCGCGTCCTATGGTTTCTGCGCGCGCGAACGACCGGCGCATTGTAGCAGAGATGCTTCGACAATCGCTCCCGGCGAGCCCGTGCGAGATGAAGGCATGCGGTCATCCGGCCGCCGGACCCATGACGCAAAAGCGACGAAATTTGGGATATACTGCGTGTCTGGATGTCCCTACTGAGGAGGCAAAATGAAGAAATACGTCGCAATATTTTGTGCGCTATTTGTAGGCCTTGCCATTCTGGCCGTTCCGAGTTTCGCGCAGCAGGACAAGAGCAAACGGCCCAGCCCGCCAGCGAATGCGCAATGCAAATTTTCCGATGGAAATACAATCACGGTGGATTATTCGAGCCCGCGAATGAAAGGCCGCAAAATCTATGGGGGACTGGTGCCGTGGGGACAAGTATGGCGACTGGGCGCAAACGAAGCGACGACCTTCGTGCCCACCGTGAACGTAACCGTGGGAGACAAAGACGTTCCCCAGGGCGCCTACACGCTTGACGCGATTCCGACCGCGGACAAATGGACGCTGATTGTTAACAAGACGACCAAAAACGCCAAAGGCGGCCCTGTCTGGGGGATTCCCTACCCCGGCGCGCAGTCCGATCTTGTGCGCACCGACGACGTGCAACTCTCGCAGATTAGCGCCCCGGTCGAGGATTTCACGATTTCATTCGATACCGCGGGCGACACATGCACCATGCACGCGGATTGGGAAACCACCCGCGCCTCCGTCACCATTAAAGAGAAGAAGTAACTCAAAGAACGCACAATTCCCGCTCGCGACGGCACGGGCGGGATGGCTGTGACAACCGCAAAGGCCCCACCCTTCGCGAACGACGCTCAGGATGGGGCACCCGCAAAGACAAAAAACGAAGCGCCGCTATCGAGAGTGTCCGGCGATCGGCCGGAATGACTCGGGCAAAATCCACCACAAACGGTTATTCGATTCGCAGGGCGGTCATGGGCGAGATGGAAGCTGCGCGAGTTGCGGGGATTACTGCGGCGACAAATGAACACAGCGCGAGGGCGGCGGCGGCCAGGGTGAGCGCGAGCGGATCCCAAGACGCGACGCCGTATAGCTGGGACGAGATCAAGCGTCCGGCACCGACGGCCAGCGGCAATCCCAAGAACAAACCGATCAGCACACGCTCAAACGCGCCGCGCAGGAAGAGTTGGACGACGTTTGAGCGGTTCGCGCCCAGCGCCATGCGAATGCCGATCTCGTTGGTGCGCTGCGCGACGGTGTACGCAGTGACGCCGTAAAGCCCCACCGCGGCCAACAGAAGAGCGACGATTCCGAATAGGCCGGCCAGGCTCGCTACCGCCCGCTCCTGATCGAAGGAAAGGTCAACCTGCTGCTGCATGGTGCGGACACTCAGAATGGTCATATCGGGATCCACCTCAGCCAGCGCGCGTCTGAGAACCGGCTCCAACGTGCCGGGAGAGGCATTCGTCACCAGCATGATTGCCCCGATGAAATGCGAGCCAAACTCGAGTTTTTGCATCAACTCCGTCTTATAGTTCACATACTGAGCGAGAGGCACGTAAAACATCCGGAGGGGCGGCCTTGTGAATCCGAAACCCGCGAAATGTGCGTCGCCAGCGATACCGATGATACGGAATGTGCCGGCATTTTCGGGGAGGTCCATGCCGAAGTGCTGACCGAGCGGATCTTCACCGTTCTTGAAAAAGTTCTTGACGAAAGCTTGGTTGACGATGGCGACGGGCGCGGTGGTTTCGTTGTCGGCGGTGGTGAAGTAGCGCCCGCGTAAAATGGGGACGCCAAGGTTCTGAAGATAATTGGTGCTGACGCGGTCCCAGGATGCGCCGGAATCGTCGCTCGTCTCGGATGACGGAGGATGGCCGGCGACTTCGATCATCTCGCCCCAATTATTGGTGAGCGGGTTGTAGAGAGCCAGGCCGGAGCCTTGGACGCTGGGGATGCCATTGAGGCGGCCTTCGATCTGGCGGTAGAGCGCGGCTAATTCGGGCTGCGTGTGGCCCGATTCGGGGTTGTGGAGTGAAATCAGGACGCGATCCTTGATCTGAAAGCCGAAATTCTGACCTTCGAGATTGCTGAGGCTTCGCGCCAGCATAGTGGCACCGGCGACGAGCACGACCGAGACGCTGAATTGCAGGATCAACAGAGCCTTGCGGGCGAAGGTCGAGTGTCCGGTGGTGCTGCGGCCTGAGCCACGCAATGCTTCGGCGGGATCCGTGCGTGTCGCGAACCATGCGGGGGCCGCGCCAAAAATGATTCCCGTTATCAGTGCCAATCCGAAGGCGAACGCCAGTACCGGCAGCGACGGGCTCGTGCTGATGGGAAGGAAATGCGCGCCTCGGAATGCCAGCACGAGTAGCAACCGCGCCGCCGCAACGGCAACGAACAGTCCGGCGATTCCGCCGGCAATGGCGAGCAGGACGCTTTCGGTAAGGGCCTGCACGATGATTTGCCGGCGAGTGGCCCCGAGAGCGAGGCGCAAAGCGGTTTGTCCGCGGCGGGCAACGGCACGGGCCAGAAGCAGATTGGCAACGTTGGCACAGGCGATGAGCAGCACCAAGCCGCACACCGCAAACAGAATCTGAAGGCTGCGGCTGTACTCTTCTTTCATGACAGCGACGCCGGCTCCGGCGGGGACGACGCTAATGCTCTGCTTGGGGAGGTTGCCGATTACGTCGGCCATCCAATTCGCGGGATAATCCGAGTCATGCTGCAGCCAAAGCCGTAGCACTCCTGTGAGGCGGGGAGCGATTCCAGCAACGGAGGCGCCGGGCCGGAGGCGTCCAATCATGCGCAACCAGGCAGGGGGCGACTGATGCAGGCGGTTGCCAGCGCCGTCGATCATCACTTCCTGGTGAAGAGGAATCCAAATATCGGGCGGGTCGCCGAGAAGAGTTTCGCCGAAAAATCCAGGCGGCGCGATGCCGATGATCGTGAAAGCATGGCCTTCGATATCGAAGGTTGAGCCAAGGATCGAACGGTCGGAACCGTAGGTCATTTGCCAAGCATGATGGCTGAGGACAGCAACAGGCGGAGAGCCCTCCGTGTCATCGGCCGGAGTAAACAACCTCCCCGTGAAAGAGCGTACGCCGAGCGTGGAGAAATAACTGGCAGTCACGTATTCGGAGCGCAGAGGCCTGGAGACGGATTCCGTACCTTCGCGTCGGACGCTCATGCGAGAGCCGGCAGCCTGGAAAGCGGTCGCGTTTTCGAATTCCGGCGTTTCGGCTTTCAGGCGTTCATACAGTGGGAACGAAAACAGTCCCCAGCGGTCTTGGAGGCCGCTTTCGACGCAGCAATCGTCGCCTTCGCCGACGCGGTACAGCTTCGCGGGGTCAGAAACCGGCAAGGAGCGGAGCATTACCGCGTGGATTAAGGTGAATATTGCGGTCGTGCCGCCGATGCCGAGAGCCAACGTGAGTACCGCTGAAGCGGTGAATACAGGCGACAGGCGAAACTGTCGCAGCGCATAGCGAAGATTGCCAAGAAAACTCTGCATCCCACACCCCGGCCGATACGAAGCTTAGTAACTGTCGGTTTTGCCGACATAGGGTATAGACTCGAAACCCGGCGGTTGGTGAGGTTAGATTTAGCAGAATTTTGGCAAACTGCCGGGAACCGATCGACGTTCTTAGTGCGGCATTGATGTGGCTCCGCCTGCAGATTTGCGATGGGAGGAGCGAAAGGGCAAGAAGCAGGGCAAGGCGCACATAGAAAAGCGCCCGGCTCCATCGAACGTTTTTGCAGTTCGTGGAACCGGACGCTTCTTCAGGACTGCCGGTTTGCGGGCTGCTTAGAACGAGATGCTGATTGCAACGCCCGGCCGGCCCGGATACCTGCGGTTGTACAGATAATAGCCGTCTCCGTAGTAGGCGACATAGACATCGTCGGTCTGATACCAGTCGTTTCCCCAGTAGTCAGGATAGGGGTCAACGGGACTGAACCAATAGCCGCCGTACTGGAAGCGCGGATCACCGCCAACCACCATGAAGGGCAGACTGTAAACCCGGAACGCGTGACCCTCGCCATAATGGGAGCGGTAGTAGGCGTCTGGAAAGCGATAGCCGTTGTAGCCGCCGCGTTGCTGCCACGTGCGGTGCTCAGACGCAAAATTCTGAGCACGATGTTGCTGCCACGCGCCTCGCTGTTCACCCTGTTGCGTATTCCGCTGTTGCTGCGAGCGCTGTTGCTGCGCGTGCTGTGTCTGTTGCCCACGTTGTGGCTGCTGGGTCCGCTGTTGCTGTTGGGCGCGTTGTGGCTGTTGAGCGCGCTGCGGTTGCTGCTGTTGTCGGCTGCGCTGCGACTGTTGGGCGCGTTGTGGCTGCTGGCTGCGATTCTGTTGCTGAGCGCGCTGCGGTTGCTGCTGTCGTTGGGCACGCTGCGGCTGCTGGGCGCGCTGGTGCTTCTGCTGCTGTTGGGCCCGCTGCGGTTGCTTGCTTTGCTTCTGTTGCTGTTCTTTGTTCTTGTCTTGCTGTCGACCCGGCTGAGGATAGCCAAAAGCAGTGGCTCCCAGCAACAGGAATGAGAGAAATGCGGTGCTGATAACTCCGGCTCGTTTCATCAGGTTTGCCTCAGGTACAGCTTGGGCCTATGGCAAAACATTAGATGTACTTTTCGGGACTGTTCGGAGAATTCGCGGCAGAGCCGCGAATTCCCATTATGGCTCTGCCCGAGTGACCCGCACAGGGAAACTGGCCGAATTTATCAACGCTTCGTGTATTCTTGACGAAACCTCAACTATCTATAGTGCCGGACGCTCCTTTCGGACTGTCGTCGGTTCGCCGACTGCTTAAAACGAGATGCTGACTGCTACCGCGTACGTAGGATACCTCCGGTCAAACAGATAGTAACCGTCATCGGTGTATTCGATATAACAATCGTCGGTCTCGTACCAGTCGGGTCCCCAGTATTCCGGGACCGGGTCAAGTATCTCGAACCAGTAGCCTCCGTACTGGAAGCGCGGATACCCGCCAACTACCAAGAAAGGCAGACTGTAAATGCGGAACCAGTGAGCCCTGCCATAATGAACGCGGTAATAGGAGTCCGGAATCCGGTACCCGTGGTAGCCGCCGCGCTGCCGCCAATCGCGGTGCTCGGACTCCCAGTGGCTGGCGCGATGCTGTTGCCACGCACTGTGCTGTTCCTGTTGCCACTGACGCTGCCTTTGCGGCGTGCGCTGAAGCTGAGCGGGTCTCTGCCTTTCGGCCTGCTGGCCGCCGCGCTGTTGCTGCGGTCTGACATTGTTCGGCGGCCGCTGCTGTGTGCGTTGCGGCTGCTGGCCGCGCTGTTGCTGCGGCTTGGCATTGTTCGGTGGCCGCTGCTGAGTGCGTTGCGGTTCTTGCCCGCGCTGTTGCTGCGGCTTGGCAGTGTTCGGTGGCCGCTGCTGAGTGCGCTGCGGTTGCTGGACGCGCTGTTGCTGCGGCTTGGCATTGTTCGGCGGCCGCTGTTGAGTGCGCTGCGGTTGCTGGCCGCCCTTTTGTTCCTTATTTCTATTCTGCTTTTGCTGCTGTTTATCTTTGTCTTGCGATTGGGGCTGCCGTGCGTACGCGATTGTAGGAATGGCCAAGAGCATACACGAGAGAAATGTCGTGCCGATAAGTCCAAGCCGCTTCATAA
>JBAUEX010000019.1:0-5065 GCA_049678845.1 Candidatus Acidiferrales bacterium
GCCACGGACATAGCGGGGCCGACCTACGGCAGCATGGGCTTGGAATCCGGCCGCGACATCCTGCACAACTGTCCGACCAGGGAATTGGACATGAATATCGTCCGGAGGATTTCGATCAAAGAAAGAGTTAAGCTCGAGCTCCGCCTGGACGTCTTTAACGTGCCCAACGCCGTGCAGATTACCACTATCAGCAGTTCGTTGTCGATCGCGGCGGAAACCTGGGCCATTTTGGCGGGTTAAAACGGGCCAGAGTGAGGGTTACGCTCTGGCCTTCGGCAGGGATGAAAAATCGGCGAGACGGCCAGTAGCTCTTTACTTCGACACTTTCTTTGAGGCTACGGCCTCCGTGGCCTGTTGAGCCAACCAGGCCCGGTAGGATTTGCCCGTGACCTTCAGAATGATCGCTCGCTCGACCAGCCGATCCAGGAAGGCCATGGCCAGAGGACCGTCAGGCAGATATTCCCCCCACTTTTCGAAATCCACGTTGGTCACGACCGCGGTCGAGCGCTTCTGATTGCGGGCGGCGATAATCTTGTATAGCAGGTGAGCGGCTTCCGGGCACTCGACGCGTTCGATGCGGTCAAACCCGAACTCATCGATAATCAACAAATCCGGGCTCGCGTAGCGACGCAGGCGTGCGGGCAGAGTCTTGTCGGCGAGCGATGCGGTCAGGTCGGACAGTAATTCTGCGGAGGTACGGTAGAGAACGCGGTAACCGTGCACGCAGGCCTTCTGCCCTACCGCCTGGATGATATGACTTTTCCCGATCCCACTCCAGCCGACCAGGATCAGGTTGGCGCGGCGCCGGATGAAATCGCCCGTGGCGAGCTCTTCAATCTGCACGCGGTCGAAGGCTTCGGGATTGAACTGCCAATCGAATCCCTCCAGGACTTTCTCCTCCGCAAAGTGCGCTTCGCGAATGCGGCGCGCCACCCCGCGCTCGCGGCGGCCATTAGCCTGAGCCCCCAACAGCAGATCCAGAAACTGCAGATGGGGCAGGCCCTCTTTCTCCGCCCGGGACAATAGTTCATCCAACGCGGCGGGCGCCAGCGGAATGCCCAGTGTGGCGCAGTGACTCAAGCACTGGTCACGCAGCGGGGTCGTCACCTTCGCCATCGTCGTCTTTGTCGTCGTCTTTGTCGTCGTCGGTTTCATCGCCAGGGGCCGTTTCTTCCAGCAGTGCTTGATACTCTGCCGTGGAACGAACCGACAAGGGGGACTGCCGGAAGATCTCGTCGAGTTGTTCCTGCGCTTCGGCTTCAAGTGACTCCCACACCGAGCGCGGGCGCGCTTGCACCGCCAGGATTCGTTCCACCGCACTCCAGGAGTAGGCGCGGTACCGGACGGCGCGTTCCAGCGCTCGCGCCATGTCATCGCGGTGATAGGTGGCCAGCAGGCCCAGAACGCGTGCTGCCTCGTTTTTCCCGCAGCGGCGGGTGCGGATCAGTTCATCGAAAAACCGCACTCCGTGTGGCCCGAACTCGGCGAAGCGCTCCTTCAGTAGTTCGTATTTCTCTTGGTGATCGCGTCCCGGAGCATGTTCCGGCAGGCTGTGTTTCTCTCCGGTGATCCCGGAAGCGTAAAGTTCATGGCGGGCGATCTCGCGCACATCGGGACCGTAGACGATCAGCTCTTTTTCCGTGATGCGCAGCGGCAGCAGTTCGCCGATCCGCTGCCAGGGCACGGAGTAAAAGTTCTGCCGGTACATCACATGGCCTTCACTGTTGACGGTCCGGTAGAGGACCTGCGCGGTGTCGTAGGCTCTGGCGGGCAAACTCAGCAGGTGCGGTTTCTCTTCCTGGAACCGGTCGATGGGCCGGGCCTTGATCTCGTGATGGAAGCGCACATCGGCAGTTTGGGCCAGCCATTGCGCCGTGGCCTCATTCAAGTGCTCCAACGAAGTGAAGGTTCGGCCGTTGAGCAGGTTTTGCAAAATATACGAAAAAGGCCGTTCAATTTTACCCTTCGTTTGCGGACGATGGGGGCGGCATGCCCAGGGTTGAAAGCCGTAGTAAGTGGCGAAGGACAGAAAGCGGGTGTTGTAAATCGGCTGGTCGCCGTCATAACCGGTCACCACGACTTTCATGTTGTCGTACAGACAGGTGGCGGCCAGACCACCGAAGTACTCAAAGGCGCGGACATGTTCGCGGATCGTGGTGGCAAAGTCCTGCCTCTCTACGAACCGGACATACTGGCGGCGCGAGTAAGCCAGGATATAACTGAAGGCGTGCACGCGGCGCCGGCCTTCGGCGGTGAAGGCGATGTCGTAGGGCGAGTAGTCCATCTGCGCTTGCAGCCCCTGAGCCGTTTCAAATCGCTCGACGGGTGGTTTCGGCAGATGTGGTCGGAGCCTCCGCAGCCACTCGCGCACAATGGTATATCGGCCCTGGAACCCCAACCGGCGCAGTTCCTCGTGCAGCCGCACGGCGGTGAGATGGGGATAACGTTCCAGCAGTTGCGCGATCTGATCCGCAAATGGGTCCAGCAGGCTCGGCCGGCGTACACGCTCCTTTTCCGCGGCGCCCGTGCGGCGATTCTCCAGAACCGCCAGCACCTGCGCCACGCTCTTGCGGTCGATGCCCAGCAAGCGCGCAATCCGGCGCTGTGAAGCGCCGCTGTAGTGCAGCCGGACGATCTCGTTGCGCGTGGACTCGTTCATGAGTGCTCCAGTTCGCTGACGAAATCCCGGCTCAGTGTGGCCACTGATCCCGCATCCCGCGCCAACTTCTGGAAACGGGGCGCCAAGATCATGCGATCTTCCGGTGTCAGTCCCGTACGACCCTGGTGCGCCAGCCACACCTCCATGCGGCCCAGCACATCCAGCAGCAGTCCGACCCGTTTCCATACCTGGTTTCCGGCTTCGCTCAGTCGCGGATCGCGCACTGCCGGGAGCGCTCCCTTAGCCTGCGATAACGCTTCGCGCGGATGCTGCAACAGGTACTGTTGCTGGCGTCGCTCGGAGCAGCGCAGCCACAGATCCACCACCGCTGTCAACTCCCCGGTGGACAGCGCCTCGCGCCGGATCGCCTCCAGGACTTCCGCCTGGTTGCCCTCCGGCAACCGCACCACCTGTCGCGCGGCCGTGGGCGACAACAGGCCGACGCGCAGGTCGTCTTTCGCCTTGGGCCCCAACCGCTCGATCAGCGCCAGGCGCCGGCACACCCAACTCTTGTGGCGTCCCAGCAGCTCTGCCACCTCCACCTGGCTCATCCCGTCTTCCCGCACCAACGCCTGAATGATCCAGGCTTCTTCCAACTCCCGCGTGCGGCCACCGGCACGATTGAGCCCGTAGATGGCAGCCTTGGCCGTGCGCTCGTCGGCCTCTAACAGCCGGGCCGACAGATGGGAGATGTGTGCCGTGCGCGCCGCGCCCAGCCGCTTGAACCCATCGATGAGTTCGTAGCGTTGCTGGCGCTGGCATACCACCACCGGCGACAACTGCCCGTAACGCTCCAGCGACCGCGCCATGGCACGCTCCGCCTCCGGCAGGTGCAGGCGATAGCGGCCGTAGTGTTCGCCGATTGTCTGGCATTCCAACTCCAGCACGTTCTCGTTGGCCCAACGCAGCACAGGCTGAATGTAAGCGCAGCGGTGGGGACCGATCAATATGGCAAGCTCATCTCGCACGTAAGACGCGTGCTCACGGCAGCCGCTCGCGGAGCCACCTTCCAGGAAGAGGACGGCCCCTGGCACACCTCCTGTACCAGCGCCGCTCTCGTTCCCAGACGCGCTCCATCGCACGCTGGCACGCCGGCGAGCAGAACCGCTGCAGCGGTGATCGCCGCGAACACACGAAGCATTCGTAGCAGCCGGGCCGGTTGCAGCCGCCGTCGAAAAAACTTCTTAGTGATGACCCTCGCGGCCTCCGGAACAGCCTCTTTCTCAGGTGGTTTTCGCTCTTTGACGCGCTCCCGGTAGCGGCGGCTTTGCTCGTTCCGCTTCTGTTTGCACGCCGCTGTGATCCGGTACTTCTGCTGAGCTTTCCACTCCGACCACGTACGCGCCGCCTCTCGGCAGCCCTCGCTGCAATACCGCTGCCGCGCGTGTCGTGGGCGAAACCGCTGTGGGCATCCCTTCAACAGGCACCCTCGGGTCCGCGGCCGGCGCGACCGCCGTTTCCGCCCGTGGGACGCTTGCCTTTCGTCATGCCTTGTAGGATTCTCGTGAGGGCCCATGGGAGGTCTTGCTCCCAGAAGCTCAGGCCCTGGAGGGGAATGTCACTCCTCTCCGGGGCACCGATATCCGGCTAAGTAGAACCTCAACACTCTATCTCAAAAGGTGTGTCTCCTGTGTCTGGTGCCGGAGAACGCTGGCGGGCCCGCCAGCTCGTCTCCCGGATGCTCCTTTTCCCGCCATCGGGGGGGTGCGGTTGTGGGCCCACTGATCCCTCTTGAAACCAGTTGGTTCCTTCTTCACTCGACGCCGCATGTTCTGGCGATGCCTATTTCCGAGAGGAATAGGGCCGACTCCAAGACGACCGGAGCACTCCCGCCTGTGTGGATCGGCAGGCTGCTCACGCCGGACTGGTCCATTCACCGCCATCCAGCGTTGGCGGCGTGGCCCACCCTGGCCCCGCCAAACTGGCCCACTCCCCCACCGCCATCAACAAATCCCGCCAGGCCACACAGCAACAAGGAGATCTTCGCCCTGTGCGTAAAGTGCGGCACGCGCCAGCGGCATCCAGTTCTCCCAGCAACTCAAGCCGCCCACCACAAACGGCCCCACCGAATGCGTTCGCAGCCCGTGGCCGTCACCAGCGGCCCAGACGAGCCTCTCTTCATAAGTTGGCATCAGTTTGCGATGAATCGAGGCTATCTGCCCTTCCGGATCGATAAACACGAGCGAACAGTACAGGCTGTGCGCACCACGGTCGGCGGCGCGCTCCACGCAGCCCAGATAGACGGCGATCCGATTCCGCGCCGCCGTCGCACAAATTTCATCAAGATGTCCCGACTCCGGTTGAACCGCTTGGGACGCGTACTCGGCGAAGATCGTCTTCTGGAGGGGGGAGTTAAATCGCGCACCGTCGGTGAGTTCCAGCCAGAATGGATAACCGGGAACCAGC
>JBAUEX010000020.1:0-7304 GCA_049678845.1 Candidatus Acidiferrales bacterium
CAATCTTCACAATCATTCTTCCGGTCCTCACACTGCACCGGTTCCGCGCGCACCTCATATCCCAACTGGGAATACAGTTCAGTGGCCTCAGGAACACGCTGAGCATCGGCCGTGAAGCGGCGCTCCCATCCTTGAGCGACTAGCGCAGGATCAGCCTGGAGCTGGGCATCGGAAAAAACTCTCTTGCCCAGCTCATCCAATGAGCTTTCGATTTTGACAATTCTCGTCATCACGCGCTCTCGTGCCATCCGTTTGGTACCTGGGTTTCCGGACCATGTGGGCTGTCGCCGGCGGGCAGATGCAGTTTTTGCCACCTGCGTTGCGCCAGAATGGCCGCACCCAACGCACTGACGAACTGCACGAGCTCTTCGGGCGGGACATTGACTTCCGCCTTAAGATGTTCGCGCACCACGCGCGCCATAGTCTCGAAGCGCAGGATGCCGCCGATCAAGGTGAACTCCGGCTGCATTTGAACGCGCCTCATCAGCTGCACCGAACGATCCACCAAAGAAGCAACCGCGCCATGCATGATGTCGGCCGCCGCGCTCCCCAGCGACAATTGGTTGATGACTTCCGATTCGGCAAAAACAGCGCAGACGCCCGAAATCGCCACTGGCTGCTTGGAAGTCGCCACCAGCGGGCCAATTTCCGTCGTTCCATAACCCATGTAGCGTGCCGTCTTTTCCAGGAAGGCGCCGGTTCCCGCAGCGCACTTATCGTTCAGGCGGAATGATTTGACTTTGGCCGAGTCATCGATCCGGGTGGCTTTCATGGTCTGGCCGCCAACATCGAGAATGGTACGCGTTCGCGGGAAAAAGTAGGTTGCGCCGCGAGCGCTCGCGGTCAAGTCCGTCACTTGAGCATCGCTGAATGTCACCATGTGACGTCCGAAGCCGGTGGCCACAACGTAGGAAATACCAGATTCCGTGAGACCGGCATGGTCCAAAGCACTCTGGTAGACCTGCCGGGCCACTTCCGCCAGCTTGAAGCCGGTGTTGTTCAGAACGTGGGCCAGGATTTTGTCATGTTCATCCATGATGACCGCTTTTGTGTAGGTTGAGCCCACGTCGATTCCGGCAGTACAAATCATGACGACCTCCCGTTGGCGGCCGGCGCACGCCCCGCCAGAACGTGATCCCAGGCGAATAACGCAGCCCCCAGTGCACCCATGAAGTGCGAATCTTCGCTCACGTTCAACTTGGCGCCGAGACCCTTTTGAAGTGCTTCAATCATCCCGATGTTGCGCGCCACTCCACCCGTAAACGTGATCTGCTCTTCGACCCCGACGCGCCGGAGCAATCCGATCGAGCGCGCGGCGATCGATTGGTGAACTCCCTGAAGAATGTCTTCAATCTTTTTCCCCCTGCCCAACCAGGAAAGCACTTCGGACTCCGCGAAAACCGTACAGGTGGTGCTGATGCGCACGGGCCGCTCGGAACGCAACGCAGTAGGGCCCAATTGATCGAGGGGAATGTCGAGAGCACTGGACGCCGCTCCCAAGAATCTTCCCGTTCCGGCGGCGCATTTATCGTTCATACAAAAATCCACAATCTCGCCGGACGGCCGGACGCGGATGGCCTTAGTGTCCTGGCCGCCCATGTCGATTACCGTGCGTGTGGCTGGAAACATGTGAACTGCCCCGCGACCGTGGCAACTGATCTCGGTCACTTGGGAGTTTCCAAAGGTCACGCGATAACGGCCGTAGCCAGTACCAATTACATACTCAACCTCTTCTTCCTCAACGTTCGCGCTTTTAAGCGCCTGTGCGAATGCTTGCTCGGCAGCCATTACGACATTCGCTCCCGTATCGATCAGGGCGCGCCCAACGATGTTCTTCGCCTCGTCGATCACGATCGCTTTGGTCTGGGTGGACCCGACATCGACTCCGGCCGCGTAAGCCATTTTGGTTTTCCTTCCGTGCAAGATTCTTCCGTCTCAGCGGGCGGCCGCCTCTTGTTGTTTTCGGGATGCGAGGCCTTCAAAAAACGCATCGATCCGATTCTTCATCTGGGCTTCTCCCACCACGCGGCGGTCCATCATGTCCGACTCGATGAACAGGCTGGGGATGTCGCGAGCGGCCATCACCGACCGGCGATTGTCAGCCATTCCCGTAGAGGTGGTCCGGCAACTCTTGATGGGATGGTAGACGACACCGTCCAGATGGAAGGTGTCGACCATTTCGATGATCGCGCGGTCCTGGTAAAACATGCTGTCCATGGCGTCGCGGACGCTGATGAGGACCCCTTCCGCCAGGCTTTCCAACGGACGCGCGAGGTCGTACTCGAAACCCAGATTGGCACCGCCGGAGGCGAACCACAGGTAGGTCGAGTGGACAAACGTTCCGCCCCATTCGGTAAACATTTCGTTGAACCGGCGGAAGATCGGGTAGCAAGGAACGCCAATGAAGGTCAGGCGGTACTTTTCTTCGGTGAGCGTGCCGATGCCGTGTGTGGCCTTATAGGCCATCTCCTCGACCAGATTGGTGAAAAAACGGCCGCCCTCCGGCGTTCCGCGGAAGCTATTCGTGACACCCAGGTAGATGGTTCCCTCCGTCAGCGCGTTGAATAGCGACGGACGAGTCTTGTTGAACTCGAGTACTTGCTTCCATCCGCGGGACATTTCATTGGCGCAGCTCATGGCTTCCCGGAGCCGATCGATATCGAACCGGATGCCGGTTACGCGTTGGCAGAGCGTGATCAGCTCGGCAATTTGGGCTTGTACATACTGCCGGTCATTTTCAAAGTCCGGATCACCCGGCCAGGTTTGTGTTCCCGCGGCTCGAGTGCCCGGCACGTCGAGCGTGAAAATCGGAATGTGATACATCCGTTCCCAGATCTCCGCCCACTTGATGTACGTGTTGCAGGCGTTGGTGAGCACGGCGATGGACGGCTTCGGAATGTGGCCCATGGGGTGTTCTCCGCCGCGAAGTTGAACAGCAACGTCGGCCTTCACATAGCCGCAGATATCCGGCGAGTAGCCATAATCTTCAGCCTGGTTGAGGTACTCATGCGCTACGTGGCGTACCGCCATTTGCAGCGAGTTGATCTCCGGAAAAACGACGGGCAGGTTGAAGGTGCGCAAGATTTCGCACATGCTGCCCATCACGAAAGCGTAGGCCGAAGGGCCGCCCTGCTCCGCCGTGCGGTTCAGTTCCGCAAACCATTGGCGGAAAAGATGAGCTCCCTCGCGATTACCGCGGCCAACGATGCCGTCTTCCTGTTGTCGATCGCCCATCGCCTGATCCTTCCTTAAATGAAGAGAATGTTCTCGACGAAAGTCTCGAGCTGAATTTCCATATGTTCGAAAGTCGTCATTTTTTCTTCGAACTCACTGATGAAATAGGGAATGCCTTCTTTGTCCAGTGCGTGGAGGTAAGCGACTTGCTCTTCCAGGCCGGGCTCGCACATTTTCGCTGCTGTCAGAATGGCCGCATCCGCGCGAGAATTCCTGATGCGTTCGATCAACATCTTCTCCTTGGGCTTGCGGAGATCATGCTGGACGGGGCTGTAAGAACTCTTTTCGAGATAGGCCGAGGCGAGATTAAATAGCGGATCGCCGCCCAGGGGCACGTCTTCCAAAATCCAGCGAAGTCCGATCAAGAGATCATCATCGACGACGTAACAAGAGCGGGCGATCGCGCCAATCAGATCCAGCGGCGGCTGCTCGCAGAACCCGCCTTCGAAGACCAACCGTATCTTGTCCTGCTTCTTGTGGGGACGCACAGCGATTTGGGAAAGCACCGCTTGGAGCAGTTCGTTGTGCTCTTCGCGAGGCATCAGCCCGCCAATGGCCGTCAGAACGTAAGCTTCGTCCACGGAAATTAGCCAGGGTGTGTCGCGCTTCATCGCATACAGTTCACGGAGCAGGGCACGGTTGCGGTTGTACACAGCTATCGACCTGCGTAGATCGTCCTGTTCGACGGGCCGTCCAATCAGTTTTTCGATCTCGCGCTGCAGCCGTGCGTACTCGCCTCGAAGATAGGTGATCGCAGCCGGCGAATTTGCATTCTGGGGGAGATAAAGAATCTGGCACGGATATGGAAAATTGCGGCCCCATACGGCTCCCAGATTGCGAGCCGCGTCGCAGATCGGGTGAGTCACGAACATCTCGAGCTCGACCCTCTTGCTCAGGGCCAGCTCGAGAGAAGTCTTCAGGATGGAACAGAGATAGGAACCGAACCGCGAATCGGCTTGAACAGCCTCGATTTGAGCGCCATGGATTTTGAAGGGCAGCATACCCGCTGCATGGACAATTTCTTCCGGGAAGTACACCTGGAAATGACCCACAACTTTTCCGCCGGATTCGCGCCAGCGGCGCACGGTCGGGAAAGTCATATCCTCGAACAGTTCCCGGCACTCGTGGAGGACTTCGTCGAGCGGTTTGCCCTGCCAGGCTTCAAATGTGCGAGCTTTCATGAGCGTGACATTCCTTTTTCCGCCTTCCACAGTGAAACGTTTCTCGAAACAGCAGCCAAACTAAGTGCCTCCGAGAAGCTGTCCCCCATCCACGCGAAGAATCTGTCCCGTGATACGGTTCGCGCCGGGCCCGCAAAGAAACACGACGGATGCTGCGACATCGGCGGGGTCCGGGAAACTTCCCAAGACACTCTCTGCGAGCGCGGCATCTTTCACCGCTTGCGGCACAACTTCCGTCAACGGCGTACGCACCCATCCGGGTTCGACCACGTTGACGAGAATTCCAAAACGGCCAACCTCTCGGGCAAGACTCTTGGCGAGTCCGATCAGTCCGGCTTTGCTTGCGGAGTAGGCTGAGGTACCAAACTTTCCGCGCGAGCCGTTGATGGAACCGATGAGCACGATCCGGCCACTCGATCCGCGGCGTAACAGCGGGAGAGCGTGACGGATGAGCAGGAACGCGCCACGGAGGTTCACCGCCTGCACCGAATCCCAGTCCTCAACGGTCATCTTCCAGAGAACTGAATCGCGCGAAATGCCAGCGGCATGGATGACTAGGTCGATCCTGCCTTCTGTCTGGTACACCGAGTCGACTGCGGCAGCGACAGAATTGTCTTCCCGGATATCGCATTTGACCCACCTGTGGTTCTCACTGGGTCGGGAAAGGTCAAAGGATATCGCCCGCACACCCATGGGGTCGAAGGCGTCCAGGATCGCGGTCCCAATTGCTCCCGACCCGCCGCTCACAATTGCAACCTTTCCCGCAAGCGCGCCCGACTCCGCTGGCATCCTAAGCCTCCTCTCTTCCCTCATAGCCAGTCTCGACCCGTCAAACCAGACGCAAATTACTTTGCCGCTTTCACCGGCTCTGCGCCCGCCACCCACGGAGCGATTTCGTGAACCAGACCCTCACTCCAACGCACGCCCTCGGCGAGCCGCTGTCGCAGGCGAATGAAATCGACTTCTCGTTGTTCTTTGCTTCCGTAATGGAAAGCGCGGAAGCCCGCGTTGGCCTCCGTCATCATGTTGAGCGAAAGCCATGCGCGATTACCTTCCCGATTCTTGTCCCAGTGCTGGAGTTTGTGCTTGCGGAGGCTCTCGATGGTCTTGATGAGGCAGTCGGGCATGGTATAGAGGAATTTCGTGCACATCTCCTCGACAGCGTCGTCAAGCAGCGAAAGGTCCACAACACCCTTGGCCAGCAAAGATTTCCCTTCTTCACGAGCCTGAGCCGTCTTCCATTCTCCGAACACCACGCGTCCGTATTCATCCAAGACACGGTCTGTCACCACCAAGGGATTCGCCCTCCACATGCCATCGACCTTCAAAGCCGGGACAATCTGCGTTAGTCCGCCAAACCAGTAGAAGCGATGTGCGCTCCAAGTCTCGCAGAGAGTTCCGCTATGCATGGCACGCTCGATGCCGACGTATAGGGGAAGGAAATCGGTGCTTCCTCCATCCGGGGCCGAGCCGTGCTTCGGTCCAGCCTGGCTGAAGATGGCGAGATCGCCGGCGATCGAGAAGTCGCAGGCCATGCCCACTTCCTGGCCGCCGCCGACGCGCATTCCGTTTACCCGGCAAATAACGGGTTTGTCGCATTGCAGAACAGTCGTGACCATGTCATTGAAAAGACGCATGTACTGGCGGTATTCGCCAGGCGCGCCGGCATAATACTCGGCATACTCGCGCGTGTTTCCGCCGCTGCAGAAAGACCGTGTTCCTGTTCCGGTCAAAACGACAGCCACCGCTGCACGATCGTTGCTCGCATCGCGCAATGCCAGAATTATTTCTTTGACCATCGAGACGGTGTAGCTATTGAGCTCGCCCGGATTGTTCAATGTGATCCAAACATTATGGAGGCCGTCGACTTTTTTTCCGGAGCGATCGCGGACCGGTCGTCGTTCAACCAGGACCTCCCTCGACGCAACGCCTTCGGCGAGATTGTGATTTTTCACGGGGCTGCCTCCCATCAATGTTTTTGCTCACCGCGCCCGGGCTGCAGGATCACGCGCCGCCGCACGGCATGCCTGGCGACCGCTTCGATGATCGTCGGAGCATCGTCGAGTCGGTGCATCTCGATAAACGGAGAGAGAGTGACTTTTCCTTCGAGGACCAGTTGCAGCGCGGCCGGGTACTGGTCGGGTGGACAACCCCAGTTCCCGCGCGCGGTCGCATCGAAGGCCATGAGATTGGAAAGACGCAATTCGACCGGCTTGGGCGTGAAGCCGACCACGCCGAGATACGCACCATGATCCAAGAGCCCAAAAGCGATGATCTGACCTGCGGGCGTGCCGCTCATTTCAAAAATCTTGAGGCCGATGCCTTTCCGTGCGGATTCTTTGCTAAAGGTGCGTACCGCTGCCCTGAGACCCTTGAGGTCGGTAGAATTGGCCTCCAGGACCAGCCCTGCACCGTGTTGCGAGACCAGATCGAGTCGCTCCCGGTCAATGTCAATGGCCACAACAGCCGCACCACGGGCGGCCGCGATCTGCACTCCGAATCCGCCAATACCCCCGGCACCAACGATGACGGCCACATCGTCAGGTCCGAGCCCTGATCTTCGGATCGCTTCGTATGGAGTTGTCACGGCGTCCGCTACAACCGAGAGCATCTCGAGGGTGGTGCCCGATGGGAGAGTTTCAGGGACAGCACACAGGCCGCGCGCCGGGACCAACACATGGGTTGCGAATCCTCCGTTGCCATCGTTGCCGGGCATGAACTGCTGGTGACAAATGGTGGGGCGTCCTGCCCGGCAGGCCGGACACACCCCGCAGGAAATCACTGCGGGAACGATCACGGCTCGTCCCAACCAATTCCCGACTTGGTCACCTGCCGCAACCACGCGTCCAGAGATTTCGTGTCCAAGAATGAGGGGGAGTTGATGACGCG
>JBAUEX010000021.1:0-4997 GCA_049678845.1 Candidatus Acidiferrales bacterium
AGGCTCAGCGACGCCGCTAGCCACGTTGGCCAGTCATGCTCCTGCCAGGCTCGAACGAATAACCACAGGCCGACCGCGAGGAAGAAGATCGAGCCAACATCGCGCGTCGCGATTCGCGACGCAAGAACCGCGGGACCGAGCAGTGCAAAGACCAGTGCGGCCGCCAGACCCACGGCTCGCGAAAAAACACGCTTTGAAAAGCCGTAGACCGCCCAGACCGTCAGCGCGCCCATCGCCGCGCCTAATTCGCGCACGCCGACGAGTCCGCGAATCCTATCGGCCCACGCCGCCAGAATGGGCCACAGATACCATCCAAAACTGGAATTGAGCGGGTTATTGAGCGGCGCTTCGAAATGCCGTGTCAGGAACATCCTTCCAAACAGAACGTAAATCGTCTCGTCCATGTACGCGCTGGCGAAATGCGGATCGCGTGCACGCAGGTACCATGCCAGTCCAACGATCACCACAAGCGGCAACCGGAATTTGAGTAGAAAATCCTGCACCGACGCGAGGCGCGAATTAGAAACTGCCGGAACGGTCATGCTGGGCGCTGAAGTCGCACCCTTGGGATCATCTTGAGGAAAAATGCTGGGCGTCGGCACGTTAGAAATAGTGCCGCCAACTGACGACGAAAAGATGCCGGTGAAATGCGTTAAAGGTGTTCAGATAATCGTATCCCAGGCGAAGATCGTTGTTCCCGCTCATGTTCCAGGTCAAGTGCGTCGAAAATGTCGACGCAAATTGCGTGCTCGAAAACGCTGAAAAGGTTGTTTCTGCATTCTGTGCGCCGGCCAATCCTCCCATGTCCCATTTGGCGTGCCGCCCCAGATTGGTCGAAAGAAAAATCTGCCCGTAATTTAGCAAAAAGCGTGTGGGACTGTAATAGCCTCCTGTCACCCGCGACGGTTCTCCGCTGCCCGGCGTGAAATCCGCATCGTGATCAAAGCGCAGATAACTCACGCCGTATGCAATGCGGATGTAGGGGTGATTGCCGCGAATCGATTTGCCAAAATTTCCGTCGATGCCCCACCGGCGATTCGACGCCAAATTCTCGCCCGTGTACGCGCCATCGGTATAAGTGAATGAAAGATCGTAATTGTGTTGCGAACTTGAGTAGCTTCCGCCAATGTGGCCGAGGTTCGTTTCCACCTGGCCCACGAAGATCCCGTTGGCCGTCGCGCCGAGCGTCGAGACAAGCGATTCCTGATCCGATTCGCGCTCGACCCCGGTGTAAAGCTTAAACGACGGCCGCACCGTGAACGTGGCGTCAAACGCGCCTTCGATTTGCGAGGAAACGCCGGGATAGGTTCGCCCGGCGATTTGCGCGTGAGTCGTCACATTTTCATCGGGCTGCGAATCGAGCATCAGTGCGTAATAATTGGAATTGAAATTCCGGGCTTGGGTTCTGAAAAGAAACGGCTGGTATAGCGCGCTCAGCCGGCTCGACCCACCGAGCGGTGTGGAAACGAGCGCGTCAGCCGAATCGTAATCAAGGATTTTCCCGTCTCGGCGCAAGCCATATCCCAACTCCATGTAGGTGCCAAGCGCGTGATTTATGTTGCGCTGCAGATCCCTGAATTCCGGTGTGTCGATGTCCTTTACTTCCGACAAGTCGGCGCGGGCTCGCGCGTATTCGCCCGACTCGTATTCGGTCTGCGCCAGACCCAGCATCGTGGCGGAATCGCCGGGGGCCAGGCCGTGCGCCTGTTCATAAAGATTCATCGCTGCGGCGTGCTGCCCGCGCCAGTCGAGAATTTCGGCTTTGCCGCGCAACGCCGCCACATTGTTGGGATCCTGCGCAAGAACTTTGTCGTAGATTTCCATCGCGTCGGAGGAATGCCCGCTCCACGCCAGAAGTTGCGCTTCGCCCGCAAGGGCAGACGCATTGTTGGGCTCGATAGCAAGCGCTTTCTTGTAATGCGCAAGCGCCTGCGCGCGTCCCGATTTGCTCCAGCTCAGAACTTCCGCATAGGTATCCTCATACTGGACATCGGACGGCTTCAGTTCTGCTGCGCGCTTCAATCGCTCCAACGCCTCTGCGCGATGTCCCGGCTGCCAGCTATCCATTTGGCCCAGCTGGAAAACGCGCTCCGCATGATCAGGTTCGAGCTCGACCAGATGCTGCAGCGCGGGCAACGAGTCGTGCCAACGTCCGAGGGCGACCAGTGAATCGACCAGTCCGCCGAGTGCGTCGATATTATTGGGATCGGTGCTGAGAGCTTGAGTAAAGAGCCGCGCGGCCGGCTCATAGTGTCCTTGAGCAGCTTCTGCCCGCGCCTGGTCGAGCGTCGAACCTTGCGGCATGCATTTCGCAGTTGGCACAACGAGCAGGCCGGCTAAACCCAAAAGACACGCCGCCAGAGCAACCGCGCGAATCATGTGTTTGCGCTCCGCGGTTGACTCCGTGTTTGACTCTGGCGCGTGAGCTTCAGAATGCTTCCATGGCGCGGCGCGATTTCCCAGAACAGATACTTCGAGATCAGGTCCTGGTCGGCGGGATCGATTTGCTCGAAAATCACTCCGCTCGAAACGCGCTTGTTCTCCCCATGGAAGAATTCCTGGTTCCGAACCACGCGACCGTGGGCATGAACCGTTCCTGTCGGCAAACTGATCTCCAATGCGACGATCGTCCCCGGAGCAATCGGCAATTTCTGCGTCAGCGAAAAGCCGCCGCGATTCAGGTTGCGGGCAAAACCTCGCCCCACCACATGGCTTCCGCCGTCAGAGTTATAGCCAAACAACACCGGAACGTCGAGCCGGTTCGGGAAACGGTAGGTGGCGCGCAATTCCTTGTGCCGCACGGCTCGCGCAATCACCGGAATCAGCAGAATCAGATAGAACGCGGCCCACACGATATTCACGATCAGGGCCCAGAAAAAATAACTTCCCGTAGCCGTGCGAGCGAGCTTCCAAGCTCCCACCGCCACGGCTACAATGACGCCGATCGAAAGCAGACTTTGCAGCCACACTTCCGTCCAGCGAGCCGATGTGTCCCGGGCTTTTGGCGTCACCTTGAACGCCGTTTCACCCTTGAACAAGCCCGCGATCGTGGTCATCAGCACCGGCATCTTGATCAAATTGAACTCTTCGCTCAGCCAGAAGCCTCTTAGACCCCCTTGCAGCGATGCGGTCGCGGTAATATTCAGCAGGAAATAAGGAAGGAAATAGATTGCAAACGTTTTTGGAGTGGCGATCAGCGGGTAAATCCCGCTCAACAGGCAAAAGATGGGCGTGGCGATATAAATAAGCTTTTGAAAGCTCATCCAGTAGAAATAGAAAGACGCAAAATAGTTTACGCGTTGTCCGAAACTGAGCCCGCGCCCGAAAATCGGGTTTTCCTTGCGCAACACTTGCATGGCCCCTTGGCCCCAGCGATGCCATTGCATGGCAAACCCGCGATAGGTTTGCGGCGCTAATCCTCGCGCGACGGTTCGGTTGTAGTAAACGACTTTCCATCCTTTTTTCTGCAGCCGCAGGCCCGTATGCATATCTTCGGTGATGCTCTCGGTCGCAAATCCACCGATCTCTTCCAGGGCTTTCCGGCGCAGAAGCGCCGGGCTGCCACAATAAAAAGCCGCGTTATAGCCGTCCTTGCCGGGCTGAATAACGCTGAAAAAGAGCTCTTGTTGCTGCCACGCACGTTGCTTTTCAATATGCGTGTTGTGCTGGAAGGAATCGAGATTGTAGAAATCTTGGGTGCTTTGCACCACTCCAACGGTAGGATCCGCTAAAAATCCGATCAACTGCTCGATCATGTCCGGCATGGGGACGTGATCCGCATCGAGCGTCACAATGAATTCCCCGTCCGTTTGCTTCAGCGCATTGTTCAAATTGCCGGCTTTGGCGCCTGCGCGGTCCTTGCGCGAAATGTAGGAACAGTTCAGCTCCAGCGCCAACTCGGCCACCTCCGGACGATCTCCGTCATCCAGAAGGTAGGTTTTATGCGGATAGCTGAGGCTCACGGCGCAGAGTACGGTCTCACGCAACAGGCTTACGGGCTCGTTGTAGGTGGTGATAAAAACGTCTACGGCGCGCCCCGAAACAGATGGCTGGGGATGGCGGTTGGACGGCTTCCAGGTAGTAAAATAAAAAAGAGCCGCTTCAATAAAGTTCAACATCTCCGCGACCAAAAAGAGGTAGAAAAACCACTTCGCCGCGGGATTCATGGTTCTATCGACGCGCCAGTAGAAATAGCGCACGGTAAAAATTAAGGCAAAGACGATCACGACGCGTATCGCCCAGAGGCGAGGTCCTGGCTTCAACTGCCGCTTCGGCGCTGGGGAAGAACCGGTCGTTTCGATCAATGAATTCATTGGCTTATTCTGTGAGGCCCACTCGCATTTCTAGCAATCTTGGCTCCTTCTAGGCAATGCCCCAAACGATGTAGAGGGAAGAGGCTAAAAGTACCGGTACCATCCCTCGCCGCTCTCGGGGGGCTTCCCTTGCAGGGCCCCCGATTGTCATCGACATGGACTCTTTGCTTGGTGCCGACAGGTAGCGCATGGACCGCCGTGAACGTCAGCCAGCGAGGATACCGCTAGTGACGGGCTGGAAGAAGACCGCCTCAAATCTAAGCCACATGATGCAGTGTTGGCAAGCGGAAGTCAGATGGAAAGCTGGCCTTCTTGGAAGCGCATGACGATCAAATCAGCCCGGCGTCGAACGCCGTGTTTTGCCAGCAGATTGGACACGTGGAACTTCACCGTGCGCTCGGAAATATTCAGCTGACTCGCAATTTCCTTGTTCGAGAGATTCTGCAGAAGAGGGTCCAGAACTTCTTTTTCCCTACGGCTCAAAGTCCCCGGTGTCTTGCTATGCGCTGCTCCCGTCTTTCGGTTCGCGACGATCGATTCCACAAATCGCGATAGAACCGCTCGAGGCACCCAATAGCCGCCCGCCGCAACCAAGGGTAGAGCATCTTGCCATTGCTTTTCCGGCTGGCCATAGGTGAGCAATCCTTTTACGCCCATCCGCAAAAGTTCGAAAGTTTCCGCGTC
>JBAUEX010000022.1:0-4476 GCA_049678845.1 Candidatus Acidiferrales bacterium
GGCTAAGGCACGGTGACCCGCTTCGCAGCGATAAGACGCCGTATGAGGATATCCTAAAATTTTTTCAAGACGCGACAAAATACCAAGGCGATGAATGCATTTTCTGGCCGTTTTCAAAAAAGATGAACTATCCGATAATGCGGACCGAAAAACGATCACGTCCCAAGTGTGTCCATCGCCTAGTCTGCTCAAAAATTAATGGGCCTCCTCCTAGTGACCGTCCGCTGGCTATTCATAGCTGCGGCAATGGTCATCTTGCCTGTATTACGCCAAGCCATTTGAGGTGGGGATCTGTTTATGACAACTTGGCTGATATGGAATTACACGGCACTAGAGCGCGCGGCACCCGTCTCGGAATAGCAACTTTGACGGAGTGCGAAGCACAAGAAATTTATCAGCGGGCGCATTCTGGGGAACGCACGTCTCGTCTTGCCGCTCAATTCAAAATTACCAGGTCAACTGTTTATAGAATAAAAATTGGCAAACTATGGGCCATCGCTACAGCTTCATTGCGAGCGGCACGGTCATTGCCATGACCCACCGCAAGCCCGACTGTCGGCATGGCCGCAACTCATGGATTCTCGGCGGTTCAAACCCGTCTGAGTGGTGCTACGTCTGCGGCGCTTACCGTGGCCTTCGCCATATTGGCCCAAATACTGTCGCTCCGCGCACGCGATGGATTAGGCCGACCGGAAACCGCGACGACAATCCCTATGAAAAAACCAAACTGCGATTGCGAAAGCCGAGACGATGACCCACCGCAAGCCCGACTACCGCGGGCTACGCGCTCGACGCGACTTGGCACTGGCACGGAACGAACTCCGCCGCGAATCTGTCCCGCATGAGGCGGCAGCGGGAGTGACGTCGGCTCCGGTGAAGGCGCGCGATATGGCGACCGATCGCCTCGTATCTGATTTTTTGGCGTCTAGGTGTAGTGGTTTGGACAAAACTATACGCTAGACGTAGCGGCTTGCCTCCCCTTGCGCCACGGCTATGATTTGCTAGACTGAGAATCGCGAACTGGGACAGCGGGATAAGCTCCGTTTCTCGCCCTAACGGGATTACCAGTCGCAAAACCCTTTTTCGCCCTTAGGGGGGCAAATCATGCCCAAACCGAAAGTCACCAAAGCACGCGCCATCTTGGTTGCGCGGTTTCCGCTTGCGTTTATGCCAAAGGGAGCGCCCAAAAATCCGCTAAAAATTGGGATTTATGAGGACATAATAGCTCTATGTCCTGACCTTACGCCGCGTCGAATTAAAGAGGCATTAACGGATTACACGAGCGGGAGAACCTACCAGACGAACGTCCAAGTAGGACGACCCCGAATCGATCTCAACGGCATCTGCACTGGATACGTCACCGAAGACGAGGCCATCCATGCCTTAAGCCGTCTTCATACCCTTCATCAAAAGCACCGAGAGCGAGGGCGTGTTGCCGCATGACCGACCAAACTCTCATCGCCGATCTTGTGCGCGCTGGCGTCGACGCCGGGCTAGTTGGCAGAGTGGCCGCGGCTTTGTCCGGGACAGTCCGGGACAAAGTCCGGGACATTATTAGAGAACACGAACGAGTTCGAAAACGGGAACAGCGTAAAAGACTAATAAAATCAAGCGGAAAGCAAACGATGTCCGCCTTAAAGTCAGACGCCGAAAGTCGAAAAAATGTCCCGGACAAAGAGGGCAACGACGATCTTACTAACTTCTTTCCTGCAGACCATACAGCCTCTAAGCGAAGAACAGAAAACAAGAAAGAGTCGCAAGCCAAGCGCGGAACGCGGCTTATTGCAGGACAGCAGATTAGCGAGGCTGACTGGCAATTTGCTCGAGACCTAGGCCAGCACGACAGTGCGATTAAAGCGATGTGGGTTGAATTTGTTGATTATTGGATCGGCGTGCCAGGACAGCGCGGTATAAAGCGTGATTGGGCGGCCACTTGGCGCAATCGCGTGCGGTTCAAATCAGAAAAGTCAAATGGTCATAGCAACGGAGGACGGCATGATCCGCGAAACAAATCAGCGGTCGACGCCTTGGACAGATTACAAGGGACTTTCGGACGACGTAATAATATCGCGTCAAATCAAGATTCTCCTGTCTTCTTACCGCCGGGACGATTACGCGGATCCTGACGGTTTTGTGATGCAGCTCGCGGCGCTATTTGAGCGCCAACCGCGCAATGTGATTGTCGAGGTTACCAACCCGCTCAATACACGCAGCATCCAACGCAAGCATCCCACTTATCCGCCAAACATTGGCGAGGTTGCGGAGGCCATTGAGGCGGAGGCAAATGAGCAGGCTAATATCAAAAGACTGCTGGCGGTGCCTAAGCCGGTCTTCCGGCGCGATTATGTCCCACCCCCGCACCATCCGGGCTCCAGGACAAACGTCCTGATCCGAAAGGATGCCCCACAATATCCGAAAGTCTTGGAAATAGTCGAAAGTGGTGCGCTGGACGCACGGGATTGGAAGCACGACAACGGAGGCCGTGGGACTTGGCTGGCGCTGAAAATACTCGATGATATTGGCGGTGGCCGTATAAAGGCAGGACGAGATTGGCAATCGGCCAGTGCCGCCGCAGTACGCGCAAAGATAGCCGCAGATGAAAACACCGCGCGGGCACTGGACAAAGGGGAATAATGTCCCTAGATTGGAATCGCTCGACCGGGCCGGCTCCTGCGACAACCTCAGCCCCTCAGCCCACGTAGGGGCCGGCAAGGTCGTCATCTCCACCGCGCCGAATGGAAGTCGCGTATTAATCCGGAATATGCCGTCAACTTCATAGGAGAGAACGATGTTCGTTGAGACCAAACGTGAAGGCGAGGCGCCGATCAAAAATCATGATTGGCGCGACGCCTTTTTGAAAGCCGCCGAGTTGCTTGAACAAAAGGGCTGGTGCCAGGGCCTCACACATAACAAAGCCGGCGAGCATTGCCTACTTGGCGCAGTCTATTTTTCTCGCTTTGGCCGGGAGGCGCCCGAAGGCATCGTTTCGTCGGAGAAGAAATGGGGAGAGGTTTTTGACCTCTTGAAGCCGTACACCGGAGCATATGTCGCGGACTGGAACGATACAGACGGACGCACCAAGGACGAAGTGATCGCCGCGCTTCGCGCAGCCGCCGGCTGATGACAGAACACTCGGGAATTGCATGATGGGCGCCCACGGCATTTACACCTCACCTGATAGTCCCGGCGACAGTCCGCTGACGCAATGGATTAACCGCCATGAAAAAAGGCAAGCACACATCGGGACCCTGGAAGGTCTATCACCAAGAGCTGCGGAAGCAGTTTCCGGGCCACAAGATCATCGAGGTCCAAGACGACCACGGCAACGCCGTTGTGCAATGGTCAGGTTTCGACAATTCTGATCGCTTGAAAAAGGTTCATCTAGCCAACGCGCGCCTGATCGCTGCCGCCCCTGACTTGCTTGCTGCTGCACAAAAACTCGAAGAAGCCGAGGATTTCAACGCCAACGATTGTCACGAGTGCGCAGGCGAAGGGATGCCGGAAGAATGTGAAAAGTGTTTTTCGCTTTTCGATGCTGCGCGAGTAATGCGGCGCCGCGCCATCGCCAAGGCAACCGGGCGATAACAGGACGATAGGAACACGGGGTATCTCGCCAACTTCATAGGAGGACAAAATGAGCCCCTTAGAAATAGCAGAAAAGATTGCCCGCGATCACGACTGTCGCAGCGCGCGGCGCTGGCCAATCGTGGAGGATATTCGCCGCGCAATTGAAGCTGCCAAGGCTCCTATCTTGTGGTGCTGCCACGTTCGCGGCCCTGACGATGTTCACGCCTCACCAGACTACGAGACCGCGCTGGCTTGGTCCGATCTGATCAATGATCGTTTTGGGCCACATACCCGCACAGATGAGAATTATCCGATCACGCGAGCGGCGCCGGCCATCTGGCCGTGGAGCCCGGAAGCTCACGCCGAAAGTCTGCCGAAGTCGATTGCAGAATTTACACCACGGGGCGCCTGAAATCGGCGGTTCACAGGACGAGCGTCGGGAGATTGAAATGGCAAATCCGGTCATCAAGGTTTGGCTTCGCACGCCACGGCTGGCGTGGCGCAACGATGGTGGTCCAATCCCACGGGGGTTTCGTTCGCTAGTGAAGCAGCGGGGAGGCATCAAGAGCCGCCACCTGAAAACGATCAGCAGCGAAACTCTGCGACGTGGTCATTGGGCCGTCCGTGTCGGTAGTGCAATATTTGTATTTTCGCCGGCCGAAATGCGGCACCTTTATAGCCGCGTTCCGCAGTAGCCGACTAACCGCCGACAGGAACGTAGAGCAGGACGCTAACATGACTGTGTATGTCGATGGAGCAAAGAACGGATTTGGCCGCATGGTCATGTGCCACATGCTCGCCGACACCCCGGATGAACTCCACGCCATGGCAAAAGCCATCGGTATGAAACGCCAATGGTATCAGTCGCCTAACAAGGCGAGCTTTCCGCACTACGATCTTTCTCTGACC
>JBAUEX010000023.1:0-9290 GCA_049678845.1 Candidatus Acidiferrales bacterium
GAGAAGGACGGTGCAAACTGCATGGCTTCGGCTTGGGCGGTTGCGATCGAGAAGAGACCGTGAAGCATGCCGCGATGGCGAAGGCTGAATTTAACATCGAGGGCCGGAACGCCCTCGGGCGTCTGCATTTTCAATTTAACGCCCGCGCCCTTGTACTGGAAGGACTTCGGATCGTAAAACTGCAGAGTCTGGCGGTCGTAGCTGATGACGACGACGAAATGGCTGAGAACGTCGGCTCCTAGGATTCCCTGGATGGCGCGACCAACGCGGGAAGAGAGGTCGCCCAATGAATCGAGCGCGAGGGAGGGTGTGGAAACTTTGAGACTGGGGAAGTCGAGAACGACGCTAGACAGGGATTTCGAGCCAGCGGAGCCGGGCGGAAGAAGGCCAAGCGCGACAGCGCGAACATCATCGAGCGAGGAAGTAGGTCGCGTGGTATCGAGGAGAAACCATGACGGCTGAGCGCCGTTCACGCGGATGGGGACGAGAACGAGGTGACCCGAAACTTCAACCGGGACTTGCGCGACATTGCCCGAAAAAGCGAACTGGAATGGTGCCGCAGGCGCGGGTGCCGGAGACTGCTGGGCTTGCGGCGGGGCGCTCGCGAGCGTTGCCAGGCAGAAACAAAGAATGAAGGGCAGCAGGGCGAATTTACTTTTGTTTGCGAATCTCATGCGCGAAGAAGTCTCCGACTCTTTCGAATTTCGCAATTTCCGTGAGAGTGCGAGGGAGGAGAGTAACACCAAATCCTTTTGTCGTGGAGACGGAAGATGGACGCGGCCGGGGGAGCGAGAACTTGCCGGCCGATCAAAATTCAAGGAGAAGGAGCGAGATAGGTTTGACGGGCAAAAATGCGGTAATGCGGCTTGGCGCCGTCGGTTGGGAGGGAACGGCCCTTGGAGTCGAAAACTTCGACGCGCAACGAGTGGAATTTTCCGTCGAGCGTGGGAGGAGTGAAGCCGAGTGTGTATTGGTGGCGCAGAACTTCGGCAATGCGGCGGTAAATGGCGACGAATTCCTTGTCCTGCGTGGGGAAAAAAGCCTGGCCTCCGCTCGAATCGGCGAGGGATTGAAGCGCCAGATTGGCGGCGTTGAAACTCAGGCCCGGGGGTGCGGCGGCGTTGGAACCGGGAGTCGCGGACGGCGCTCCTTGAAACGAACGCAGCGAACCACCAAGGGCGACCGGGAAAATCGTAACTTCGCTGCCGCGCAGTTTGTCGATGAGAGACTGCCAATGGCCGGCGGGAGAACTATCGAGGCCCGTGGTCAGCAGGACGAGAGCCCGTTTGCCCGGGAGGGCGGAAAGCCAGTCGAGTGAGGCGGAAACGGAATCGTAGAAATTAAGCTCATCGCTGCCGAGCGAGTATTGGAGGTCAACCAGGGCGCGAGCAAGCGCTGACTTGTCGGCCGTCAAAGGCAGAATGAGGTGCGTGGTATCGGCGTAGGAAGCCAGGGCGACGCGGTCGTCCGGGGCCAGACCGTTGAGAAGCGAATAGGCGGCGTCGAGATGCTGGCTCCGAATCAGAGAAACGGCAGGGCTGGTTTCGATTAGAACGAGGATTTGGGCTGGGGCGTCGGTAGAAGTAAAAAAAGTGATTGGCTGCTCGACACCATTGTCTAAGATGTGGAAGTTTTCCTTCTGCAGACCCTCGACGAACTTGCCGTGCGCGTCGACAATGCTGGTATCGACTTTGACAAGCGAGACACGAACCTTCAGCGTTCCCTGCGTCGGGGGTGCGGTTGATTGTTGAGACCGAACAGGAGGCCAAGCGGCAGCGCGAAGAACGCACACAAAACCGGCCAAAGCGAAAACCAAAAAAGGCAGACGCGCCTTATTGAATGACCGAGTCAAAGTAAATGCCGGAGGAATCCTTCCACGCGCTTCCACTGGAAGAATGCAAGTATTTTGAGATCGTCGCTCGATCGAATCCGGGAAAGAGATGGACGGGGGCTGGCGCGGGTTTTCCGTCTCGCCGGGCCTCGGCTTCCGCTCTTTCATTCATTCCTTTTTCGATCGTGTCGAGAATCGCCTCCCAGTTGTAGCGGGCCAGATCGCTGTAACTCAAAGCGGTTAAGTTCGAGCGCATGGTTGCGCGGGCTCTCTTGAAACCGGGGTCATTCGACAGAGAATCGGACTGGGCGGAGCCTGGCGGCGTGTGGAGGCGAACGACGGCGTCGCGAAGAACGTCCTGCCGTTTGGAGGCAATTAGCATCGATCGGGTAACGGCGAAGAAAAACTGGGAAGGTTCGGCAGGGCCAGCTTGCGAGACTTTGGGGTTTTGCGGAAAGGTAACAGTCACGTAGGACGTGTCGCCTTCCTGTTTTTGTGCCGTGGAAGCTCCCGGGATCACATGCTGCAATAGAGAGAGCACTTTGTCAGGATGCTCGATGGTGAGGGCGTAAACGGCGTTTGTAGGATCCGCGGTGGTATTGACGCGTACGGTGGCGAATTCGCCGGTGAATAGGGCGAGGGCCTGGGTGGGAGGCATACCCCAAAGCGTTGAAGCGAGAGAATCGATTCCGGCGACAAAGCCAGCCTTGTCAGGAGGCAGAGCAGCGGCGACTCCGGCCATGAGGGTCTTGTAAAGAGCGACGAAATCGAGAATCGAGCATTGATAGGCTGAGCCGGACGGCGCCAGCGCGAGTGTCGCGAAATCTTCGCGGCCATCTCCCATGATGTTCCATATGCTCCCCTGCGAAGTATCCCCGAGGACAGCACCGCGCATGCGCGTGCCCTGCGCCTCGAATGTGAGGCTGCCGCAAACCGCATGGACTTGGTCCAGATGAAGAGACCTTAGGAACGCCGCGAAATCGAAGTTGGGATTCCGCGGCATTTGAGAAAGATTGAGCCTGCCAGGAAGAGCCAGGAAATTGAGAACAGAGCCCTGATCGGCGTTGCGACAGGCGGACGGAACAGCCGAGGCTTCGTCGAATGACCCGGCCATGCGGCCAGGAGAGTTTAGCCGAGGCAGTAGGACTTCCATCGCTTCGAGCGTGTCGGTGCGAACGAAGTACGGACCGGCTTGCACCTCGTAGGAAGTGTTTGTGCCGTTGAGAATTTTATAGCCGGTGAAGCTGCCGATGGGGATCGGAGTGCGCGTGAACGTAGAGGCGGAATTTTTCGCGCGCTCGGCGTTCAATTTGTCGATGAGATGCTGCTTGCCGGTGGCGTTGTAGATCAGGAACGAGTTGACGGATTTTGCGATGCCGGCCGGCGCAGTGGCGGGCTCATTGATCACACCGAAGACGGCCTGATTTTCAAGCAAAGAGAGAATGTCGTTTGCGTTTTCCTGCGTGAGGCCTTCTGATTTTGGATTTCTCTGCTTTGCTTCGCGGAACATGCGATCAATAAAGCCTTGGCGAGCGGCGGCGAAAGACGGGTCGCGCCAAAGCCGGAGGACGGAGTTCGTCTCGTTTGGCGAAGCCAACGAGGACGTCCCGCGCCAGTCGAGATAGAGCCATGTATTGGCGGGGAGGCGGTCAACCAGCGAGTGTTGCTGGGCAAGGGAAGGCCCGGCGAAAAGGGCCATGGAGCAAAGCAAGACGAGGCTGCGCGCCAGCGCCGGAAGAGCGTGCGAAAATGGTAGTCGCGATGCTGCTGCGCCGCTTGCGCGTTGCACGTTCCTACGATTCATCGAGTGCTCCCGGGAGCTGAGGTTGGTCGAGACTCGCGCGATTCGTTTCGCGAAAAAGCGACCTGGTGTTACGCCCCTCCGACGATTAATGACTGGAAGGGCTGTTCGGGTTCGCCGGGGCCGCTTCCTTCGGCGTTGTCAGGTAGCCGGTAATGAAATCTTTCGTGATGCTGTAGACAACGATTTCGTAAGGCGTGCGCGCGCCGCGAATGTAGAATTGGACGGGCTCTTCGAGCGTTTTGTCTTTTTTCTCAACGCGTTTGTCGTCGGCGATCACGTCGAGCGTATAGGTGTAGTGCTTGGTATTGACCTTGCGGAGCTGGAGCTGGATCGGACCGATCTTTTGCGGCCTCTTGGATTTTACGAGATTAAATTCGTAAACATTCCGTTCGCCAAGGCGCTTGAGTTCCTCAACTTCCTCATGGTTACGCGCAATCAAACCGGATTGAACATTCAAATCGCCCATCGTGGTGCCGAGCTTGCTTTTGGTGTCGTCGAGATCTTTGCGCGTGGCGTCAACGTCGCTCTTGGTGCCGTTCAGGGCGTCGGAGACCTGTCCGATTTGCGTGGCCGTTTGTTGCTGCACCTGTCCGATTTGCTGGCGGAGCTTTTCGGCATTGGCCTGTTGGTCGCCTTGCGCCTTGCGCAGGGCTTGAGCCATCCCGCGGGCGCGGGCCAGTTCGTCCTCGGTGAGGCCGAGTTTTTGCGACGTGACCTGGAGCTCGGCTTTCAGGTCGCCAATGGCGGAGTTGGTTTTATCGAGTTGTGCGGAAAGGACGCCGGCGCGCTTGGTGGCGGAGTCGAAAGCCTGGTTGGTTTGCTGGCGCTGCTGATAGAGCGCGTAGAGCAGGTAGCCGATTAGCGCGAAAGCGACCAAGAGAGCGAGCATCACCCAGCGAGGCGTATAGGGATAGGATTCCGGAGGAGGAGACACGACGGTTGTGTTTTGAGTCTCAAGCGAATCGGTCATCGCATCTCCTGGTAAATGCCTTCACCGGCCAAGCTTGCGAGATTATCGCTAACCGGGGGAAGAAAGTCTACGGCATGCGGCGTGAGCTGTGTCGATGGGGCCAGCGCGCTTCGACGCTAGTGAACAGGCCGCCGCGGGGAGTGAATTCACCGCGGACCAGGCACGAGACCGGTTTCGTGGCGGCCACGATATCGCGCAGCATGCGATTGACGGCATTCTCGTAAAAAATTCCAAGGTTGCGATAGGCGAGGAGATACATTTTCAAGGCTTTGAGCTCCAGGCATAGTTTGCGCGGTTCGTATTGGATGAGGATCGTCCCGTAGTCGGGCAGGCCAGTCTTGGGGCACACGGAAGTATATTCCGGGAAGCGGACGGTGATTTCGTAACCGCGGAAATGATTGGGCCAAGTGTCGAGATGCGGGAGCTTGGCGGCGATTCCGGCGCGAGAGTGAGCAGCAGTGTAATCGGGCATCGATGCCTCCGGCAGCATTCTACAACGGAGTCGGGGCGAAGCTCTTGTACCAGAGACGGAATTCGGTTCGAGACTCTCTCGGCTGCGCGATCCGAAACCGAGAGGCACTCTCGTACCGAGGAACCAGTCCCCGATGAATCGTTGAACTTGAGACCGGGGTTGTGTATCCTGCGGCGCGGAAAAAAACGGCGTCAACGATGATTTGTCCGTCCTGCGGGAATGAAGGCTGTTTGCGTTCGCACCGGCGCGGAATTGGCGACTGGGTGGTGACGGTTGCGGCGCTGCGTCCGTGGCGCTGCATGAAATGCAAGCGCCGATTTTATGGGCGCACGGCAGCCGTCGCATTTTTCCGGCATGCACGCTGCCGGCGATGCGGGAACCTCAAGCTCCGACGCATTGCCAAGCAATGGGTGAAAGAAGGTAAATTCCGGCTAGTTTTCCGAATGCTGAATGTGCCGGCGTATCGCTGCGATTCTTGCCGGTACCGGTTTTTCTCTTCTCGGCCGCTGTATGGATTTCGCGCCGCGGCGAAACGCAATGCGGTTCGGGAATCTGCCGTGGCGGGCCCATCCCGCAATACATAAAGGGATCCTCGCGACCCCATCTGTTTTTCGTACTGCTTAAACCGGGACGGATGAGGCTCTCAGAGGCGCGATCGCGATTCGGCCTTGTCCTCACGGCGACGGAGGCCGAAGCCTTTAATGATGACGTATAGGACAGGGACAAAAACCAGGTTGAGGGAAGTGGCAAAGAGCATGCCGCCGAAGACAGTGGTTCCGACCGACGTACGTCCGGCCGCGCCCGCACCGGTGGCAAGGACCAGAGGCAGAACGCCGAGAAGAAACGCGAACGAGGTCATGAGAATTGGCCGGAGACGAATGCGAGCTGCTTCGATGGCCGCGTCATAGAGATCCATGCCCTTTTCACGCAACTGCTCAGCGAATTCGACGATCAGGATGGCGTTCTTGCTGGCGAGGCCGATCAGCATGACCAAGCCGATCTGACAGTAGACGTCGTTGATATTGCCGCGCAGAGACTGGAAAAGCAAAGCGCCGAACATGGCCATCGGCACGGCCATCAGGACAATGAACGGAAGAGAAAAACTTTCGTATTGCGCGGCAAGGGTTAGGTAAACGACAAGCAACCCAAGACCAAAGAGCGCCGCAGACTTACTCCCCGACTGAATTTCCTCAAGTGAAAGGCCAGACCATTCATACGACATGCCGCGAGGCAGGGTTTTCGCGGCCAGAGTTTGCATCTCGTCGATGGCGTCGCCCGAACTGCGTCCCGCTGCGGCGGAGCCGTCAATTTCCGCCGAACGGAAGAGATTGTAATGGCTGATGACTTGCGGGCTGGCGGTCTGGGTGATCTTGACCAAGTGATCGAGAGGCACCATTTGGCCAGAATTCGAACGCACGTAGAACTGATCGATGTCGTCGGGATGGGAACGGAATTGCTGCTCGGCCTGGACGTAGACGCGATACGAACGGTTGTTGAACGTAAAATTGTTGACGTACACGGAGCCGAGAAAGACCTGCAGGGCATCGGTGATCTGGCTGAGCGGTATGTTCAGGCTTTTTGCGCTGGATCGATCGATGTTGACGATGAATTGCGGATCGTTGGCCGTGAAGCTGGTGAACAGCCCCGAAAGTCTTGAATCGCGATTCCCTGCCTGCACTAATTTTTGAGTGGCTTGCTGCAACTCCTGCAAGGTTGAGTTGCCTTGGTCCTCGACCTCCAATTGGAAGCCGCCAAATTGCCCCAGACCCTGCACGGCGGGAGGATTGAAAGGCACGACGACGGCGCCGGAAATGCCGAAGAAAGGACCTCGCAGGCGATTGACGATCGCCGAGGCGGAATGAGCAGCGCCCTGCCGCTTCGCGAAAGGCTTCAGGTTGACGAAGACCATTGCATAATTGGACGCGGCACCGGAGAAGCTGAAGCCGGCGATGGAAAAAACAGCGGCGGTTTCGGGTTGGCGATCGAGGATGGCTTCGACTTGATGGCAAATGTTCGAACTATATTCGAGCGAGGCTCCGGCAGGGGCCTGGATAAGAATCATGATATAGCCCTGATCTTCGGTGGGGACGAAGCCTCGAGGGACCTTGGCGAACACCCAATAGGTGAGACCGGTGAGAAGCAGAAAGACGATCGCGGTGACGAATTTCCAGTTGAACAAATGTCGCAGAGTGTGGCGATAGAGATTCGTTCCTCCCGTGACTACGCGGTTGAAAGGCGCAAAGATGCGTTTGCCGATTCCGCCTTCTTTTTGATGGCCGAGAAAAATAGCCGAAAGGGCCGGCGTGAGCGTCAAGGCGTTGAATGCTGAAATGGCCACGGAGAAGGCAATGGTAAGAGCGAACTGGCGGAAAAGAATGCCCGTGGTTCCCGGAAACAGGGCGACGGGAACGAACACGGAGACAAGAACAAGCGAGGTGGCCACGACCGCCCCGGCTACTTCGCTCATCGCAACCGATGCGGCATTGTGAGGCTCAGTAAGTCCTTCGTTAATGTGGCGCTGGACGTTTTCAATGACGACGATCGCATCATCGACGACCAGGCCCGTCGCAAGGGTGATGCCGAAAAGCGTGAGCGTGTTGATGGAGAAGCCGAGAAGCTTGACGAAGATGAACGTGCCGACCAGGGACACGGGAATCGTGATGGCGGGAATAAACGTGCTGCGCCAGTCCTGAAGAAAAATAAAAATGACAGCGATAACCAGGAGGATAGCTTCAATCAGGGTAGTGAGAACGTCGCGGATTCCTTCGGCGACCGCCGTGGTCGTGTCGAAAGCCATACCGTATTTCAACCCGACTGGAAAAGTGTGGGAGAGTTTTTCGAGCTCGGCGCTCGCCAGACGGTCGACTTCGAGAGCGTTGGCATTGGGGAGCTGCTGGACGGCCAAGCCGATCGCTTCGTGGCCGTTGATGAAGAGGTTGCTGCTGTAATCTTGAGCGCCCAGCTCCGAATAGCCTACATCTTTCACGCGAACCAGAGTGCCGTTGGCGCCGGTTTTCAAGATGATGTTGTCGAATTGGGCGGGCTCGATCAGTTGTCCCATGGCTCGGACGCTGATTTGAAACGCTTGTCCTTTGGGAGCGGGCGGCTGGCCGATTTGGCCTGCGGCGACTTGAACGTTTTGTTCCTGGAGGGCACCGACAACGTCGGTTGCGGTAAGGCCACGTGCGGCCAGGCGGGACGGATCAAGCCAAAGCCGCATGGAATATTCGCGTTGACCGAAAATGGTGACATTGGCGACGCCGGGGACGCGCTTGATGGCGTCGCTGACGTAGACGTCTACATAGTTGCTGATGAACAGACCGCTGTACTTATTATTGTCGGAATAGAAGGCCGCGGCGAAAACGAAGCCGCTGAGGCCCTTGGTGATGGTCACTCCGGTGTTGATGACTTCGGCAGGAAGCAAGCCCAGAGCGGCCTGAACCCGATTCTGCACGTCCACGGACGCAAGGTCAGGGTCGCGCGAAACATCGAAGGTAGCCGTGATCGTGCTGAGGCCATTATTGCTGCTGGTGGAGGTGAGGTATTTCAGGCCTTCGACGCCGTTGATCGAGCGCTCAAGAGGAATCGTGACGGCGGACTCGACGGTTTGGGCGTCAGCGCCGTTATAGGCGCTGGTGACGGTAACCTGGGGCGGAGCGAGGTTCGGGAATTGCGCGATGGGCAGCGTGGGAATGGCCACCGCGCCGCCGAGAATGATGATCAGCGCGCAAACAGTGGCGAAGATCGGCCGTTTGATGAAGAAATCAACGAACAAAGTCCAACTCTGCCTTCTGCCGCGCGAGCCGGTCCGAGCTCTAGCGAGGCGTTGGAGTAAATGCCTCGCTCAATGAGAGGCTGCCTCGGGTGGAGAGTTCTCGACGGTTTCCTTCACGGGCACTCCATCGGCCAGGAACTGAAAACCGGCGACGATGATGTGGTCACCCGGCTTAATGCCACTTTGAACGACGTAGTTGTTGCCGATGATGTCGCCGACCTGTATTTGTTGTTGACGCGCGACCGTTCCCTTAGGGCCATTGGCGGCGAGAAACGTAAAAAATTGCCCGTTAATGCGTTGCGTTGCGAGAACGGGAATTTCAAGACCCTTGGTCGTACGCCAAGTGATGCGCGCGCTCACAAACTCGTCGGTGCGGAACTGGCGATTCGGGTTTGAGATGGGGGCCTTGGCGAGAATGCTCTGCGTCGCGTCATCCAC
>JBAUEX010000024.1:0-9634 GCA_049678845.1 Candidatus Acidiferrales bacterium
GCTGAATAGAATCTCCGCGAAAAACGAAATCCTGATGCGCGCCGAAGATATTGCCAAGCTGATTGACCACACGCTGCTGAAACCTGAAACGTCCGCCGAGCAAATTCGCGCGCTATGCGAAGAGGCGGTGCGCTTCGGTTTCGCCTCCGTGTGCATCAATCCGTACTACGTGCCGCTTGCCGCCGATTTGGTTCGGGGCTCAGCGGTGAAAGTCTGCACCGTTGTCGGTTTTCCTCTGGGAGCGACGCTTCCGCTCGTGAAAGTGTTCGAGGCGGAGCACGCGATAAAAAATGGCGCGGACGAAATCGATATGGTCATCAACATCGGCGCACTCAAATCCGGCGACGACGAAGCCCTTGAGGCGGACATTTGCGGCGTTGTTGACGCCAGCCATCGCGGCGACGCGATCTGCAAAGTGATTCTTGAAATGGCGCTGCTCACCAGAGAAGAAAAGATCCGTGCCTGCCGTGCGGCAAAGAATTGCGACGCGGACTACGTGAAAACTTCCACGGGCTTCGGTCCCGGCGGCGCCACGATGGAAGATGTCGCGCTGATACGCTCCATCGTCGGCCCGGAGATGGGACTCAAAGCAGCGGGCGGCATCCGTACTCTTGCCGATCTGAAAAGCATGCTTGCCGCCGGCGCCACCCGCATTGGCTCAAGCTCCGGGGTGAAAATCATCGAAGAAGCCCGCCGCGCCAGCGCCGAATAACCGCTTCGCCGCGCGTTTCGACTTGTTAATTTAGCAATTCACGCCGAGCTCGCGGCTGTTCCTCATGCTTCGCCTGCTATAATAATAAGTGCAGTCGTGTTGCGGCCTGCCTTGTGGTAGGCAGACATCCGAGTCGTCGCGTCCGCCAATCTCATCTAATAGGGAATCATGGAACCCGTAGAACTGAACGTTACCCAGGAACTGCCCGCCGAAGTGCTGGCGACGATGGCCGAAATCGGCCAGGAAATCAACGCGTCGCTGAATCTGGACGAGGTGTTGGCGCACGCCGCGGCGCAAATCAAGCGTCTGGTGGAATACGAAATTTTTGCCGTGCTGCTGCTCGACGAGAATGCGCAGGAACTCCACTTCCGCTTCGCCATCGGCCATCGCCAGGAAGTGGTCGAGAATTGGCGCATCCCCGTGGGGCAAGGAATCATTGGAGCCGCCGCGTCCACGGGACGTCCCGTGCGCGTCAGCGATGTTCGCAAAGATTCGCGTTACCTGAACGCGCTCGATGGAGTGCAGTCGGAGCTCGCCGTTCCGCTGGTCGTGCGTGGGCGCGTCGTCGGCGTGCTGGACATCGAAAGCAGCCAGCCCAACTACTTCACGCGCGACCAGCAAAATATTTTGATGATGCTGGCGACGCGCATTTCGAGCGCCATTGAAAACGCGCGCTTGTTTGAACGCACGCGCCATCAGGCAGACACGCTTTTGCTGCTCAACGTAGTGGCGCGCGAAACGAATTCCATTCTCGATGTCGAAGGTGTGCTGCGGCGCGCCGCGGAAATGGTGAAGCGCGTCATCGACTACCAGATTTTCTCCATTCTGCTTTACGACGAAGCGGCGCGCGTTTTTCGCCATCGCCTCAACGTGAAATTCGGCCAGCACATGCAGGAACGTTCCGTCGTCTCGCCGCACGAAGGAATCGTGGGCGCGGCGGCGACGCTGCGGCGCCCCGTCGTGGTGCCGGACGTCTCCTTCGATCCGCGTTACATTTCCGTCAATCCGGAAACGCGCTCGGAGCTGGCGATCCCGCTTCTGTACAAGCATCGCGTGATCGGCGTGCTTGACCTCGAAAGCCCGCAGCTCAATTATTTCACGCCCGACCACGTGCAGGCACTTTCGATTCTTGCATCGCATCTCGCGGTCTCCATTGAGAACGCGCGCCTCTATGAACAAGTTGCGCGTGATGAAGCGCGCATGGAACGCGACCTCAACGCCGCGCGCCGGTTGCAATCCGCGCTGCTGCCGCCCGTTCCGGGAAGCGAGTACGGCCTCGACATTGCCGCGCGCGTAGTTTCCTCTCGCGAGCTCTGTGGCGACCTTTATGACTTTTTGCCGTCCAGCACCGGAGAACTCGGCATCGCGCTCGGCGACGTCAGCGGGAAGGGAAGCGCTGCCGCGCTCTATGGCGCCGCCGCCGTGGGAATTCTGCGCAGCCTCGCGCCCCAACATCTGGCTCCGGCCAAAATTCTGCGGAAGCTCAATCAGGTTATTTGCGAGCGGCGCATCGAGGGTCGCTTCATGACCATGTGTTTTCTTTCCTGGCATCCCGTTGACCGCATTCTGCGCGTGGCGAATGCCGGCCAGGAGCAGCCGCTGATTTTTCAGAATGGCCGTTGCGAAAAACTTCCGCTCGCCGGTTTTCCCGTCGGCATGTTCGACGATTCCACGTATGACGAGATTGGCCTGGCGTTATCGCCCGGCGACATCCTTGTGCTTTACTCGGACGGCGTCACGGACACGCAAGACTCCGGCGCGCAATTTTATGGCTGGCAGCGCCTCCGCGCCGCGGTCACTTCGCAGGCGGCGCTTTCCTCTGCGGAAATCGCGGATCAGCTGCTCTCCAACGTCGACGAATTCTCCGGCGGACGCCATCCCTTCGATGACCGCACCCTTGTCGTCCTAAAAGTGATATAAGAATCCTCTGCATGGCGAAAGACAAGGACTCCGATTCGCTGAATCCGGTCAGCTACACTCCAAGCTTTTCGTATCACCGTGGCGCAATTTTTTGCGAAGGTGTTTCGCTCGCCACGATCGCCACGCGCGCGGGAACTCCGGCTTATATCTACAGCCGCGCCGCCTTCACCGCCGCCTATCGGCGTTTTCGCCGCGCCTTTCGCGGCATTCCGCATTCGATTTGCTACGCGGTCAAGGCCAATTCGAATCTTGCTGTTCTGCGCGCATTCGCCCGCATGGGCAGCAGCTTCGATATTGTTTCCGCGGGAGAGCTTTTTCGCTTGCGGCGCATCGGCGTGCCGGGAGAGCGAATCGTTTTTTCGGGAGTTGGCAAGACGCGCGAAGAAATTCGCGAAGCGTTGTGCGCGCGCATTCTGCTTTTCAATGTTGAATCGGCGGAAGAACTCGAAATTCTTGCGAGCGAAGCGGCGCGCATCGGCCGTTCCGCGCCTGCCGCGATTCGCGTCAATCCAGATATCGAAGCGGGCGGCCATCCGCACATCGCTACAGGCCATCATCGCCACAAATTTGGAATTGACTGGCCGGAAGCGCGGCGCCTCTATCTTCTCCACAAGGATTCACTCTGGATCGATTGGAAGGGAATCAGCGGCCACATCGGCTCGCAGATCGCAAAGGTTGCGCCGTTTCGCGCCGCCGCCGCGCGCCTTGCAGGATATTTTCGCGATCTTTCAAATGAGGGAATCGCGCTTCGCTATCTCGACATCGGCGGCGGCCTCGGCATCCGTTATACAAACGAAAATCCGCCTTCGATCGAAGAGTATGCCACCGCATTGCCAAGCTCGTTGCGCGCGCTCGGTTGCCATTTGCTTCTCGAACCGGGCCGCGCTCTCATCGGGCCAGCGGGGGTCTTGCTCACGCGCGTTTTGTATATAAAAAGCAGCCGGGGAAAAACATTCGTGGTTGTCGACGCGGCGATGAACGATTTGATTCGCCCCGCGCTGTATGGCGCAACTCATCCCATCACGCCAGTCATTCGCCCGCGCGCGAATGCGAAAATATCTTCCGTCGATATCGTTGGCCCGATTTGCGAATCTGGCGATTCATTTCTGCACGATTGGCCCATGTCGGAAGTCCAGCCCGGAGATCTGCTCGTGATTTGGGGCGCAGGCGCGTACGGTTTCGCCGAATCTTCGAATTACAATTCGCGCCCGCGTTCGGCGGAACTTCTCGTCCAAGGCAACCGCTTCCGCGTCATTCGCCGACGCGAAACCCATGCCGATCTAATCCGCGGCGAAGCGCGAACGTAAGGAGCTGCCACGGATTTTCTGATGGTCAGCGATTTGCGAAATTTAATCGCACAAATCGCGGGAAATAGATGCTCATGTCTGTTGCGAGGATCTCGTCGCTACTACTGTTGGCTGCATAAGTGATGACCACGTCGGCGCCGACAAGCCCGGGATGAAGTTTCCCCGCATATACGAACGCATCGGGGCGATTGGATTCGGGCGGATGATAAATCTTCACCGGCTTTGACCATGGTCCCTCAAGGCGGTCAGCCCAACGGACGGCAATGTTGGATGCGCCGAAACCGATGCTTTCCACCTCGATAAATTTGTGCAATCGCGGGCGCCACTGAATGGCAAATTCCGAGGGAGCGTTGGGGATGACCACGACAGGGGCCTGTTTATGCAGCTTTCCTTCAGCAAGCCATCCGTTCTTTGAACCGCACCACCACTCAGGAGAAGAAAGATTTCCGCCCCCTGCCGCGTGGACAGGCCAACGCGCAAGAAAATCGCCGGGCCGGGGACCTTCCTGCGAGCCGAATGCGTACACGAAATCGCCCAAGCGTTCTACGCCTTCGCCTAAATCGATATGAAGCCTGTTCGAACCGGTGTTCGCTCGGTGCAGGACCCACGAAGAAGGATTGCTGTCCGGATTGTCCACGACAAATGCAGTCCAGCCTGCGCTCCGGAATCCCAGAGAGTTCTTGCTGTTGTCCGAACGCACTCTGCTGAAGACCAGCAGCAATCTAGTTCCGATTCGAATGCCGTCATCGGGCCACAGCCACACCCTGCCTTCATTGGGGGCGAACTCCTTCGGCTTTCCGTCTTTTGTTGGCCAATAAAACGTCATGGAAGCTTGCGCGGGATTATAGCCATTCTCGATGGCAATGCTGTTGTGGACGAAAGTGGATTGGCGGCGTGTTTCGCCCGGCGCGGTGGCAATAAACGAATCGCCGAAGAGCCAAAGAACACGTCCGCTGCCCAAATCGACTGAGTAGGCGGCATCGCTGCCGAGCCAGAACGGGTTTGAGTGGAACAGACGGTCAGCTTGCGGCCAGGCAGTCGTTGTAAATCCGTCAAACGGATTTGCACTCATTTGAGCATTCCGTTGCGACGCAATCAGGAGCAGAGAAAGCAGGATTAAGATAGCTTTTCGCACAGGAGTTCTACCCTCTCGTTGGCAGCGTCTGGCGCAGCCGATTATCACTCGCCGGGGTGAAGGAAGCTGTCGACGGAGCCGATGAAGAGATCGGGCTGGTCCACGAACGTCATGTGCCCGCTCTTCGGTAAAATCACGAGCTTCGAGCCAGCGATCTTGTCGTGCATTTCTTTCGAGAGCGACGGGTCGCACTCGTCATGATCGCCTACAAGAATCAGCGTCGGCACGTGAATCGTCGGCAGCTTGTCCACGTATTCCACGGACTTCAAATTCCCATCAATCACAAATTCGCCGTCTGAGCCCCACATCTCGCGATACAGGTCCCACGACATGATGCCGTTCGCGATCGGGTCGTAATTCGGGTCGGGATGATTCTGGTACAGGTAGGGAAAATAGGCCTGGCCCCACGCCGCAATCATATACTCGTCCGTGTAGCGATTCTGCTGGTAGGGAAGGCCGTGACCAAAAAGTCCAGCCTTCTCCATCGTATCGAGTTTTGCTTGCACATCGGGAGGGGCGCTGGCCTTCTCCTTGGCGAGCACCTCGTTCATCTGCTTCGTGCTGGGAAACGTGCTGCACAAAATCAGATGCGTCAGATTCTTCTGATATTTCAGCGCGTAGGCCTGCGCGAGCACGCCGCCATAGGAATGCCCGAGCAGCGTGAGTTTTCCCAGGTCGAGCGCCTGGCGCACGTCCTCTACATCCTCCACCATGTTTTCCACTGTGTACTCGGAGGGATCGGAGAGCCGCTGCGATTTGCCCGAGCCGCGCTCGTCAATAAAAACCAGTTGGTTATGCCGCGCGAGCGGCAGCAGGTAAGGCAAAAAATAGTCGTGCGATGCGCCCGGGCCGCCGTGGACAATCATCAACGGCGCGCCGCGCCCCACCGTCGTGTAATAAATCATCACGCCGTGCGCGTCCACGAAGCCTTCGTGCATCGGATACACGCTGGCACTGTTGGCTCTGCTGCGAACCGCGCGGCGAACGCGGTGCTGCGCATGCAGGGGCGCGGCCAACGCCACGAAGAGAATCACAAGGAATGCACACAATACAGATTTAGTTTTCATTATGGTTGCCTCTTTTTGCGATGTTCCGCGGCGAGTCAGCGGCACGTTCAGCGTTGCCCCCACCGCAGCTTGTTGCGAAGAACTTTGTAGTACGTCTGCTCCTGCGGCCTCACAAGTTGCACGTGATGCGGCGATTTGGAAATTGTGATGCGATCACCGCGCTCGAGTTCAAATCCCACTTGCCCATCGAGCGTCAGATACGCCTGCTCCTCGAGCGCGCTGAAATCCAATTCGAGTTGCACGCTGTCAGGCAGCACCAGCGGCCGGTTGGTCAGCATGTGCGGACAAATCGGCGTCAGTACAAACGCCTGCAGCACGGGATACAGAATCGGTCCGCCCGCGGCGAGCGAATACGCGGTCGAGCCTGTCGGCGTCGAAACAATCAAACCATCCGCGCGATAAAGCCCGAGGAACTGCCCATTCACCGACAAATCGAAATCGAGAATGCGCGACAGCGCCGACTTCGTCACCACCGCATCGTTCAGCGCTTGCTGTTGTTGAATCTTCTTGCCGTCGCGCAACAATTCCGCTTTCAACATCATTCGCGGGCTCAGCCGGTGCCGGCCGGCAAGCACTTCGTCGAGCAGCGGAAATGCCTCGTCGATCGTGACGCTGGTCATGAAGCCCATGCCGCCCAAATTCACCGCGAGAATCGGCACTTCACATTCGTGGAATCGCCGCGCGGCCGCGAGCAGCGTGCCGTCTCCCCCCAGCACGATCAGCAAGTCCATCTGCGCGGACATTTCGTCGAGATTTATTCTTGCCTGCGGATGGAAACACGATGCCGCGACGGAGTCGAAGTAGACGTCGATGCCCCGCTCTCGCAGCCAGTCGGCCATGCGCGGAACCACCGCGCAAATTTCCGCCTTTCGTGGCTTGCAGAAAATTCCCGCGCTCTTGATCATCGCTTTACCAAGTCCGTTTCACCAAGTTGGCGAATTGTATTCTATTCGGGGAGCCGAGCGTGGAGGAAATATTCCTGGTTGCCTTCTCTGCCCGTCACGCGGCTCGGTCGGACGCCCAGAACCTCCAGTCCCGCTTTTTCGGCCGCTGTGCAGACGCTGGCAATGGCGCGTTCGTGCAGTGACGCATCGCGCACGACTCCACCTTTGCCCACCATTGCTTTTGAAAGCTCAAATTGCGGTTTCACCAGGATTAAAAATGAAGCGCCGTGCTTGGCCATCCCTGCGGCCGCGCCAATCAACTTCGTCACGGAAATAAACGAAACGTCCATCGTCACCAGTTCCACTTTTTCCGCGATGTCGGCTGGATGCAAGAAGCGCGCATTTTTCTCAACGGGGATCACGCGCGCATCGCGCCGCAATTTCCAATCCAGTTGCGCCGTATTGACGTCAACTGCGTACACGCGCCGCGCCCCGACTTGCAGCAAACAATCCGCAAATCCGCCATTCGACGCCCCCACGTCGAGGCACACCAACCCGCGCGTGTCCACCTCAAAATCTTCGAGCGCGCCTGCGAGTTTCAGACCCGCCCTGCTTGCATATTTGAAATCCGCACCGGTAATTTCAATTCGCGCGTCCGCGGCCACCATCTCTCCTGATTTTGTGACTCGCTGCTTATCAACGAGCACTTTGCCCGCCATGATGAGCGCCTGCGCGCGCTGCGGCGTCTGCGCAAGTTTTCGCGTCACGAGGGCCGCATCTACTCTGATACGTTTTCGCTTGGAGGTGGAACGCGTCGCGTCCATAAATTGAAGTTGAGTTTCGCAGTTATCCGAGAGGAGGAAAAATCGCCGCGGAACCGAAAAGGAAAATCGTGCCGACCACTAAACTATACGTCGCCGTCAGCGCGGTGGCGAATTGCATCAACCGATGTCGTGTGGCGCTCACAGTGAAAATACCCACGGCAGACGCGGTCATCAGCGTGTTTATCAGCAGCAGCCCGGCCAAAAACATCGCTAAACCGAGAAATCCTCGTGCGCGCCCGCCCAGATTCGCCGCAAGCAAAAAAAGCAACAGTTGGCTTGGCGTTTCCGCGCCCAACCCGTGAATCACGCCCACAAAGAACACGGATTTTTTCGTGTAGCTCCAATTCATCTCCGCCGGCCGTGCCGCAGCTTCGCGGTGAAATGCCAGTCGGACTTTCCACGCAAGCCACCGGAACGCGCCAAGTAAAATCATGATTCGCGATTTCGGCGCAGCTTTTGCCCTGCTGCGGAACATCGAACCCAGCACGTAAAGTCCCAGCACCACCAGCGTCAATCCCACGGCGCGCTCGGCCCAGCTGTCGACCAGCTTCGGCAGGGAAGTCTGAAAGAAAATCGCGATGCTGCCCAGCGCCGCCACTGTGGCCGCGTGTCCCACCACGTAGAGCAGCCCCATGTGCATCGCGCGTTCGCGGTCAGACTCGACGTTTGTGATGTCTGAAATTGCGGCGATGTGGTCGTAATCAAATCCATGACGGAAGCCGAGAACGGCGGCGGTGAGCAACGCAAGTTCGAGCGTCTTCGGCGCGACCATTCAGTGCACGATAACAGAACATTTCGCCTGCGGCAAAGCGGATTCAGCGTCCGCCAAAATGTTTTATTGGTTTTCATTCCGGGCGAAAGAGAGAAATCCGGATCTGAATGCCCGCGGATCGCGTGCAAAGCAAAATCCGTTACGGAAAAACCAAGCTACGTGCGTCGCACGATCAAATATTCCGCAATCGCATGCAGCCGCGTTGCGCGCTCTCCGTAGCAATCGAGCTCGCGATCCGCGCGCGCCGCCAACTGTCGCGCAAACTCACGCGACTTCTCCATTCCGAATAGCGCTGGATACGTCGCTTTGTTCTGCGCCCGATCTTTTCCCGCGGTTTTTCCCAGCGCTGCAGATGACTCCTCGACGTCCAGAATGTCATCGACGACTTGAAACGCCCAACCAATCGCCTCGCCGAATCGCCGCAGCCTTTCGACGTCCTGGCCGCCCGCGCCGCCCGCAAACGCCCCCGCGACAATCGAAGCGCAAATCAACGCCGCGGTCTTCGATCGGTGAATGTACTCAAGTTCCGCCGCGTCAAGCGGCTTTCCTTCCGCTTCGATGTCCGCCACTTGCCCGCCGACCATTCCGCTCACGGTCCCTGCCGCCGCGCCAATCTCCGCGATAATCCGCACGCGCCGCTCCGCGTCCATATTCGCTTTTGCCAACGTTTCAAATGCCAGCGTCAGCAAACCATCGCCCGCCAGAATCGCCATCGCCACGCCGAATTTCTTGTGGCAGGTTGGCTTGCCGCGCCGCAAATCATCATTGTCGAGCGCGGGCAGATCGTCGTGAATCAGCGAATAGGTATGAATGAATTCCAACGCGCATCCCACCGCCGCTGCAGCACCCGGCTCGCTCGAAAATAAACGTGCCGCCTGGAGGCACAAAATCGGCCGGATGCGTTTTCCTCCCGCAAACACGCTATAGCGCATCGGTTGAGGAATTGTCGCGGGCGGCGTAGTTACCGGCGGCTACAAACGCTGGAGCGCCGCGTCGATGATGGCTTGGACTGG
>JBAUEX010000025.1:0-5041 GCA_049678845.1 Candidatus Acidiferrales bacterium
TGACGCTCTTCGCAAGCGCCACCGATGCGTTGAAAATGCGCGCACCGTCGAGATGCACTGGCAATTTCAATTCGTGCGCGCGGTCGCAAATTTCCTCGGCAACCTGCGGTGGATAAATCGTGCCGCCCGCCATGTTGTGGGTGTTTTCGAGTGTGACCAGGCCGGTCTGCGAATACTGATAGCCCTTGGGGCGCAGCATCGATTCGATCATCGTCCAGGTCAAAATTCCGTCCTGCGCGGCAATGGGCCGTGGCATGCATCCGGCCAGCGCGGACATCGATGCGAGTTCGTACTGATTTACGTGCGCTCGCTGTTCGCAAACGACTTCGAGCCCCGGTCGCGTCCACGTCTTGATGGCGATCAGATTTCCCATCGAACCGCTGGGCACAAAGAGAGCCGCTTCGCGGCCGAAAATCTCCGCCGCCCGTTGCTGCAATTTATTTACCGTGGGATCTTCGCCGTAGACGTCGTCGCCGACTTCCGCTTCGGCCATGGCTCGGCGCATCGCCGGAGTTGGCCGCGTTACCGTGTCGCTGCGCAGATCGACGGCAGCGGTGGCGCTGTTTGCATCGTTTCTCGATTCGTACATTTCTCTCCCTCGTCCACTTCCCTCTTTGCTTTCATGTTTCCTTTGGCACTATCCCAACAATTCCACAAACGCTTCATTCGAAATGGTCAGCTTCGCGGCGTTCAAGCGAATCGTATCGCCACGGCGTTCAATCAAGCCATCGTCCAGCAATTTGTTTACGCGTGAGGTTAAGTCCGCGGAATATTCACGCTGGATTCGTGCGAGGTCGATGCCGGCGAGCTGGCGCAGGCCCAAAAATAATTCCTCTTCGAGGGCTTGCGCGGCGGTAACGGCTTCTTCGCTTTCGATTGGCATGCGGCCCTCCGCGATTCCAGCGGCATACGCGGATGGATCGTGGACATTCGACCAGCGCCGTTGCCCGTCAAATGAATGCGCGCCCGCGCCGAAACCGAGGTATGGCTGGCGGCGCCAATATTTCAAGTTGTGCTTCGAAGCGCGTCCGGGAAACGCCCAATTGGAAATTTCGTAGTGCTCGAACCCCGCGACCGCCAATGTCGCACACGCCGACTCATAAAAATCGGCCATCGCATCGTCGGACGGCACCGCGGCCGCGCCATATTTGTTTCCGCCGGCAATGATTTCTTTGCCGAGGCGGCTGCCGTCGTCGACTTCGAGAAGATAAATGGAAACGTGCTGCGGCCGCAACGCGATCAATTCTCCAACCGACGATTCCCAAGTTGCGCGCGTTTGATGAGGGAGGCCAGCGATCAAATCCATGCTGATATTTTGAAAACCCGCCGCACCGAGAATTTCCATCGCGCGATACACATCGTCGCGGCGGTGCATGCGCCCGGCGGCGCGCAGTTCTTCGTCGTTCAACGATTGGACGCCCATGCTGATGCGGTCGATTCCTGCATCGATCCATGCAGCAGCCTTAGCCGCGGTGATCGTCTCGGGATCCGCTTCGAGCGTCACTTCTTCGAGCGCGCAGGAATAATTCTGGCGTATCGCGTGCATGATGCGAGCGAGATCGGCCGGTTCGAGCAAGCTCGGCGTTCCGCCGCCGAGATAAGCGGTATCGACCGTGACGTTGCGCAATGCTCGCAATTGTGCGATTTCGCGGCAGACCGCGTCCACATACGGACGGTACAAACCGCGCGCGACGACACCGGTGTGGAAATTGCAGTACGTGCACTTCGTCTGGCAAAAAGGGACCTGCACGTAAATTCCCAGCTTCGCCGCCGAGGCTTTGTTGTTCGTTTCCAGATCGACGCTGCTAGGATTCAGCATTTTGTTTGTGTCGTGCTACTCGGAGGTGTCCGGAACAATTTTGACGCGCACTTCGCGCCGACGCGGGCCGTCGAATTCGCAAAAAAAGATTCCCTGCCAGCGGCCGAGGGCGAGTCCGCCCTCTTCTATGAAAATTGTTGCCGTGGTCGCGGTTAGAGCTGCTTTGATGTGCGAATCCGCGTTGCCTTCGGCGTGGCGATAATTCGCCGCGTGCGGGACGATTCGATCGAGGGTCGTTTCGATGTCTCGCGCGACATCGGGATCGTCGCCTTCATTGATAATCACGCCGGCCGTGGTGTGCGGAACGTACACGTAGCAGACGCCGCTTTTGCAGTCCGATTCGGCGACGGCCTGTTCGACTTCGACAGTAATATTCTTGAGTTGCGTGTGACGCTCGGTCTTGATTTCAAACGTCCACGACACTGTGCGCGACGTTGTGCGCGAAGGGACGCGCGGCCTCGGTTCGTGCTTGCTCGTTTCTTTCATGCGCTCCGGATTCACGCAAGCGCCGAAGCGGACGCAGCGCCGTAAAAGGCGTACCACGGTTTGGCGGCGCGCAAGGCGCGGTTCACGTTTTCAATATTCTTTACACCTTGGCCGGCGAGCCAGTCCTGAAACGCGTTGAGTCCCTGCTTGGCGTAAATCGGCACGCCGTCTTTCCAGGTGGCGCGTCCGCACAACACCCCCGAAAAGTTGACACCGGCATCGGAGGCGAGTTGCAGCGTTTCGATAAAAGTGTCGTTGCCGACGCCGGCCGAAAGATAAATGAAGGGCTTCTTCGCCGCAGCCGCCGCGCGCTGAAAATGTTCCTTCGCCTGGTCCATCGTGTACGCGGATTCGCCCTTGCAGGAACGCGCGCCGGCGACGTAGGCCATGTTCACGGGGACTTCGACTTTGAGGACGTCGATGCGATATTGCGGCTTGGAGAATTCGCCCATGGTTTGCATGACGATGTTCGGTTTCTTTCGCGCGAATTCGATTCCCTTTTCGTCCACGCCATCTTGATAGCCGACGAATTCCGCGAAGAGCGGAATATCCTCGGCGGCGCATTCGGCCCCAAGCCGTTCAATCCATGCATGCTTAATTTCGTTGATCGGTTGCGGATCGAACGGCGTGTAGTACATCAGAATCTTGATGCAATCGGCGCCGGCTTCTTTCAGGCGGCGCGCGGACCAATCGTCGAGCAAATCGGGCAAGCGGCCGGGGCGCGTGTTATCGTACCCGCTGTTTTCGTACGCGAGAAGCAAGCCGGCGTTGGACGAACGCCATCGGGACGGCTGCAATCCATATTCCGGGTCGAGGAGGATCGCGCTGGCATGCGGCGTGAGCACGCGCACGACGGCCTGCTTGAATTCAGACATCATTTCCGGCGTCACGGCGTGCGGGTCGATTCCCTTGCCCGCTGCAATCGCCTTCTTCAATGAACCGCGCTGGTCCATGGCCGCCGCGGCGATGACTCCCGCAGACGTCGACACTTTGGTGAGTCCTTGCAATTTCCCCGGTGTGATTTTCATCGTACCGTCTCCTCAAACCGGCCCGCCCAGCGGTGCTTGCGCGGTCGTTTCGTCGCTGCGCACGCTAACAGCGGCGTTTCGTCGATGTGGGCCGAAGCTACTGAACCAAACGATTTTAGCACGCCACAGTCAAACGCGATGACGCTTTGAATTGCAGCGCGGTGTCACGAATCGCGTTAGAGCGTCACGACCCGATGGCCAGAGCAACACGCGCTCTTCTCACCGGACATTTCACCGGATAGGCGGTCGAGCAATTCCATTCCCTGGCGAGCCAGGAACGGCAGCAGGCATAGCGTGCGCTCCTGCAAGCCGTGATGCGGGAACAGCGCGCCCAGAATTTCCCTTTCATGGCGATCCAGCACGCCGGTCCGGAAATTTTCAGCGCGCCCGGCCTTGCCGCGCAGCTTCTCGAATTGGTAGAGGATTTTTCGTTCAACGGTATCGAGTGCCGCGGGCAACGATTTGTCCATTCGGCCGAGTGGGGCGCGGTAACTGCCGAGAATTCGCTTCAGTCCTTTTTCATCACGCGAGAATTTTGCCCCGAGGCCTCGCGACAAGGAATTCAATTCCATTTTGCGCCGAACTGTTTGGCGTCCGTGCAGTGCATCGCGGAAGTCGAGCGCGTATTTCTTCAGCGCGCGCGAGACGGTGGGCTCGATGAGCGTGAAACTGGCGCGCGGCAAAATCGCGGGCATGTGTCCGAGGATGCGGCGATAGACGACCTGCGCCTGCGCCATGTAGGCGACTTCCGCGGGTCCACCGATATAAGCGGCCGTCGGCAAAAGCGAATCCTGCAGGACGGGGCGCAGCAAAACGCTGGGTGTCAATCGTTGCGGCTCGTTGTCAATCTTGGCGAGCAATTCGGCGGCGCTGAACTTCGCATCGCCCGCAACGAAACCACCGTTGCGGCGCCGAAGCGGTTGCCGCTTGCTGTTCACATCGAGAAACAAGAGCGTCGATTGCTGCGTGATTTTGACTTGTGCGTGAAAGCCCAGTTTATCGAGAATCTTATCGCGCGCCGTCAGATCGGCGACCAGCGCTTGCGATTCTTCCACCGCTTTGCGGTACACGGGCCGCGCCAATTCATGCAATCGGGAGTCGAGCGGGTCGAGAAGAATTATTCCGCGACCCTTCATGAGACGGGCGAGCAGTTTGCCGAAGGCCGAACCAAAAGTTTCGCCGTCGCGATACGATGCGCGCAGAGCCTCGGAGATTGCCGGAAGGCCGGGGCCTTCCAACAATTCGATCGCGTGATCGACAACGGCGCCAGCCATGTTTCCGAGGGAGATTCGTCCGACGCTGGGGCCGGCGACATCGTCACCGAGAGGCAATTCAATCCGGGCAATCTCCTCGCGTCCGCCAAAAAGAACCTGGTTCACTTCGGCGAGGTCGTGATCTTCCGTCGCCATCCAGAAAACCGGCACAGCGTCGAGGCCTGACTTCGTCAGTTTTTCGGCCCAGTGAATCGCGTCCAGGGCTTTGTAAATGCTGTATGCCGGGCCGCTAAAGAGTCCTACCTGCTGGCCGGTGACGATGGCGACGGCGCCATTGGCCAGTCTATTGATGTTCTTCTCCGACGCGCTGTCTGAACCCAACGCGCGGTTCTGCTCGCGCAAAATCTCAACGACGGACTTGCGGCCAGCGGCATCGAGACGAATTTCCTGCGCCGCGGCGCGCACGCCCGCTTGATCGGGGGCGTGCGCATAGA
>JBAUEX010000026.1:0-7314 GCA_049678845.1 Candidatus Acidiferrales bacterium
GTATTACGCGGAGGCTCATTACCTGCTTGGAACGGCTCTGGCGTAGCTGGGCCGCACTGCCGAAGCGAAGAAAGAGCGTTCCATTTCTGTGGCCATACAAGCCAAGCAGCAAGCTGATTACGCGAAAAAATTGTCTCAGAGTAGCCATTCCCGAACGCAAAGATGAACCGGCGCGGTGGTAATTGCTATTGAACGTTCCTAGCATGACACCCAGGTACACATAGAGCGCTGCGGCCCACTCAAGTGCTCTATAGTAATGCTACCCTTAGAATACAGTAAAGCTAGCTTAATCATTTCTGGTACGGAGACTTGATGAGCAGTAGTCACCGCAACGGACAGTACGCCTATCGGCGAATACAGGACGTAATCCGCAAGCGCATCGAATCGGGTAAGCTGCGTCCCGGAGACATCGTCGAATCCGAGCGCGAACTGGCCAGGATTCACAAGGTCAGCCTGATGACCGCGCGTCATGCCTTGGCCGACCTCGCCCGCGAAGGCGTCGTCGAACGCAAGCACGGCGCAGGTACCTTCGTTGCTCCGCCCAAGATTCATTTCAACAAGCTCATGAGTTACACAGAGCAGATGTCTAGCCGCGGTCTCTCTGCTCGTTCCAAGATCGTTCGCTTGAGTTCCAGCGAGCATGATCCCGAGATCGCTGCGCGTCTTTCGCTGCCCTCCGCCAGCACGCTAGCCGTTGTGCAACGTGTCCGTCAGGCGGACGACGAACCCTTTGCCCTCGAGACCTGTTATCTCTCGGCAGATCAGTTCCCCGGAATAGCCAGTCCCGGCCTCGAACGTGGCTCGCTTTTCGTCACACTCGAGCGCGAATTTGGAGTTAACTTGACGTACGCCGACGAAGAAATTGACGCCGCCGATGCCGACCAGCGCACCTCGGATCTTCTGTCCATTCCGCGTGGCACTCCGCTACTTCGCATGCGCCAGCTTATTTACTCAAGCAAGGGCATACCGACAGTCTACGTTGTCGGTCTTTACCGTTCTGGCAGGCACACTCTTCTAATTCGCCGTTTCCGCTGAGCAGCGCCGAATCCGACACAGCTCCTTAAGTGAAATTGCCCTCGATAGTTACCGTTTTTCCGCCGCGACGAATACGGCCTTTGGCCGATAGATACGGCGTCCGTGACGGAGTAGTGTTCAGAGTAGCCCCAGCCGCCTGCTAGACCGAACGCATTAGGCGAGGACGTATCTAGAAATTCAAGGAGACGGCGATGGATTATAGATGGAAATCCAAGGATGCAGTGAGGTTGACCGTGCGGCTCCTCGGAGCGGCAGCGGTTCTAGTGGCGCTATGCATTCCAAAGGCAATTTTGGCCCAGGATGAAGGCCGTGACAGAGATCGCGATCGTGACCGGGTGACGCGCATTGATCCGGGTACGGTGGTTGTCGTGCGTACAACCGAGGGCATTGAATCTGACAGGCGAGACAACGAAATCTATCGCGGCATAGTGGACCAGGAGGTTCGCGGCGAGGATGGCCGGCTGGCGATCCTCAGGGGTTCGCCCGTCGAGCTAATTGTCAGAACGGAACCCGACAATGATTTGATTATCGATTTGGAGTCCGTGACGTCGAACGGTGAGCGATACGGAATAAGGACAGAGCCAAACCACGCAGAATCTCGGCGCGACGATAGCTTGGTGGGCGTCATTGTCGGGGCGGTTCGAGGGGAAGAAGTTCGGGGCCGCCGAGTGCACATTCCCCGCGGTTCGATTCTGACGTTTCGTCTCGAGCGGCCGCTTTACGTGGGCGTCGCGGACCGCGGGATTGACCGTGACGGAAGGCACTATCACGACTGGTATCGCGATCCGGATGGCCCCGGCAAGCGCTAAAGCTTGACCGCGTCTTTTACCAGGGCTCGCTTGAGCTAGAGCCCTCCGCCCCGCGCGGTGCACTACGGCCGCGCGGGAGTGGCCAGTGAGCCCGGACCAGGCTCCGGCACGGGCTTGGGCATGTCCTCTGCCTTGTAACGCGGCACCATTTGATCGGCCATCGCCACAGCGTACACGGCTGATGCAACTTCGACCGCGCCCTCGCGCACGTCCTCCTCGTAAATCCGCTCATACGTGTCCAGATTCGTGTGATGCGTGAAGCTGCCGTAATCAAACGGGTCCTGTGCCAAGCCGATGCCCGGCAGTCCGGCGTTGTTAAATGAGGTGCTGTCGGTCCCGCCCGTCGCTCGACTCGCGCTCGCGCTCACGCCCGTGAATCCCCAATTCTGAAACGGCATCAGCGCGTCGCGAACCATCGCAACCGCGTCCGCGGGACCAAATACGCTCGCGCCCCGGGGCTTGCCCGTGCCGGAATCAATGTTGAAGTACGCGTCCAATCTTGCGTACTCCGGCTTGGGGTCTTCGAAGCTGCCAAAGTGCTGCTTCACGTACGCGAGCGAGCCGAGTAGGCCCTCTTCTTCGCCACTCCACAGCGCCACGCGAATCGTTCTTCGCGGTTTCACGTGAAGCGTCGCCAGTATCCGCACCGCCTCCAACATCATTGAAGCACCGATGCCGTTGTCGGTCGCGCCCGTCGCGTCATGCCAGGAATCGTAGTGGCCTCCCAACATTACAATTTCGTCTTTCTTGTCCGTGCCGGGAATCTCGCCGATCGCGTTATAGACGGTCGTGCCCCCGGGGTACTCTTTGTTCTGAATGTTGATGCGCAGGGTCACGGGTGTGCCGTCGGCGACGATTCGCGAGATGCGCCCGTAATCCTCATTGCGCATCACCAGCGTGGGCACGGCTCTCGACCAATCGTACGTATTGTTCTGCTGCGCCACGATCACTCCGTGCGCCCGCCCCGCATCGTTGATTCGCACCAGCGCTCCATTGTCGACCAGGAACTGATCGACCGCCCTCGCCACCTCCTGCCGTGTCAACTGTCCCGGTCCCAGCGGTGGCTGCTGACGACGATTTCCGAACGGGTTGCGCTGCGGATTATTGGGATCGAACCGCGCTTTCCACTCGTCCTCCGGTCGGCGCATGGGCGCGGGGTCCATGTCTTCGGGCACTTCCACGTGATTGCCCACCAGTACGATCGCCCCGCGAACTTTGTCCTTCATGGAGTTCAAATACGCGCCGAGTTCTGCCCGCGTGGGTTGCGGGGGCTGCTCTTCCTTCTGCGGCTGCGGCATCGGCGGAGGCGCCCAAGATGGCGCGGCGGGCGCAGCAGCGCCGGGCCTGCCGCCAAATCCTCCGCCCACTGGAGCGAGTCCCGGCGGCAGCAGCATCATGACGTTCGCCGTGACCGTGCCTTGCGTGCTCGGCGTCCACGCCAGCGGTTCGACCATCAATGGCCCATGGAACGGCGAAACAGCTTCCGCCGAGAGTTCCATGTTTTCCCAGCCAGGGACCGGTGTCGCGGCGGTCGGCGGTTGAAAGGTCCACGGCTCCAGATGCGCGTCCTTCAGTCCCCACGAAGTCATCGTGCGCACCGCCCAATCATCCGCCGCCTTCAGGTTCGGTGTGCCCGTCACGCGCGGACCGTACACATCGGCGACTTCGTGGATGATCCACATGATCTTCGAATTATTCGTTTCTTCGGCGCGGATCTGCGCGTACACCTCGGAAAGTGCGGGAGCCTGCGCCACCAGCGGCAGCGCTGCCAGCAGAAAAAAGGACACCACATACCCATAGCGTTTCGCCAAGGAATCCTCCTGAATGTCGCCGGAAATTTCTGTTTTGCTTTCTCGCGTCCCCGACAATATACGCTTGGCTGCCTCGCCCCGCAATGCATCAGTCGCGTCCTTACCGCGAGCGTCGCCCTTGACGGCAAGCAGTAAGCCTCGCGTCTGGCAAGAACTTGGCAGACTTATACCTAGCGTTTATTTCGAACAATTTGAGTTTACGGTGCGAGGTTCTTACTTTTGCGTCTTAATGAATCCGCAGACGTCTTTCACGGCATTGCTCAGCATATGCGTCGTCGTGGCAAACACCGCCTGCCCTCCCGGCTTGAACATCGTGAACTTGTAATTGCCGGGCCAGCCCCCCGCTTCGAGCATGTAGTCCGATTTCGTCGAATCCAGCGTGATCGAGACGTTGGGGCATTTCACGCGGAGGTTCTTCAAAATATCGGCGGTCGGGATGGTTGACGCGGGAGACAGCACAAGTTTCACGGCCTTTGGCTGGTCCTTTGGCAAATTCTTCGCAATTCCGCCAGGCGTAGATAGCAGCAAGAACAGTGTCGAAACTCCGAGCAGCATTTTTCTCATGGTCGGATTCTCCCGCGGCTGAAGACGCCGCAAGTACACAATTCTTGGGACGAATTCTCGCCGCGAATGGTTGCATGTTCCCACTCGACCTCTGCCCCGGAACGGACCGGCACGGCTGAATACCGCCTATTTACACCTCGCGGTAATTCGGAGAAGATGCGTGGGCGCGATTCCGCATCATGCCAGGGCTAAGGAGAGCACTTATGCGCAGAGCATTCGTTCGCACGCTTGCGGTAGCTGCCTTATTGCTGGGCGCTGTTTCGCTGCATGCACGACAGACTTCGCCGGGCGCCCCGGTCGCGGCGTCGCCAACCCGGCAAACGGAGACGGACGCCTACACACGTTACGAACTGCTCGCTCCCGATTCCGCCAGTTTCAAAATTTATTACGAAATCACGGCCACGACCGCTGGCGCGAAGTATTTCTTCAATCCCATCCGCAAGGGCAGCGTAGCCAGCGACGAATCTGTTTACGATGCCATGACCGGCGAGCCGCTTCACTTCGAAGTGGTCAGTGGCGCGGATGCGCGTCGGGATCCGTTGATGACTGACGCCGACGCATCAATGGACTACATCAAGGTCACTCTGGCCCGGCCGGTGCCGCCCGATGGCCAAGGCCGCATCGTCATCCTGAAAACGTACAAGGACGCGAAGAGCTATTATGGCGACGGCGACAAAATTGTTTTTAATCGCCCGCTCGGAATCAAACGCAACAGAGTCATCTTGCCCGCGGGTTATGAATTGGTCGGTTGTAACGTGCCCTCGCGAGTTTTGACCGAGCCAGACGGCCGCGTTTCCATCAGTTTCATGAACGGCAGCGCCGGCGAAGCTCCGCTGATCGTCAAGGCAAAACTCGGCGCGCAAACAGGACCCGGAGCTGTGCCGCGCGCGCCAACTTCGGCGCGCAGTTGGGAGGCGCCGTTCCAGGGCGAAACCGAACGCCAGCGCCTCTCCGAGCGCGCCTACCAGGACCGCGATATCGTTTATTTCCTCAACCGACCGGATACGCATTCCTTCAGCCTCTATCACGACTACACCGAGTCGCATCCCGGCGCCGACAAGTATCTCAACGTCGTCCGCGAAGGCAGCACGGTTTCAAATCCCTCGGCGTACATTCTCGACACAGGCGATAAACTGCAAAGCCGCATTATGACCGGTGCGGAACTCGCCGCCGCGAAAATCGATACGGGAGGAGAACCGGTGACTCCCACCACGCAGGTGGTCGTGATCCCGTTTCCTCCGGTGAAAAAAGGCCAGTCGACTCGTTTGCGAATTTCAGAGACGTACACCGCGCCGGTCAGTTATCGTTTGGACGGCGACGAACTGGTTTTCGACCGCAGCTTTGGCCGTTCACGCAACGCCGTCGTTTTGCCCGCGGGATGGTATTTAACCGCCAGCGCCATTCCCGCGACGGTGACGCAGCTTTCTGACGGCCGCATCCGGCTCGATTTTTGGAATGGCCGTCCTGATTCAGTCGACGTGTTGATTAAGGCCAAGCGTCGCGTCGCAGCGGCAGCTCAGTAATACAATTTTCGCTTCGACTTCAGGGATAGTGGGGTAAGCACAAATGAAAACTTCGTTTCGCAACGCAGCGCTCGTTCTTCGACGCACAATCCCGTCGGTTGTCTTGATTGCCGGAGCATTCATAATTGCCTTCGGCTGCCTCCCCGGCGGTGCGGCAGCCCAAACGAAAGCCACACCCGCTCGCTCTCAAAGAAGCGCCCAGCACTCGAATCCACCCGACCTCAAGCATCAGCCAACGCTCTACCTCGTCGGCTACGCCCATCTCGACACCCAGTGGCGTTGGGAATATCCGCAGGTCATCTCCGAGTACCTTCCCGACACGATGCACAAGAACTTCGTTCTCTTCCAAAAATATCCGCATTACATCTTCAATTGGACGGGCGCCAATCGCTACATGATGATGAAGGAGTATTACCCCGCCGATTTCGCGAAATTGAAGCACTACGTCGCCACCGGCCAGTGGTTCCCGGCGGGTTCGTCGATGGAAGAGAATGACGTCAATTCGCCTTCGCCCGAGTCCATCATTCGCCAGGTCCTTTACGGCAACGAATATTTCCGCCACGAATTCGGCAAAGCCAGCGAAGAATACATGCTCCCGGATTGCTTCGGTTTTCCCGCCGACTTGCCCAGTATTCTCGCTGCCGCAGGAATCAAAGGTTTCTCCACGCAAAAATTAACTTGGGGCTCCTCTGCTCCTGCTGGCGGTCCCGATTCCCCTGAACAAACGCCCGCCGGCACGCCGTTCAATGTCGGCTTGTGGATAGGTCCTGACGGTCGCAGCGTCATCGCCGCTCTCAACCCTGAAAGCTATTCTGGCGGCGTCAGCTACGATCTCACCAAGAGCACGCGGCCTCCCGACGTGCGCAATTTCATCGACTGGCCCGCGCGCGTCGATTTGGACGGCAAAGTCAGCGGTGTTTTCGCGGATTACCACTATTACGGTACCGGCGACATTGGCGGCTCGCCCGATGAAAATTCCGTGAAGCTAGTCGAAGAAATGGTCACCAAGAGCATGGGCGCCCTTCCTCCGCGAAATCCGAACCAGGATGACGACAACGAAAACGCATCGACGCCACCCACAGGCCCGCAAGTTCGCATGGGCACCGGTCCTCTCCATATGATTTCTTCCGACGCCGATCAGATGTTCAAAGACATCCTCGCCGAACATTTGACCGCCGGTCTGCCGCGCTACCAGGGCGATCTCGAACTGACAAATCACTCCGCCGGATCGCTCACTTCCGAAGCCGTCCACAAGCGCTGGAATCGCGAAAACGAGAATCTCGCTCACGCCGCCGAGGAGGCTTCTGCCGCAGCCGCATGGCTCGGCGGCCGTCCGTATCCGCTCGAGCGTTTGAATCACGCTTGGCGGCTCGTGCTCGGCGGCCAGTTCCACGACATCATGGCCGGCACCGCGACGCCCAAGTCATACGAATATTCCTGGAACGACGACGTCATCGCTATGAATCAATTCGCCGGTGTGCTCTCAAGCGCCACCGAAGCAATTGCCTCGAATCTGAACACCGAAGGCAAAGGAGCTGCGGTGGTGGTATTCAATCCTCTTTCGATTGCACG
>JBAUEX010000027.1:0-16198 GCA_049678845.1 Candidatus Acidiferrales bacterium
TGCTGACGCTGTGCGTGGGCAAATCCACGTACGCACGCTGCGGAATTATTGTGAACGTGACTCCGTTCGAGCCGGAGTGGGAAGGCTTTGTGACGCTCGAGATCAGCAACACGACGCCGCTCCCCGCGCGAATTTACGCGAACGAAGGATTGTGCCAGGTGATTTTTTTTGAGTCAGACGAAGAGTGCGAGGTTTCGTACAAAGACAAAAAAGGAAAATACCAGTCGCAGCAGGGAATTGTGCTGCCGCGCTTGTGATTCGCGCGGAGGATCCGCCGAGACCGCACCCTTAAACTCTATAAGGGTGCGGTTCTTCGACCTCGAACTTGCGAAATCAACGAGTTCGGATTTATGGCTACGGGCGGAGGCTCGCCGGTGTATCTTGCGGCGCACGAAAAGCTGGAACGGCGGCGGGTAATTGGCCGAGAAAACGACGAGAGCAAATTCAGCATGGTGGCGACAGCAAGCATGACCGAGCCGACCGTGAATGCAGTCCCACAGTGGACTGCGCCGACACGCATCGCGTTCCGTTTCTGCTTCATTTACTTCGGCCTGTACATCTTGCTGACGCAAATGCTGACGTCGCTGGTGCCATTTATGCCGCTGGAGATTGGGTCGATCGGGCCGTTCCGCGCGGTGGTATCGTGGACTGCGAAACATGTGTTTCACGTGGGACATGCGTTGGTGGTGACCGGAAGCGGGAGTGGCGACAAGACGTTTGACTGGGTGGAGACGTTCTGCCTTCTTGTGATTGCGATCATCGCGACGGCAATCTGGTCCATTCTGGACCGCAGGCGCCAGAGCTACGGCAAACTGCATTCCTGGTTCCGGGTGTTCATTCGAATTTCTCTTGGCGCGACGATGTTTACCTACGGCGCGGCGAAAGTGATCCCGCTGCAGATGCCGTTTCCGAACCTGACTCGATTGCTGGAGCATTATGGCGACCTTTCGCCGATGGGAGTGCTTTGGGCGTCGATCGGGGCGGCGAAAGGCTACGAGATTTTTGCCGGCTCTGCCGAGCTGGCTGGCGGGATTTTTTTGTTCTTCCCGCGCACCACAATGTTTGGGGCGCTGATCTGTCTGGCCGATGCAGTCAATATTTTTACGCTGAACATGACGTATGACGTTCCGGTGAAGCTTTTCTCGTTCGAACTGATTTTACTGGCGCTGTTCTTATTGGCGCCCGATGCGCGGCGATTGGCGGACGTGTTTTTCCTCGACCGCGCCGCGCCGCCTTCCTCGCAGAAATGGCTTTTCCGGGGCAGATTGGCGAATCGCATAGCGCTCGCGGTCCAAATTCTCGTGGGCACGTCTTTGTTGGCGACGAGTCTGTACAGCTCCATACAGTACGAGAGAACATCCGGTGCGGGAGCTGCGAAGTCGCCGCTCTATGGAATCTGGACGGTCGAGGATTTCTCTCTGGATGGGGAGGGGCGTCCGCCGCTGCTGACGGACAATGCGCGCTGGAAGCGCGTGATCTTTGAAAATTCCGGGTACGCGAACATTCAACCGATGGATGAGAAGGGCCAGTACTACCGCGCGAGCGTGAACATGGGCGCGAAGACTGTGGCGCTCACGAAGTCGGCCGACCCCCAGTGGAAGGCAAATTTTTCATTCTCGCAGCCGGCGCCGGGATACTTAATTCTCGACGGGAGTATCGACGGGCACAAAGTGCATGCGCGGCTGGAATTGTTTGATCGCTCAAAGTTCCTGTTGGTGAGCCGCGGATTCCATTGGGTGCAGGAGTATCCGTACAATCACCAAGATTAGGTCGGGCGGGAAGGGAGGAACACCACAGCCACGCCACCTAGACTCGTACGCGACATCCTGCTAACGTTTTCAGAGCGAAAATTCGATGTGAGCACGGTATAACAGGCCAACCGGCGCCTCAAAGCCGCCAAAAACTCCAACACCCGAGCTTGATCGCAGATGACATTCAATGTCCCGCAAGCGCAACTACTGTAGAATGTGAGACATCCATTTTCTTGATCGCAAATGAGTTTCACTTGCAAGACGCGCTTTCCGCAGCTTTTTCCCGCGACGGCTAGCGACTGGCCTAGGGTTTTTGAGTGGGGCGGAGGAGGACTTCGCTGATGAAGCTTTGGGGGGCTTGGGTGAGGAGCATGGCAACGGCGTGTGCTACGTCATCGGGCTGGAGCATCTTTTTGGTGTCCTTCGAGGAGCGGTGAGAAAAATCGGTGGCGACGGAGCCGGGGCAAATGGACGCGACGCGGATGCTGTGGGCGCGGAGATCTTCGGCCATACAGTAGGTGAGGCCGAGCAAGCCCCATTTGGAGGCGCAATAGGCTCCGCCGCCTCTCATGGAATTTTTACCGGCAAGTGAACTGATGTTAATGATGTGGCCACGCGAGCGCGCAAGCATTCCCGGGATGACGGCGCGGCTGACGAGGAACACTCCCTTGAGATTGGTGTCTAACACTGTGTCCCAGTCCGTTTCGTTCAATTCGTGGATGGGGCCGAAACGGCCGATGCCGGCGTTGTTGACGAGGACGTCGATGGCGGAGAATTTTTTTAACGTGGCGTCGACGAGGGCGGCGACTTGATCGGCGTGCGAGACGTCGGCGGAGAAGGCGAAGGCGTCGATCGATTCGTTGCGGAGGCGCGTGGCCGCTTCTTCGAGGGCTTTTTTGTCGCGGCCGCAAAGGCTGACGCGCACGCCCATTTGGCCGAGCCGGCGAGCGATGGCGAAGCCGATGCCTCTGCTGGCGCCCGTGATGAGAGCGGATTGTCCGTTGAGAGGATTTGCAGTGGGCATGATGCGCTCCTGATGAGTTTTTGCGAAAACTCCCAGCGCCGCAACGCACGGGGCGACGTTTGGCTGACATTCATCATCTTATCACCAGAGCAGCAACGTTACCTGGGCGACCGGGGCAACGAACGCGAGTGCAGATTCGTGGGAATGGCCTTGCGCGACTCCGGAGGTTTCCCTATAATCCGAGAGTTTTCTGCACGCTCGCAATCTTAGCCAGAGCTATCTCGAAGATGCCTGCAGATGGTTGCGAATCTGATCGTGGAGGCAGGAGGAAGATGATGCGAAAAAGCTTCGCCGCGAACGGGCTTTTGGTGTTTGTGGCCGCTGTGCTGAGTTTGGCCGCCCCGCTGGCGTCCGCCCAAGATCAGCAACAAGCGCCAGCCGCTAAAACGCCCTACACGCTTGCTGAGTACAATGCTTTTCAGGCTTGCGCCAGCCAGACCGACCCACAGGCGCGCATTCAGTCGTGCGACGATTTTGCCTCGAAGTTTCCGAACTCGGTGCTGTTGCCCCTCGTATATCAAACGGACTATCAGGCCTACAATCAGTTGAAGGATTATCCGAAGACAATCGAGGCCATCGACAAGTTTCTGGCCGTGCCGGAGGACAGGCTCACTGTAATTCCGGGCGTGACCAAGGAGAAAGTGACGGGCGACAGGCTGCAGGCGCTGTACATTCGCGCGGTCGCGTTCAATCAAGCGTTCAACGAAAAGGACCCGAATGCGCAAGATGAGCTGACCAAAGCTCGCCAGGCGGCGCTCGATGGGCTGAAGGTGCTCGGAGAGCTTCCGAAGCCGGCGAACATGACGGACGATCAGTTCGCGCAACAAAAGAAACCGCCTCAGATTTTGTTCAATTACACGGCGGGCTCAGCGGCGTTCCAACTGAAGGATTATAAGGACGCCATTGGCTCGTTCAATGCGGTGCTGGCCGACAAGTCGGACGATGCGGCGACATATTTCCGGCTGGGCGTTGCGTACCTGCAATTGGCGGGGCAGCAGACGAAGCAGCCGGAAACGCCAGCGACGCCTCCGAACGGTCAACCTCCCGCAACGCCGGGAGCAACAGCAACGGCGACTGCTGCAACCACAGATCCGGGGACGAACGACCTGTACATGAATGGCTTCTGGGCGCTGGCGCGTTCGATCGCGTTGAAGGGACCCGGAGAAGCGCAGATGCGGACTTATCTGCGCGCGCAGATGTTCAATTACGAGCAACCAGCCTGCGGTACGCTGCTCGACCAGCAGATGAGCGAATTGATTCAGCTTGCCGGAACGACGCCAACGCGGCCGGCGACTTACTCTTTGCCGAGTGCGGCGGATTTGAGCAAAGTGCTGCAATCGAGCAACCTGCTTTCGATCTTGACTGACCTGCAGGCGGGCGGCGACAAGGGGAAAATGACCTGGCTCGCGGTTTGCGGGCAGGAAATCCCGGACGTTGTCGGCAAGATTATTGACGCTACACCGGGAACGGATTCGATCGATTTCAAAGTGTTCACAGCGGCGACGGGCGAGGAAATTCAGGCTGGAACGACGCCCAATCTGGACGTGACCGTTTGGATTGCTCCGCACACAGATGCTGCTGCGGCGACACCGGCAGCGGGCGCTGCCGCGCAGACGGCTACTCCTGCTCCCGTGCAACCGGAAGCGGCTCGATTGCAGAAGGGCGACGCCATCAAGTTCACCGGTACGCTGACGAGTTACGACACGCAGCCATTCTTGGTGCACTTTGACAAATGCAAGGTGGATGCTTCGGTGATCCCGCCGGAAAAAGGCGCTCCAAAGCGGCGGCCGCGCAAACCAGGCGCGCGGTAAGCTTTCAGAGACACGAAAAAAGGCCGTCCGTTGGATTCCGGGACGGCCTTTTTTGATTTTGTGCAGATTTTGTTTTACGGGGCGCAGGCGCGGCGCTAGGAATGGCGGCGGCCGTTACGGTCGAGCTTGTACTCTTCGAGTTTGCGGCCGAGCGTATTGCGGTGAATCCCCAGAGTGCGCGCGGCGCGGCATTGATTGCCTTCCACGTGATCCATTACGCGCTTAATGAAACGGCGCTCGAATTCCCCGAGCGCTTCCTCGAGCAAGATGCCACGTTCCACCATCTGCCCGACAAGAACTTCCAACTGGTCTTTCACAATTGCATCCTCCGCAGTGCTGGCACGAGGACTGGAGTGCGGGCCGAAACACAGGAGCGCTAGTCGAGCGGATGTCCGGTCAATCGCTGGTACGCTTCGCGATACTTGGCGCGCGTACCGCTGACAACATCGGACGGCAGCGTCGGAGCGGGCGGCTGCTTCGACCAGCCGATACGTTCGAGATAGTCGCGAACAAACTGCTTGTCAAAAGACGGCTGGGCTTTTCCGGGCTCGTAAGAATCGGCGGGCCAGAAGCGCGAAGAATCGGGAGTCAAAGCTTCGTCGATCCAGATCGGTTCGTCGCCAATCAGGCCGAATTCGAGTTTCGTATCGGCGATGATAATGCCGCGGGCGTCGGCGAATTCGGAAGCGCGACGATACACTTCCAAAGTGATGTCGCGCAGGCGCGCGGCCAACGGCTGACCGATTTGCGCGGCGGCCTGGTTGAAGGAAATATTTTCGTCGTGGCCGGAAGTCGCTTTTGTCGCGGGCGTGAAAATGGGTTCAGGCAGTTTGTCGGACTCCTTCAGGCCTGCAGGGAGCGGGATGCCGCAGACTTTCCCCGTAGCGCGATAATCTTTCCAGCCGGAGCCGGAAATATAGCCGCGCGCAACGCATTCGATAGGAATCGGATTTGTGCGGCGGACAATCATGGCGCGTCCGTTCAGGGCGTCCTGATACGGGGTGAGCGGGCCGGAAAAATCCGTAGCGCTGATGACGTGATGCGGGACCACACTCGCGAGTTTAGAGAACCAGAAAAGCGAAAGCTGCGTGAGCACGCGGCCTTTGTCGGGAATCGGCGTGGGTAGAATGATATCGAAGGCCGAAAGGCGATCTGTCGCGACGATCAGGAGGCGATCGCCGAGATCATAAATGTCGCGAACCTTGCCACGCGCGAGAAGTTTTAATCCGGGGAAATCCGTTTGTGAAATTGTTGGATAAGCCACAGGGGTCGCCAAAGTTTGCCGTCCTTATAAAGAGGACGTAATTCTAGCGCAGAGAAATGAGATGTCAATCGGGTAAGAAAAAGAGCTGAGGAAAACTTTTTCGCAATCTCGCGCAGATTGCAAGAAACAAATTATGCCGCGGTGGATTGCGCGTGCTCGTCCCAGCGGACCGAAACGAGTTTCGAAACTCCCGGCTCCTGCATGGTGACGCCGTAGAGCATCGAGCCCATCTCCATCGTTTTGCGATTGTGCGTGACGATGATGAATTGGGTTTGTTCGCCCATGTCGAGGAGCATGCGGTTGAAACGGCCGACGTTGGCTTCGTCGAGGGGGGCGTCGACTTCGTCCAGGATGCAGAAGGGACTCGGTTGGAAACGGAACACAGCGATCAGGAGGGCGAGCGCGGTCATGGCCTTTTCACCTCCCGAGAGCAGCATAATATTTTGCAGGCGCTTGCCCGGAGGCTGCGCGACGATATCGATGCCGCAGTCGCCGGAACTATCCGGCTCGGTGAGACGCATTTCGCCGCTGCCACCGCCGAAGAGAGTGCGGAAAGCTTCGCCAAAATTGCGATTGATGACGGTGAAGGCTTCTTCGAATTTCTGGCGCGAGACAGTATCGAGCTCGGTGATGGCCTGCTGCGTGTTTTGAATGGACTGGACGAGGTCGTCGCGCTCGCGGGTGAGGAAGGTATTGCGCTGGTCGCAGTCCTGATACTCCTCGAGAGCCATCATATTGACAGGCCCCATGGATTCGAGGCGCTCTTTGATGCCCACGTAGCTGGCTTCGGTGGTGACCAATTCCTCGCCGGTGAGAAGCTGTTCCTGCTGCGCGATCAATTCTTCGGGCTGAGCGCTGGCTTCGGAAATGCAGGTTTGACGCAGATGCTCGCGATCGGAATCGTTGCGGGCTTTCTCGATTTCGTGGTGGCCGCGATTGGCGCGCACTTCGTCGAGTGAAACGCGCCGAGCGCGGAGGTTCTCATCAAGAGCAGCGGCGCGTTCGCGTTGGGAATTCCACTGTTGTTCAAGCTGAACCTGACGCTGCTCGAACTGCGATTTCTCGTTGCGATAGTGTTCGACCTGCTGCTGGAGTTGGGAATTGCTCGACTCGCGTTCGGTTTTCTCGCGCGCGAGGGCATCGCGCTGACCGGTTAGGATTGTCAGGCGTTCGAGGGCCTGGCTCGATTCCTCGGCCAGACGCGACTCGAGCGTTTCAGCGTTCGCAAGGCGTTCCGCCATAGCGGCCAATTCCTCGCGGCGGGAGGCGAGTTCGGTTTGCTGGGCGAGAACACTTTCGCGCAGCGCGGCAAGGCGTTCGGTTGTCGCGGCGGCTTCCTGCTCGGCCGTGGCGCGAGAGACAAGGGTCTGTTCGCTCAGGAGGCGAGCTTCGGAAGCACGGGCGCGGGCCTGTTCGACTTCGGCCCGGAGGCGAGCGACTTCTCGCAACGCCTCCGCGACCTGCTGTTCGACGCGGGCCAGATCTTCGCGGGCCTGTTCGAATTGATGGAAGGCCGCGACGCGCGTTTTCTCGGCTTCGACGTGCGCGAAGAGCGTTTGTTCGAGTTCGCTTTCGATGCGGCGCTGGTCTTCTTGTGTACGGGCCAGTTCGGACTGCGTTTCCGAGGCGAGGCGTTCGAGACGAACGACTTCGGCTTCGTGCATTCGCAATTCGCGTTTGAGAGCGAGCGGGCCGGCTTCACCGGGGCGGCCGCCCGTGACCATGCGTCCGTGGTAGCACGTGCCATCGAGCGTTACGAAATATTGTTGGGGATTCTCGCGCGCGAGTTTTTCCGCTTCGGCGGCGGTTTCGATCAAATAGGCGCCTTCGAGTTTGGACAAGAATTGCTTTGCGGCGGGGCCGAGCGGGTCGCGGAACTCGACGAGGCGATCGAGTCGAGAGACGATGCCCGCGGAGGAAAGAGATGCTCGGTCGGGCCGTGGCTCGTATTTCATTTGGCGCAGGGAATCGACGAAGAAAGTGGCGCGACCGCCCATCTCTTCGCGCAAAAGGCTGATGCCGGCACGAGCGTGATCGAACGTTTCGACGACGACGTATTCGAGTTCATCGCGGAGGAATTGCTCGATTGCGCCTTCGTACTGTTCCTCGACTTCAGCGTAATCGGCGAGGACTCCGACCGCGCGGAAACCGCGGGAATCGGCTTCGCCATTCACGGCGAAGAGTTTCTGCACCGCTTCGGCGGTGTAGGCGCGGTCGTTGAGAATTTGTTCGAGCGAGCCGCGTCGGGCGCGTTCGGCGGAAAGATCATCGCGCAATTTTTCGTTGCGTTGGGCGATTTCCTGATGCGCGCGCCGGGTTGCCGCCAGGGACTCCTGAGCGTTGCGAACCTGCTCGGCGAGCTGGAGAGCGTTTGCTTCGGCTTCGCGATGGCGGACTTCGGCTGCCTGAACTTTTTCGGCTTGGACCGCACGCTCGCCTTCGAGGCGAGATAAATTTTCCTGGCGTTGTGCCTGCTCGACGGCAATGCGCGCGGCCTGATCTTCGGCCTGCAGGGATTCGACCTGCGCGCGCACAGAATCCTCGCCGCTGCGGGATGCGGCGTCGCGAAGAGTGGCAATCTGCTGCTCAATAGCGGCTTGCTCGGCGATACCGGATTCGATTTGACGCGCGAAATTCTGGAGATGCGAGTCGAGTTGCGCGGATTCGGCGCGCAGAGCGGCGACGCCCTGGCGATGACCGGTGAGGCGCGTTTCGACTTGGGCGGCCTGCGCTTCCGATTGCGCGATCTCTGCGGCGAGCTGATTGACTCGCGAATCGATCTGCGCGGATTGCTCGCGATTAAAGGAGATGCGATTTTCGGCGCGGTCGAGTTCGAGCGCGGATTGATTGAGAAGATTCTGAAGCTGGCGCAGCTCGTTTTCGAGTTCGTAATTGCGGGCGTTGAGGCGCTCTTGCTCGGATTCAAGTTCGCGGATCGCAGCGCTCTCGCTATTTTCTGAGGCAATCATTTCGCCGAGGATTGTTTCCAGGCGCTCGGCTTCCGATTCGAGGTGGCGCGCCTTGCTGGCGAGAACGGTGCGCATTAAGCCGCGCATTTCTTCGCGCAATTCGGCGTAGCGGCGGGCTTTGGAGGCCTGGCGCTTGAGGGACGCGAGCTGTTTTTCGACTTCGACGAGAATGTCGTTGACGCGGGAGAGATTTACTTTTGAGGCTTCGAGTTTTGCTTCAGCAAGGCGGCGCTTGGTTTTGTAAACGGTGATGCCGGCCGCTTCTTCGATGAGGGCGCGGCGATCCATGGGGCGCGAATTGAGGATCTGGCCGATGCGGCCCTGCTCGATGATGGCGTAAGAATCTGGGCCGAGGCCCATGCCCATGAAGAGTTCCTGGACGTCGCGAAGACGGGCTACGCGGCCATTGATGAGGTATTCACTTTGGCCGGAGCGATAGAGGCGGCGGCCGACGACGACTTCGCCGGGCTTGACATTGACAGCGGGCTTATCCTGCGCGCGCTTTTTCCAGTGCTTGTCGGGTTTCGAAGCGGCGTCCGCGGCGGCGGGCTCGGCGGATTCGACGAAGACTGCTTCCAGTTCGGATGCAGCGGGAATGGCGGCCGAATTTTCTTGGTCATTTTCCGAGGAACTTTGGGACTTGTCGCCGAAAACTTTGGCGACGGCGTCGGCGAGTTCCGGGTCAACGAGCGTCAGGGAGACTTCGGAGATGCCCATGGGCGGGCGCTTGACTGTGCCGTTGAAAATGCAGTCGGACATGCGCTCGGCGCGAAGCATTTTGTGGCTTTGCTCGCCGAGAACCCAGGAGATGGCGTCGACGACGTTGGATTTGCCGCAGCCGTTGGGGCCGATGATGCAGGTGACGCCGCTGCCGCTGAAGACGATTTGCGTCTTCTCGCAGAAGGATTTGAAGCCCAGTAATTCGACTTTACGCAGTTTGAGCACGCTGCTCCTCAGAAATCGCCTGGCTCTTCCATTGGATGCAGGGAAGCAGCCTGAATTTTGTAACTTGCAGCAGAGGATTTTGAGACAAAAATCGTGGCGGGTCGCAGTGTGCGGGCCCAGCCGTCTGGCGCATCAGACCGGCGGTGATGCGAAGGAAGATAGCATGAGGCCCAAGGCGTGTAAAGCGTTTGCCCGCGGAATGTGCCCGAATGTTGCCCTATGGAATGGCCGTTACACCGAGTTGAGTTTATTTCAAATACTCCTGATACCACGCGACGATGCGGTTGAGGCGGTCGAGTTCGTGCTTTTCTTCGTGGAAGCCGTGATTTTCGCGCGGGTACTCTACGAGCTCGGCTGGCGCGCCATAAAACTTCAAGCCGCGATAAAGACCGGTGCTCTGGCCGAGGGGATCCGTGGTGTCGGCTTGGCCCTGGAGGATCAAGATGGGCGTGTGGGCGTTCTTCAGATAGAGATAAGGTGAGTGCTTGAGCATGTCCTCTGGATGGTTGTAGGGAAGGCCCCAGAACCACTTGTCATACGAGGGGCCATTTTCTGTTTCGAACTCGGCAATCAGGTCGACCATGCCGGCGCCGGAAACGGCAGCCTTGAGGCGATTGGTCTGGGTGATGGCCCATTCGGCCATGTAGCCGCCGTACGACCAGCCGCCGATGCCGAGACGATTCGGGTCGGCGATGCCTTGCTTGACGAGGTAGTCAACGCCGGCCATGACGTCCTTGAAATCGGCGCCGCCCCAATCGGCGCGGTTCATCTCAACGAATTTCTCGCCGTAGCCTGTGGAGCCACGGATGTTGAAATACGCGACGGCGAAGCCGTGCGAGGCCAGGAGCTGGCCCCAGGAGTCGATATTGTCAGACCACGCGCCCGTGGGGCCGCCGTGAACGAGAACAACAAGAGGCACGGCACCGCTGCCGGAATAATCGAGAGGCTTCAGGAGTTCGCCTTCGATTTCGAGGCCGTCGAAGCTGTGATAGTGAAAGAAGCTGGCCTTCGAAAGGATTACCGAATCCCAGCTCGAATTCAGATGCGTGACGCGGCCGGCTGCACCGTTGGCGGACGCAAGATAAATTTCAGGCGGCGCAGTCGCGGATTCGCCGACGAATGCGATTGTTCCTGAAGGAGCGACAGCGAAGGCATGCGGATTGGGGCCAATGTCATCGATAGTTTTTGCGGAACCATCCGGGCTCAGAGAATAGAGCGCGGTTTCGAAGCCCGTCTGGGCGACGGCGACGAGGCTGCCGTCGGGACGCCATTCGATGCCGTTCATCGGGCGATCCACGCTGCTGCTTGTGAGGTTGCGGCTGGGTTGCGCGGCCGGCGAATCTATCGGGCGAACGTAGATGTCGTGAGGCTCGGGGCCATCGACGCGAGAGCCGATGTAGGCGAATTGTTTGCTGTCGGGAGAAACGCGAATGTCACCGAAGGGACCCTTGGGCGCGAAGAGCAATGCCATTTTGCCGTCGGCAACATTGACTGAGAAAATGCGGTCGGTGTCGTCTTCGGATTCGGGATGATCGGTGACCGAGACGATGAGGTTGTTTCCCCGGGGCGTCCATTCTGCTTGGCGAACTTTCCAGTTCGCGGCCGTGAGCGCGCGGGCTTTCTTCGTGGCGACATCGAGAATCCAGATGCGGCTATTCTTGTCGTCATGATCGACGACCATGGCGTCGTCCTTGTCTTTTTCCTTTTTCTGTTCCGCGGCGGTCGGTTCGTCCGGGGCGACGAAGGCGATTTGCTTGCCGTCGGGGGACCATTCGAATGAGGCGATGTTGCGCTTGCCTTCGGTGATGGCGTACGCGTCACCGCCATTTGAGGGCATCAAGTAAATCTGCCGAAATTCATCGCGATTGGAGAGGAAGGCGAGGGATTTGCCGTCTGGCGACCAGCGCGGCGAGTCGTCGGATTTTTCGGAGAAGGTGTACTGGCGGACCTGGCGCGTCGCGACATCCATAATCCAGATGTGATGCGGATTTTCGGCGGCCTTCGGAGGCTCACTGACGGTGAAGGCGAGGCGCTCGCCGTCAGGTGAGAAGCGCAGGTCGGAGATGCGGTGCAAGTTCAGGGCTTGCTCAGGAGTCAGGCGCTGACCAGCGGGCGAATCATTTGTATGCGCGGAAGCAGCGAGGACAAGCGGGCTGGCAAACAGAAGGGTTGCAAATAGGCGGGCAAGGAAAAGCGTTTTCATGATGGCTCCAGGATGAACGGACAATGTAGTGATGCGCGGACGATTCGTCAATTGCCATTTGGGGAGAGATTTGGGGCACGGTTCGGGATGATTTGAGGATGATCCCGGGCGAGTGCGTTGACTTGCCGGATACGTCGAACATAGGATTGCGAACGGCATGGCGGCCATGTTCCGCTGATTGATGGAGGGTGCGTGAATTCATTGCCCGGTGTTCCGCGCGGCCGGAGCTTTGCAATCGCCATCGTGGCGTATGCGTTGATCATTTGCCTGACGGCGATTCGTTCGGGGCCTCCCGCCGCGAAAGGCGCCCAAGCTCCAGCGGATGAATTTTCGAGCGCGCGTGCGCGAATGGTTCTACAAGAACTGGTGGGCGATGGCGTGCCGCATCCCGTGGGAAGCGAGCAGAGCGCCGTGGTGCGTGCGCGCATTGTTTCTGAATTGACGCAGCTTGGCTATCAGCCGCAAGTCCGTGGCGGCTTTGCCTGCGACGCGTATGGGACATGCGCCGAAGTGAAGAATGTGGTCGCGCGTCTCGATGGACAAGAAGCAGGACCGGCGGTGATGCTGGCGGCGCACTACGATTCAGTTCCGGCCGGGCCGGGCGCTTCCGACGACGGAGTTGGCGTCGCGAGCGTTCTGGAAATTGCGCGCGCGCTGAAGATGTCCGCACCGCCGCGGCATCCAGTGATTTTTCTGATCGACGAAGGCGAAGAGGCGGGCCTGCTCGGTGCGGAAGCTTTTGTGGCCGGGGATCCGTGGGCGAAAGGCGTGCGCGCCGCGGTGAACATGGATAATCGCGGGACTTCCGGGCCGAGCGCGATGTTCGAGACGGGCAGCGCGAATGGCTGGTTGATGCGCATGTATGCCAAGACCGTGCATCATCCGGACGCGACATCGATTTTCTACGCAGTTTACAAGCTGCTGCCGAACGACACGGATTTCACGGTGTTCAAGCGCGCGGGATATCAGGGATTCAATTTCGCGTTCATTGGCGACGTGGCGCACTACCACACGCCACTCGACGATTTCGCAAACGCGAGCGCGAACAGTATTCAGCATGAGGGCGACAGCGCACTGACAGCACTGCGCGCGTTGGCGAATTCGAATTTGCAATTCGGCGGAAATTCCGAGGCGGTGTTTTTCGATCTCTTTGGCTGGAAGATAATCTGGTGGCCGGCGCAGACGACTATTTATTTCGCCGCGCTGTCGCTGGCGCTGTTGATCATTGAAATCGTGATTTTGCTGCGCCGCCAGCAAATGCGGATCAAGAATTTCCTGTGGGGAGTTGTCAGCTGGCCTGTGATGATTCTTGCGAGTGGAATCGTTGGAGGGATTCTTTATTTTTTGCTTCGAGCAGCGGGCGCGTTGCCGACGCCGTGGGTGGCGCATCCGGCGCCCATGCTGATTGGATTTTGGGCATTGGGATTTCTGGTTGTGGCGACTTGTGGTCTGGGCTTCTGGCGATTTGCAGGCTTCTGGGGGCTATGGAGCGGGATATGGATTTGGTGGGTGATGGCTGCGGTTGTTCTGGGGCTGCTGGCTCCGGCGTACAGTTACATTTTCGTGGGGCCGGCACTGGCGGCGGGGATTTGCGGGTTGGCAATTCTTTTTGAGCGAGGCGATGGAGGCTTTGCGGGTGCAGTTGCGACAATTGGTCCGGCGATAGTCGCTGCCGCCATCGCGATCGAGGCGATATGGTTTCTGTATGACGCGCTGGGTGGCATTTCGCTGATTGTTATTGCGATCGTCGTCGCACTGATTTCAACGCCAGTCGCGCCGCTGGCGGGGACCGTCGCGGCAGGGAAGCGATGGCTTGCTCCTGGGGTTTTGTTGACGGCCGTGATTATCGGGGCCGGAGTCGCTCTATTTTCGCCTCGTTTCTCCGCGAACTCGCCAGAGAGTCTTGATCTCGAATATTTTCAGAATGCCGACAGCGGCAAAACGTACTGGATGGCGAATCCTGCGTCGGAGCGGCTGCCGCGCAGTCTAATCAACGCGGGCGATTTCTCAAATAAAAAGCTGGCGATTTACCCGTGGGGCTCGAAGGGCGCGTTCGCTGCGGATGCGCTGGCACTGAATTTGGCTTCGCCGATGTTGACGGTGCGGAGCGTTTCGCCTTCGGGAGGGAAATGGCGCTTTGACGTTCTGCTGCGGTCGCCGCGCGGCGCGCCGGTGATCTCGCTTGCGTTTCCGCCGGATGCGGGCGTCGAATCCGTTTCAATGCAAGGGCAAGCAATTCCGGAACTGGCGCCCCGCATGCTTCGTTACACGCATGGCTGGCGGCCGTACACGTGCAGGAGCCTGCCGGCGGAAGGGGTTGAAATGCAGTTCACGCTGGCGAGCGCGAAGCCAGTGCAATTATTTTTGCTCGATGAAAGTTTTGGTTTGCCGCCGCAGGGAGCGGTGTTTCAACAAGCGCGGCCAGCGACAGCGGTGGCCATTCAGGACGGAGACGCTACTTTGGTGGCCCGGCACATCACACTAAAGCCCCAGTAGAGACACGCTAAACGTCGGCCTTCCCGATAGTGACTCAGATTGACGTAGTAGGCTGGTTTCCGATTATCCGACTGCACGTCCAATTGCGAAAAGCGAAACAGAATTCGCTCCAAAACGTGCGCTCCTTTACACATAGTCGGGAATCGGCGAAGTCAAAAAACAGGCATTCCATCTAGAATGACATCGAGATTACTGGCACACGATGAATTCCCCCTGAGGCATCATCTGCATCGTGATCTCGGTCACGTCCTCCTCCCGTGATTTGGAATTTCGCGGAACGCTCGTCATCGTAGCCTTTGTACTCTGCTCTAAGTACGAATTCGCCGGTTGCGAGGCCAGTGAACTCAAGTTTTCCGTGGAAATCGGGATGCGTTGATGCCAGGACTTGGTCGCTGCTTTGTGCTTGAAATCAGTAGTGTCCCAACGTTGTGCCTCTTGCCTTCCGTAAATTATTGATGAGGAACGTATAAGCGGCAAATTCTTTTGGTCTCGATTTGAACTCGGAATGCCGGTTCTGCGACCCTGCGGAGCATAACTTCGTGGGGGGCATCGATGAACCGAGGCAAGCTGGTGTTTGCGCAGCTGATGCAACATCTTCCGTTGACCACCTTTCGTCGTTGCGTCACCCGCTATCGAGGCGCGTTCAAAGTGAAGTCCTTCTCGTGCCTGGATCAATTCTTGTGCATGGCGTTCGCTCAGTTGACCTTTCGGGAGAGCCTTCGAGACATCGAAGTATGTCTCCGCGCGCAAAGTTCCAAGCTCTATCATCTCGGGATTCGTTCGGCGGTGGCTCGTAATACGCTGGCCAATGCCAACGCTGTGCGCGACTGGCGCATCTATGCCGATTTTGCGCAGAGCCTGATCGGCATAGCCCGGCCGTTGTATGCGCAAGAGTCCTTCGGCGTCGATCTGCAAGAAACCGTCTACGCCCTCGACACCACGACTATCGATCTGTGTCTGTCGGTATTTCCGTGGGCGGTATTTCGCACGGCCAAGGCAGCCATCAAGCTGCATACACTGCTCGATCTGCGCGGCAACATCCCCACCTTCATTCACATCAGTGATGGCAAGGTGCACGAGGTCAACATCCTCGACCAACTGCTGCCCGAGCCCGGCGCCTTCTACATCATGGATCGTGGTTTCCTCGACTTCGAGCGCCTCTATCGCTTTCACGAAGCCGGCAGCTTCTTCGTGACCCGTGGCAAGTCGAACCTCAAGGTCCAACGCCGCTACTCGCATCCGGTCGATCGCACGACGGGGTTGATCTGTGACCAAAGTGTCGTCCTTACTGGCTTCTACTCGCACCAAGGCTTCGAGGCACCGCTGCGCCGCATCCGCTTCAAGGACCCCGAAACCGCCAAGACCCTCATCTTTCTTACCAACAACTTCGTCTTGCCAGCATTTACGATCACCGAACTATACCGCTGCCGCTGGCAAGTAGAGCTCTTCTTCAAATGGATCAAGCAGCATCTGCGAATCAAAGCTTTCTTCGGAACTTCGGAGAACGCGGTCAGGTCACAAATCTGGATCGCCGTCTCTGCCTATGTTCTGGTCGCCATCGTCAAAAAACGATTACATCTCTCGGCTAGCCTGTATGAAATCCTACAGATCCTTAGCCTGACCATGTTCGAGAAAATCCCGCTGGATCAACTACTTGCACAAACGATCAGCGACGAAATTCAACCGGTTTCCGATAACCAATTGATTTTGTTCGCATAACGCTGGGACACTACTG
>JBAUEX010000028.1:0-10443 GCA_049678845.1 Candidatus Acidiferrales bacterium
GACTCGCGGACCGGTGCGAAATGGATTTGTCCCCCGGCACCAGGAGCACGCCGCCAAAGGCCTTCGCCGGACTGATGCGCTTTTTCATGAGGCCAAATAGTAGCACGCGCGGCGAAACAACCCCACGACCCCGATTCGTGTCCAATAGAATGCACTCCATTTCTCGAATATGACTCGAAAAGGAACCCCGCCCCGTCGTTACCCCCGAATCACATCGGCGCAACGTCCGATTTGCTTCGCGCGGCGGCGCACGCTATTATGAAAAGTCTTATGCGTCTCCGTCCCAGTCTTCTGTTGACCTGTCTCTTGGCTCTCTGTTTTGGCGTCCCCGTTCTCGGCGCGGACAATCCCGTCATTTTTCCTCTCAGCGAGATTCACACAGGAATGAAAGGCGTCGCCTACACCATCTTCACAGGCGACCAAGTTGAAAAAATGGACGTGACCGTCCTCGGCGTACTCAAAAACGCCATGGGCCCGAAGCAGGACATTATCCTCGTCGAACTCGCCGGCGCTGACGTTGCGAAAACCGGCGTGGTCGCTGGAATGAGCGGCAGCCCCGTTTATTTCGACGGCAAGCTGGCTGGTGCCATTTCTCTCAAGATTGGGGAGTTCAATAGGGATGCCATTGCTGGCGTCACCCCCATCCAAAATATGCTTGATATTCAGAAGGCCATGTCTGCGCCCGCCGTCGCCGGGAACGAGATGCCGGACACATCGCTAACTGCTGTGGGATCGCGACCCGACGCCTTTCCCGAGAAGGTCGCTCTCGGTGACGGAAAATTCCTCGTTCCCATCGAGACGCCTCTCGTTTTCTCCGGCGCGATGCCCCAAACGCTCGCTCTGTTTGGTAACCAATTGCAGGCTTTCGGAATGAGTGCGATGGCAGGCGGCACCACAGCCGCGCGTCCCGACGACGGGCAGCTAAAACCGGGCGACATGGTCGGCATGGAGTTGATTTCCGGCGATCTCGCCGTGAACGCCGGATGCACCGTCACGGCCATTGTTGGCGACGAAGTCTTCGTTTGCGGCCATCCTCTTTTCGGCTTCGGTTCGGTCGCTTTGCCCATGACTCGCGGCCACGTAGTCACCACGGTCGCTATGTTGCGCGAGTCAACCAAGGTCATGAATTCCGGCGGGCCCATCGGCACCATCACGGAAGACCGCGTAACCGCCGTCGTGGGCCGTCTCGGCGCGTCCCCCCCAACCCTTCCCGTCGACGTGAATGTCACCACTCCTACCGAACAGCGCCATTTTCATTTTAACGTCGACCAGAATCCGAAGTTGACGCCCCTGCTCGTCGCCTTAGCGGCCTTTAACGGCATCGTCTCTAACACCGCCTATACTGAGGGCACCACGCTTGAGCTCGACGGCCACATCGATCTCGCCGGCCACCCGCCTGTTGAGCTTCGTGACATGTATCCTCCAACCGACGCTCCAGTTCCGGATGGCTACCAACTGGCTATGGCCGTGGCCTCCTCCTTCGGCCGTATTTACGCCAATCCCTACGAGCAGCCCAAGGTCGAAAAAGTCACCCTCAACGTTACCAGTCGTCCCGAGAACCGCTGGGCCGCAATCGACGGCGCTTGGAGCAACAAGAGCGAAGCTCAGCCCGGTGAAACCATTCGCATCAAAGTGTTGCTGCGTCCTTATCGCGGCTCTCCCTTCATTCAGGAAGTCCCGCTGACCATCCCAGCCCAGGCGGCCCGCGGCAATCTGCAAATTCTCGTCAGCGACGCGTCTTCTCTCGATCGTATGCGCGAGCTTTTTCCTGGCGCGGGCGGAGAGCGCTTGCAGAGTCTTGATGAGTTGATCCGTGTCATCAACCGCGAGCGCCAGAACGATCATTTGTACGTCACACTGCTCCAGAATTCCCCAACCCTGCTCGTCGAGGACAAAGAGCTTCCCAATGTGCCTGCTTCCGCGGTCAATGTCCTCGATCAGCATCGCGTTCCCGGCGGAGCCCAAATGCTTTTCCAGTCTGTCATCGGCGAGCATTCCGTCGGCATGAGTCAAGTCATCACGGGCCAGCAGTATCTTTCGATTACGATTAAGTGAATTCAGCGAACAACCCGGTAAATAAAAGGATTGCGAGACATCCGATGCGGCGAGCCATACTCGTTTCGATTCTCTCTGTGGCCTTGTTTGGGGCGGTTGCGGCACGCGCGGAGCACACGCGCTTCTGGGAACAATCCAGTTTCGCGGAATTCGAAAAGGGTACGCACAAAGGTGTCGCTCTCCGCAGCGATGGCACCCTCATTCCCGCGCCGGAATTCAAACCTTTTGCCGATCCCAACCTCGCATATGTTTGGGCGTTGGCCGTGGATTCTCACGGACGCGTGTACGCCGCGGGCGGCTCCGACGCCAAGGTTCTCCGCCTCGACGCCTCAGGCAAGCCTGCCACTGTTTTCGAATCAACCGAACTTACAGCTCAAGCCCTCGCGATCGACAAACAAGACAACATCTACGTCGCAACGTCGCCTGACGGCAAAGTTTACAAAGTCACTCCTGATGGAAAACACACCGTCTTCTTCGATCCCAAAACCAAATACATCTGGGCGCTCGCGTTTGATTCCGCAGGCACCCTCTTCGTCGCCACCGGCGACAAAGGAGAGGTTTTCGCTGTCGGCCCAGATGGCACAGGCAAACTTTTCTTCAAGAGCGATGAGAGTCATGCCCGTTCCCTTGCCTTCGACCACGATGGCAACCTGCTCGTCGGCACCGACCCCAGTGGCTTGATAATTCGCGTCCCGCTCCACGCGGCCAGCGCTTCGGCTCTTCCACAAGCCGGCAAAGCCTTCGTCATCTACGAAACCAGTAAGAAAGAAGTCACCGCTCTTGCCGCGGACTCCTCCGGCAATATCTACGCTGCTGCGGTCGGCAATAAGACGCCTCGGCAGCAGCGAATCGGCGTTAATCCGGCCGCGGCGCAGCAGCTTGCCGCTGCCTTTCAAGCCGCCGCCGCTCGTTCCGCTGCTGCCACTGCGGCGCAATCTTCAACGGTCGGCACCCCATCTGCCACCCCTATGATTTTTCCGCAATTCCCCAGCGCCACTGGAGGCAGCGAAGTCTATCGCATCGCCCCGGACGGCTCTCCGGAATCCCTGTGGTCATCCCCGCAAGATGTCGTCTATGCCCTCGGTTTCTCACCCGAAAATCATCTCCTGCTCGGAACGGGAAATCACGGTGAAGTCATCGAGCTCACTGACAATCAAATATTCTCTTCGCTCGCCAGCGCCGACGCCTCTCAAGTCACGTCCCTCGCCACCGGACCCGGCCATAAGGTCTACGTCGCAACCGCGAATCCCGGCAAAATTTTTACCCTCGGTCCTGAATATGCCGCGGAGGGCACGTTTGAATCCGATCCCTTTGACGCGAAAATCTATTCGCGCTGGGGCCGTCTGACGTGGTGGGGCGAACACGACGGAGCGGCAGGAAAAGTTGAATTTTATGTTCGCTCCGGCAACACTTCGGATCCCGACGATTACTGGAGCCCGTGGTCTGGTCCCTTTTCCGACGCGTCCGGAAATGACGTCCAATGTCCCCCGGCGCGTTTTGTGCAGTGGAAGGCTGTCTTCCACATTGCCGTCCCGCGCGGCGTCGGTCAGGATGCGCACCAGCAGCAGCCCACGCTTGCTTGGGTGAAGCTCGCCTATCTTCGCAATAACGTCGCACCCGTGATTGATGGCATTATTGTTGAGCAGCCCGGTCTCCGTGCGCAGGGATTTTCCGCCGGCGGTGCGGGACCTCAGCAGGCTCCATCGGTCGTTCCGCTTCGCGTCCCTGAAACTCATGAAGATGGCGAAACGAATTTTTCGAGCGTCACCGAATTTCAGCAGCAGCACCCCCCGCGTTTCACTGCTCCTCCTCAGGGATTTTCCGCGAAGGGCTACCAGACAGCCGTTTGGACAGCCCACGACGAAAATGACGACGAGCTCACTTTTTCGCTTTACTATCGCGGCCAGGGTGAAAAAGAGTGGAAGCTTCTGAAAAACGACATCGAAGAAGATTTCTATTCTTGGGACACCAACCTAATGCCTGATGGCGCTTACTATTTGAAGCTCGTCGCCTCCGATAGCTCTTCGAATCCTTCTGGACAAGCGCTCACCACCGATCGCATCAGCGATCGCTTTCAGGTGGACAACACTCCGCCATCCGTCGAAAATCTGCGGGCACAACCATCCGGCAACGAGTGGCATCTGCGCTTCACTGCGCGCGACGCGGCCAGCGACATCGCTCGCAGTTCTTACAGCGTCGACGCTCACCACTGGCAATCCGTCTTCCCCGAAGGCCGGCTCACCGACGCGCCCGTCGAGAATTACGATGTTGTCCTCCACGATCTCAAGCCCGGCGAGCACACCATAGCCGTGCAGGTCTTCGACCAATTCGAAAACTCCGCCGCGTCCAAAGTCACCTTCACCGTTCCGCCCGCTCGCTAGTGCATCTCTTCGGGGTTTCAGGTCTTTCCGTGTAGAGGCGGGGTTAACCCCGCCCGCCTTAGGTCCGATGCCGTTTGTCGCGGCCGTCTGCTTTTGTAGGGCCCGACTTGTCCTGAGCGCAGCGAAGAATCGGACTTATGGGGCCGATGCCGCCCTCCGGACGGCACTTGGTTCTTGTCTAGGGTCGGCCCCAGGGCGCCGAGTTTTCTTCGTCCGTTCGCTCTGCTCCTCAAATGTGCAATAATTCCAGGCATGACAACCGCGCAGACCGAACGAACCGACGCAACAAGGGCGCCAAATCTTGAAGCCATCCGTTCAGCCCACGCGCGCATTCGTCCTCACATTCATCGCACTCCGATATTCACGTCAGAATCCATCGACCAGATGACCGGCGCCCATCTGTTTTTCAAATGCGAAAATTTGCAGAAAACCGGCTCGTTTAAATTCCGCGGCGCCACCAACGCCGTTCTCTCGCTCACCGACGAAGAGGCCAAGCGCGGCGTCGTCACTGTTTCTTCCGGAAATCATGCCGCAGCCATTTCGCTCGCCGCCCGTCGCCGCGGCATTCCCGCGTGGATCGTCATGCCAGGTAATGCCCCGCGCGCCAAGCGTCAAGCCGTCGAGTCTTACGGCGGCCGCGTCACCGAATGCGAATATAGCGTCGCGTCGCGCGATGCCGCCTGCAAAATCCTGCAGGAAAAAACCGGTGCCGTGCTGATTCATCCCTACAACAATCCGCAAGTCATCGCCGGCCAGGGCACTGCGACCATCGAATTGCTCGAAGACGTTCCGGATCTCGACGTCATCATTACGCCAGTCAGCGGCGGCGGTCTCCTCAGCGGTACTTCCATCGCCGCGAAATCCATGCGCCCGCAAATTCGCGTGATTGGCGCTGAACCCCAAAATGCCGACGACGCTTACCGCTCCTTCGCCTCCGGCAAAATCGAGCCCGCGGCGAAAACCGAAACCATCGCCGACGGTCTTCGCGCCACTCTCTGCCCTCTTACATTCTCGATCCTGCGCCAGCACCTCGACGAAATCGCTCTCGTCACCGAGGAGGAAATTCTCGCCGCCATGCGCACTCTCTGGGAACGTCTCAAACTCATTGTCGAGCCGTCCGGCGCTGTCTCGGCCGCCATTGCCATCCACAAGAAATTCCCAATCGGAGGGAAGCGTATCGGCATCATCCTCTCCGGCGGAAATCTGGATCTCGACCAGATTCCCTTTGTCCGCGCTTCACAATAGAATTTCCCTGTTGTCACAGCCTGCAAATTGATTCTTATCGTTTACGAAACAAAGTCGCGCGGCTCTGCCCTAGTGCGGACCGGAAACCCGCCTTTCTTCACTTGGATCGTTTTCTACAAGGCGAGAAACTGCGTTTGTTATGGCCAGGAAAAATGACGGGGAAAAATCCAAATCGCCTCGTTTTATTCTTCCAGCGCCTTCCAATCCGTCGGCGGAAATGAGATATGCCAAAATCCCGGCGTCGCGGTGTCGAATTCCACGGGGACCAGAAATCCTCCGTGAATCACGTTCGGCGTCCGAGTCACCCGGCAGCCGACGCGTTGCCGCGAACCTTTGTGCTCGAGGATGAACCGCGTATTCACTGGAAGGCTTTCCGGGCAGGTCAGCAACGCGCCATTGTCGTTCACGTCCGCGGTTTGCGCTTCGATTGTTTCCGGTTTTTCTGGAATACGTACGTGCAGTTTCACAGAGACGCGAAGTCTCACCCGCTGGCTGCGTCTCCGTTCGTCGTGCGGTGCGACTTGCGCTCCCTCGTACTTTGCCGGATCCTCGCGACTCATCGTCGCAACTCTCCGATAAGGTTTAATTCATCGACCCAGGGACACTTCGTGCCTGCAAATCTGCGGATGGCCCCTATAGTTCTAAGCCCCAGAAGTCCGTTCTCGGCTGGAATAACTCCACCCCAAGCTCCCAACCATCCACCCTCTTGTTTCCTGTGTAAACCACCACCGCTCCGATCGTACGCTGGTTTGCCAGGTTTGTGACAATCAGACGTTGGTCCAGTTTCATGGCGCGCGGTGCCACCAGCAGACAGCCATAGAAGTTCACTACACGCGTGTGCGCGGTTTCCTGGTTCGGCGCCTTCGCTTTGCTCTCCACCCATTCAATAGCCAGCGGGACGCGCGAATTCATCCGCGGTCCCCGTCGCTTGGCCCGCATTTTTGATTCCAGTGATGGTTCTTGGCGAAATGGCAACCTGTTGGGCACTCGGGAGAATCCTCAATCTAAGCGCTTAAATATCAATACGCTACATAGAAAATAGAAAGAATAGCGGTCCCAGTGAGGAGATACTAGTACTTACCGTAGCGACAGTCAATGGTACTCGAATTCGGCTTGTTTTTTCCTCAGTCGTTCCGTTTCGGGAATCCGCCGCTCAGTTCTCTGCGATGCGTTTCGCGTGCGGTGCCAGCAGCGGCTCATTCAATCTCACTCCCTGTTCCGCAAGGGTCTTCCGTGCTCCCTTGCCGAGCCACGTCTGGAACGAATCCATGTAGGTATAGAAAACAGGCGTCAAATACAGTGTCACTACCTGCGCGAAAATCAGCCCGCCGACCACCGATACGCCCAGCGGTCGTCGCGAGTTTGCTCCTGCTCCAAATCCGACCGCGATTGGCAAAGTGCCCATAATTGCCGCCATCGTTGTCATCATAATCGGCCGGAATCGTATCAAGCATCCCTGCACGGCCGCTTCGGCCGCCGTGTGGGTTCCGCTGCGCTCCAGTTCCAGCGCGAAGTCCACCATCATGATCGCGTTTTTCTTCACAATGCCAATCAGCATGATGATTCCCACGAACCCGAACAAATCGAGCTGCATTCCAAACGCCAGCAGCGTGAGCAACGCTCCAAACGCTGCCGCCGGCAACCCGGAAAGAATCGTCAACGGATGAATAAAGCTCTCGTACAAAACCCCCAACACGATATAAATCACCAGAATCGCCATCACCAGCAGCATGCCCAGTCCCTTCAGCGACTGCTGAAAGGCCTGCGCGGTTCCCTGGAAGCTTGTGTTGATCGTCAGCGGCAGCGTCTGCGCCGCTAATTTCTGAATTTCGTCCACTCCCTGTCCCAGCGAAACGCCCGGCAGCAAATCGAACGAAATCGTCACGGACGGAAGCTGCCCCATATGATTTACCGTCAGCGGACCCAGACTAGTCGTCAAGCTCGCCACCGAATTGAGCGGTACAAGCTGCCCGTTCGACGACCGCACATACAGGTAAGACAGCATCTGCGGATCGAGCTGGTATTGCGGCTCGAGCTCCATGATCACCCAGTATTCGTTGTTCGGCGCGTAGATCGTCGAGATCTGCCGCTGGCCATACGCCGTGAACAACGCGTTTTCGATTTGCTGCGGTGACACGCCCACCACCTGCGCTTTATCCCGGTCAATCTTCACGTTGACTTGCGGGCTTTTGATTTGCAGGTCCGTCGTCACGTTCTGCAATCCCGGCAACTGCTTCATTTTGTCGCTCAGGATTTGCGCGTATTTGTAGAGCTGATCCGTTTGCGGGCTCACTAGAGTGTATTGATACTGGCTTTTCGTCTGTTGCCCGCCGATTCGAATCGGCGGCGGATTTTGTAGAAACACTTTCAATCCAGGGATCGTGTTGAGTTTCGGCTGCATCTCCGCCATGACGTCCGGAATCGTCATGTGATGCTGAAATAAGGGCCGGACCGCGTGCAACAGCGAACCGATCACGGCAACATGCCCTACCTTCGCATCCCAATCGTTGTAGGTTGCGCTGGTTGTCAGCGGACGGTCGGAAGGGTCCTTCAGATGATCATAAAACCGCCCGATGTTCAGCCCTTGCCCGCCCTCGCTTATGCTCGAGAAGAATTGCATGGTGTTAGGGTCGGCCCAAACGATCTTATTCAGGACCTCCTGGTGCGCCGCCATCGCATCAAACGAAATTCCTTGATTCGCCTCCGCGAAACCAATCACTTCCGACTGATCCTCGTCGGGCAAAAATCCCTTGGGAATCACCCAGAATTCCCAGGCCGTGCCCGCCAGCAACAGCACCCCAATCACCATCACCGACACGCGATGCCGCATCGACCATCGCAGCGTCACTTCGTACGAACGCAGCATTCCGGTGAACATCCGTTCCAGCCCGTTGTACATTCGCCCGTGCTTTTCGCCGATATGCGGTTTCAGGAACCGGCTGCACAGCATCGGCGTCAACGTCAGCGACACAAGCCCGGAAACGAGAATCGCTGAAATGATCACCACTGCGAATTCATGCAGCAACCGTCCCAAAATTCCGCCCATAAAGAAAACTGGCAGGAAAACGGCGGCCAGCGAGCATGTCATCGACACAATCGTGAATCCAATTTCGCGCGAACCGCTCAGCGATGCTTCCAGCACACCTTCGCCATGCTCCATATGTCGCACGATGTTCTCGAGCATCACGATCGCATCATCGACGACGAAACCCACCGATAGCGTCAATGCCAGCAGCGATAAGTTGTCCACCGTGTAGTCCAGCAGATACATCACCGCGAACGTGCCGATGATCGACATCGGCAGCGCCATACTCGGAATAATCGTGGCCGATGCGTTTCGCAGGAAAAGAAAAATCACCATCACCACAAGAATCACCGCCAGCAATAAACTGAACTTGACGTCGTTCACCGACTCTTTGATCGATATCGACCGGTCGTGCTCGATCGACATCTCCATCGCGGGCGGCATGATCGCGCGGAAGCTCGGAAGCAGCTTTCGGATCGCATTGACGATCTCGATGGTATTCGTCCCCGGCTGTCGCTGGATGGCCAGGATGATTCCTGGTTTTGTGTTGATCCAGTTCGCCAGTTTCGTGTTCTGGACGCTGTCGTACACTTTCCCTAGTTCATCCAACCGCACCGGCGAGCCGTTCCGGTAGGCTACAATCATCTGCCGGTACATCGCCGCGTCCGTCATTTGGCCGTTGGCTTGAACGGTGAACGCCTTGTGCGCTCCATACAGCGTTCCCGTCGGCAAATTCACATTCGCGTTTTGAACCGCAGCCGTTACTTCATCGATTCCGATCTGCCTGCTCGCCAATTCCTTCGGGTCAAGTTGAATCCGCACGGCGTATTTCATAGACCCGTACACCGACACCTGCGCCACGCCGCTGATCATCGATATCTGTTGTCCCAGCAGCGTCTCCGCGTACTCGTCCACCTCGGATAACGGCAGCGTCGGAGAGGTCACGGCCAGGAAGAAAATCGGCGAGTCGGCCGGATTTACTTTTCTAAACGTTGGCGGCGTCGGCATATTCGGCGGCAACTGGTTCGCTGCGGCCGTAATTGCTGTCTGCACATCCTGTGCCGCCGCGTCGATGTTTCGCGACAAATCGAATTGCAGCGTGATGGAAGTCGATCCCAGCGAGCTCGTTGAAGTCATCGAGTCGAGTCCCGCGATTGTCGTGAATTGTTTTTCGAGCGGCGTCGCCACCGCCGAAGCCATCGTCTCCGGACTGGCGCCCGCCAAGTTCGCCGAAACCGTAAGCGTGGGGAAATCGACGTTCGGCAAATCGCTGACCGCGAGGCTCCGGTACGCAATCACGCCAAACAGCAGAATTGCCAGCATCGTCAAGCTGGTCATTACCGGCCGTTTAATGAAATTTTCCGCGATTTGCATTCCGCTTCTCGCTCTTGCCTAAAGACTCGTCTTGATTTCCACTTTCACGCCCGGCACTAGCCGTATCTGACCGTCCGTCACCACGGTTTCTCCGGCCTTCACTCCCTCTGTGATTACGGATTCTCCGCCAACCGTGCGCGCCACTTTCACCGCGCGTGAATCGACCGTCATGTCCGGTTTAATCACAAATAGATAGTCGCCTTGCTGCCCCGTCTGCACTGCCTGCGACGGCACCACCACCGCTTTCTCCTGTTCTGACAATCGCAAGATCACCGTCACAAATTCCCCGGGCCACAATCGCGAATCCGTATTGGGGAACGTGCCCTTCAACACGATCGTTCCCGTCGTCGCGTCCACCGTATT
>JBAUEX010000029.1:0-6366 GCA_049678845.1 Candidatus Acidiferrales bacterium
GGGCGGACGGAAAAATTATCTTGTGCGAGGGCAGGCGCGCGCTTGACGAGAGCGGAGCACTACGCTATCGTCCCCGGATTAAATTTCGAACGCCGCATCCTGCTGCGGGGGAGGTTAGATGGACGCAAAATCAGTGATGGATTATGCCGCGAAGCACGACGCTAAAATTCTCGACATTCGATTCATCGACATACCGGGCATCTGGCATCACATCAGCTTTCCGATTCATCAATTGAATGCGGGAAGCTTCGAAGACGGATTTGGAATCGACGGGAGCTCGATCCGCGGGTGGGCGTCGATTCACGAGTCCGACATGCTTCTCGTCCCCGACCCGAATACCTGCTTCATGGACCCGTTCCGCGATTCGCCCACGCTCGTCATGCTCGGCGACGTGGTCGACCCGATGACCAAGCAGCCCTATCCGCGCGACTCGCGCCACATTGCGCGCAAGGCCGAAGCGTATCTCGGCTTCACGGGGATCGCCGATCAGGCTTTCTTTGGCGCGGAAGCGGAGTTTTTTATTTTCGACAATGTGCGCTTCGACCAGCGCGAGCAACACGGCTTTTATTTCATTGACGCGGAAGAGGGTCGCTGGAATTCGGGCCGCGCGGAACACAATCTTGGTTATCGCCCACGCTACAAAGAAGGCTACTTCCCCGTTCCCCCGACGGATCACTATCTCGATTTGCGCACGGACATGACTTTGCAGCTCGAAGCGTGCGGCATCCATGTCGAATGCCATCACCACGAAGTCGCCACGGGCGGCCAGACGGAAATTGATTTCAAATTCGACACCATGCTGAAGGCCGCGGATAATATGATGGTTTTCAAATATGTGGTGCGCAACACCGCGAATCAGTACGGGAAGACCGTCACGTTCATGCCCAAGCCGATTTTCCAGGACAACGGAAACGGCATGCACACGCACCAGTCGTTGTGGCTGAAGGGCAAGCCGCTTTTCGCCGGCGAAGCGTACGCGGGACTCAGCCAGACCGCGCTGTGGTACATCGGCGGCCTGTTGAAACACGCGCCCGCGCTCGCCGCATTCATCGCGCCCACTACCAACTCTTACAAGCGTCTTGTTCCCGGCTTCGAAGCGCCCGTGAATCTGGCGTACTCGCGGCGCAATCGTTCGGCGGCGGTGCGCATCCCGATGTATTCCGCCAGCCCGAAATCGAAGCGCATCGAATTTCGTCCGCCGGATCCTTCGTGCAATCCGTATCTCGCGTTTTCGGCGATGCTGATGGCGGGGCTTGACGGCGTCGAAAACAAAATCGATCCCGGCCAGCCGCTCGACAAGGATATTTACGATCTCTCACCGGAGGAATTGAAGAACGTTCCGGCGATGCCCGGGTCGCTCGAGGAATCGCTGAAGGCTCTCGAGAACGATCACAAATTCTTGCTCAAGGGCGATGTGTTTTCGCAGGACCTGATTCATTTGTGGGTCGAGTACAAAATGAAAAACGAGGTGAACGCTTTGCGCATGCGTCCTCACCCGTACGAATTCATGCTGTACTACGACATCTGATAGCAACGATCGAATGGGAAAGGGGCGCTCACTTCGACGGGATGAGCGCCCTTTTCCTTTTGCGGCAGTGCACGAATCGGAGTATACGAAAAATGACGATGCTCACTTTGGCGATAACATCGGCAGCCCTTGCCACGAGTTTTGTTTGCGGAATGATGGTCGAGGCCTCACGCAGTGCGGCGAAAGTCGTGAGCGAGACGCGCGTGACGGGCATCGGCGGCGTGTTCTTCAAGGCGCACGACGCGCCGAAACTTGCGGCATGGTATCGCGAGCACCTCGGAATTACTTTCGAGGGCGACGATTCTGGCGCGTTTCATCCGTTCGAATGGCTCGAAAAAGACAATCCGTCGAAAACCGGAGTCACCGTGTTGGCGATTTTCCCTGAAACGACGAAATACTTTGGCACAGGACAGTCGCGGCTGATGATTAATTATCGCGTGGCAAATCTGGAGCGCGTGCTCACAGAGTTGAGAAACGAAGGTGTGATGGTGGATGACAAAATTCAGGATGAGCCGAACGGGCGATTTGGCTGGGCGACCGACCCGGAGGGAAATCGATCTGAATTGTGGGAGCCCAAGTAAATTCGCCACGCTTCGCGTGTACAATTCTTGCGCTGAGATTTTCTCGCTTTGCATCCGGTTTCGTAATTCGCTAGGCTCGTGGGCGAGATGCAGCGAGCGTTCGCGGAGATTTTGTTCAACGAGCGGCGGGCGGCGGAGGCGAATCTTGCGATTCTCGAATCGCGGCTTTCGCCGAAGCTGTGGGCTGCGCTTCCCACTTTGCTCGCGCAAGTTCCCAGCCCCGACGACGCGCTGAATTTTCTGGAACGCTATTTGCGCGAAGCGCCCGCAAGCGTGCCGAGGCATCTGGAAACGCATCCCGCGGCATTGCATTATTTACTTTCGCTTTTCAGCTACAGCCGTTTCCTTTCCGAATCGCTGGTGCAGCAACCCGAACTGATTTTGTGGCTTGATCGCCACAATTCCACGGAAGGGCTTGAGCGCCACAAATCGCGCGACGATCTTCTGGAAGATTGTTACCGCGTCTCGACGATGGCCTACGATCTCCCGCCTGCGCTTCTTCTCGCGCGTTTCAAGCGGCGCGAATATTTACGCATCACGCTACGTGACGTTTTGAATCTGGCCACGCTCGCAGATACCGTGCTCGAGCTTTCGGATTTGGCGGATGTGCTGATCGAACGCGCGTTGCGGCTTTGCGCGCAGCGACTCGAAAACGCCTACGGTTTGCCACAATGGAGCGACGCCTCCGGCCATTTGCAACCCGCGCGCCTCACGGTCTTGTCGCTCGGAAAACTTGGCGGACAGGAATTAAACTACAGTTCCGACATCGATTTGATTTTTCTGTACGACCACGACGGCGAAACGGCTGGCGGCGAAGCAGGCATGATCTCGAACCTCGAATATTTTGTGCGGCTGACACAAGCGATTCTGAAATTGCTGACCGACGCCACACCGGAAGGCGCGGTTTTTCGCATTGATTTGCGGCTGCGGCCCGAAGGACAGCAGGGCGACATCGCGACCAGTGTCAACGCGGCAGTGGATTACTACCGCAAGCGTACGCGCGAATGGGAATTGCAGATGCTGATCAAAGCGCGTGTTTCCGCCGGCGAAATCTCGACTGGCGAACGGTTCCTGCGCGAAGTTCACGCGTTGATTTACAGGCCGGAATTTCATTTCGCCGCCGTGGAAGCAGTGGTGAATGCGCGCGAAGAGATTTCCAGATCGCTGCGCCGCGGGAATTCTCCGACGGAGGATTACGCAGCGGAATGGAACGTGAAACTTTCGCCGGGAGGGATTCGCGACATTGAGTTTCTCGCGCAATGCTTGCAGCGCATTCATGGCGGACGCGATCCGTGGTTGACGGGGCGGCGTTCGGGTTCGACTCTGGTCGCGCTGCAACATTTGCATGACAAAGGCTATTTGACGCAGCGCGATTTATTCCGGCTAAGCTCAGCGTATCAATTTCTGCGCAAGGTGGAGCACCGACTGCAACTGCGCGACGGCCTGCAGGAGCACGCGCTGCCGCGGAAGCCAGGGCAGCTTGACCGCATCGCGCGACGCTGCGGGATTGACGCAGCGAGCGGCAAATCACCGGGTGAGGAATTGCTGCGGCAAACGCGCACGCATTTCGAGGAAGTACGCACGATTTATGAGCGCGTGCTGCCTTCGGACAAGCCCGATGCCGTGGATTGGCCGGCGAATTCCGACCATGCTTTGGGGACTTTTTTTGGCAGCGGCGACACTTTGATGGCGCATCTCAGAGCGGACTATCCGGCGGTGGCGGAACGGCTGCTCCATTATCGACGCAAAGGCAATGCGACGGCGCGGCGCGGCGTGGAGAAGTTTCTCGATGCGGCGCTGTTCGCTCCGGCGCTGCTTCGAAAACTCGACGAGCATCGTGACTGGATCGATGTGGCCGCGCAGCTTTCGGCGCTCAGCGATTTTGCCGCGGAAATGCTGATTCGCGATCCGCATGCGATTTGTCACATCACTGAAGGCGAAAATGCCGCCGGGCCGCGACTTCCCTTCCAATCGACGATCGCTTCACTGCGACTCAGGCATCGCGAGGCGGTGCTTCGAGCGGTCGCGCGTTCCCTGCTGGGCGAGTCGAAGCCTTTCGATACTTTTGCGGCTCTCACTGACGCAGCCGAAGAGGCGCTTCGCGGCGCGCTCGCCCTGGCGGCGCGAGACGAGGCGGTTGCGCGCCAAATCGTCCCGCCTGGAAATATTTCGCACGGTGATATTTCGTTCGATGCTGCACCGTTTACCGTGATCGCGCTGGGACGGCTCGGCACACATGAAATCGATATTGGCTCGGACGCGGACATTGTGTTTTTTACGGACGCGTCCGCCAACAAAGATGACATTAACGAATGGCGTCGCGTCGCGGAACGGTTTTTGCATATCGCGGGGAGTTATACGAGCGATGGGCTGCTGCTGCCGCTCGATACGCGATTGCGGCCGCGAGGTGGCGAAGGCGAGATCGTGCAGTCCGCGTCGTACTTGCTCGATTATTTTTCGCGCGACGCAGAAGGATGGGAGGCGGCGACCTATTTGAAAGCGCGGCCGGTGGCTGGGAATATCGCGCTCGGGGGAAAACTTCTTGGCGAGTTGGGCGAGATTTTGCGCCGGCGGTTTTCTTCCACGCACGGCGGCGACTCTCGCGAGCTCGCACGGCAGTTGATTCACACGCGCGCGAAACTCGAGCAGGAGCGTCACGAAGGCGCGAGCGGATTCAAATCGTGCGTGGGCGGATTTTTCGACATTGATTACATGGTTGCGTACTTGAAATTGGCGCGAGGACTGGTTGCGGGCGAGAACGACGTCAGTTCCGACCCGATGAAAGACATCGGGGCGGGACCTGAGCTACACAAGCTGCACCGGGAGCGGCCGGCGAACGTTGTCGCGCAAATTGCGTTTTTGGAGTCGCGCGGCGCCTTGGATGGAGAGCAAGCGAGCGTTTTGCGAGACGCGGCGATGTTTTATCGGTCGCTCGATCACGCGATTCGGCTGGTGCTCGGGCGTCCGTCGGCGGAATTGCCGGAGCCAATGCAAATTCCGCGCGTGAGTGCGCTGCTCGATAGATGGAATGTTCCGATTCCTGGGTCGCTGAAAGAAAAAGTTGAAGAGACGCGAGGTTTCATCCATGCAATTTACAACGCCATCATCGATTTAGGAAAAGCAGATTCCTCGTCGCGTGGCTCCTCGGAATGACGACAAAAGAGGGGCGCGGAGCGGGTGGCGTAAGCCTATCCAAAAGACGACGAGGATCAGATATGTCGCAGTGACGCGTCGGTCAGCGCGCGAGCGAAGCGACGAGTGCCCTTACGAAAAGCTGTCCATCACACGCAGCGTTCTCTGTTGGTTAGTCGCGTAGGGTCATGATATCGTCAAACGCTCCTAACACGATTTGGAGATGGAAGAATGAAGCAAACGTACAACGGAGTTGAGGTGCCGAGGGACGGGACGGCAATCGAATACGACGCGCCTGCGTCACAGGAAAAAACCCCACCCTTCGCGAAAGGCGCTCAGGATGGGGCACCCGCAAAACCTTCCGGCGGGTTTCGCGTGCCGGAGCGGCCGATTATCCCGTTCATTGAAGGCGACGGGACTGGGCGAGATATTTGGCGGGCGTCGCGGCGTGTCTTTGACGCGGCGGTGGAGCGCGCCTATGGAGCGAAACGAAAAGTGATGTGGCTGGAAGTGTTTGCGGGCGAACGCGCGTATCAGGCTTTCAAGGAATGGCTGCCGCAGGATACGGTGGACGCGATTCGGGATTTTCGCGTGGCGATTAAAGGGCCGCTGACGACTCCGGTGGGCGGAGGGATACGTTCGCTGAACGTGACGCTGCGGCAGGTGCTCGATTTGTATGCGTGCGTGCGTCCGGTAAAATATTTTCCGGGCGTACCTTCGCCGGTGACGAATCCGGAGCGCATGAACGTGGTGATCTTTCGCGAAAACACGGAGGACGTTTACGCGGGCATTGAATGGCGATCAGGGACGGCGGAAGCAAAGCGGCTGTTGGATTTCTTGAACAACGAAATGCTGAAAGGCAAAAGGCAGATTCGCGAGGATTCGGGCGTGGGCATCAAGCCGATGTCACCGACGGGGACGAAGCGACTGGTGCGGCGGGCGATTCAACATGCGATCGAGCATAAACGGCGCGTGGTGACGCTGGTCCACAAGGGCAACATCATGAAGTTCACCGAAGGCGCGTTTCGCGATTGGGGCTACGAGCTCGCGAAGGAAGAATTTCGCGCACCGATTGTGACGGAGCGCGAGAGTTGGATTCTCGCCAACAAAGACAAGAACCCGAAT
>JBAUEX010000030.1:0-6544 GCA_049678845.1 Candidatus Acidiferrales bacterium
TGTCTGTACTGCTCGTCCTATCGATGCTGAATGTCGTAGGCTATCAACCAACCGAGCGGAACAATTCCGACAGCGAAATCCGGAAGGCAAAACTCCTCCTGCGACAGGTCACGGGGACGCATGGGAACAGGACGGGAACAGCAACCTCCGAATACCGTCGAAAACCATTCTGCAAGACGCAAGGAAGAGCTAGACGCTTCAACAACATAGAGTTTCTGGAGTAGTCGGCAGGTCGACGGTTCAAATCCGCCCCTCGGCTCCAAGTTTAAATCGCGCTTCAGCGACACCGAAGAGAATTCCTCATCGAAGAAAACCCACACCCGTAAAAACCCGAAGGGTGCGGCACCCGCTAGCTTGAATGTACCCCGACGTGAACTACGCCAAGTGGCGTCGTCCGTCCGAGAGCCGATGCCGAGGGATTAGTTTCCCATGCGAAACGAAAGGGTAGACCCCTGCCCAGGCTCCATCGCTTCTCGATTTCGGCCGGGTCAGTCTCGTGAGGCTGGATGCTTCCTATGGTTAACCTTTCGAGAGGCGTGTCATCTTTTGGACAGACGCGCCTGACAGCTTTAATCTACGGTCCGTGTGTGTGTGGCTGTAGTTCGCCCGGGAGAGAAAAGTAGCGACGGCAGTAGGAGGAGCGATGAAGGACGCATTCGATGTGATAGACATCAACCGCATTCGAGGGTTCCGACCGGACCCAACGCTGACCAGTGAAGAAGCGATCGTGTTGCGAGCTCTTGTAAACGGGAAAAACAACGAACAGATTTGTAGTGCGCTGCACATGGTCTTGCTCTCGTTCCTCGAGATAATGCGCGACCTGCGGGAGAAAACGGGCGCGGCGAGTGACGTATCGCTGCTCCTATGGGCGCAACGGCACTTGAAAAACGGCGATCAGCGAGTCGACAGACAGGAACGAGATTACGCAAGGTAGAGCGAAATCCCCTTAAGGACGGGGCAATGTTGGCAGTGGAAGAAGCGCGATTGGCTGCAACATAGAGTGTCTGGCGTGATCGGCAGACGACAGTTCAAATTCGCCCCTCGGCTCCATCTCTAGAGGTTGGACGCTCGAGTCTAGAGGTCAGAAAGGCGACGAACAGGGCGGGATTCCCGCCTGCCAGAGCTAGACTTCCAGGCACAAGCCGCTCCCAACAGGATGGCACCGCGAGCACCGGTGCGATTCCGGTGCGAGTTGCGCGTTTGTTAACGATGATTCAGCGAGCTTCGCCAGCTGGGGCCTTGGCCACAGCAGCGCCCTTCTTGCGCGGCAGTGGCAGGATCATCGACACGCGCTGGCGATACTCGTGGTAGGCCTCGCCGTAGAAGCGCACCAGATCGTGCTCCTCGAACTGAATTGCCACAAGAATGTAGCCCGTGGTCATGATTGAGAAGAACAGGTGACCCAGGGTCATCCGCGGGGCGCTCCAAAAAGCAATCAAAAACCCAAGATAAAGGGGATGCCGGACGACCTTGTAGAGCGCGGGGGTCTTGAACGCGGGCGGTTCCAGCTTTGTCCCTTTGAAATAATGGAAGACCTGGCTCACGCCGAAGAGCTCGAAGTGGTCAATCAGCCAGGTGGAAAGCAACAGCAAGCCCCAGCCAACGAAGAAACCCACTTGCAGGATGAGTTTTAGAGTGGGGTTCTGCACATCCCAGACAACGCCGGGGATCGGCCGCCACTGCCATACCAGAAGCGCCAGCACCGCGGTGGAAAACAGCACGTAGGTGCTGCGCTCCACCGTCCACGGCACAATTTTCGTCCAGGCGCGCTTGAACCACCTGCGAGCCATGATGCTGTGTTGCAGGGCGAAGGCGGAAAGCAGAAGGGCGTCAATGATGAACGCGGTCGCCAGCGACGCCGGCGCTGCGTGCGGCGCGTCCATTGTCCACACGAACCATACCGCCCAAAGGAAAACACAGAGAAAAACCAAATAGCAGACGATCCCGTAGAGCAGAGCAAGTAGTCGTGTCATCGACTCTCCTCCTAGGTATAGGTTTGGAGCTCAAGGGTAACCCGGTGGGCGGTAAGCTAATCCCCGCAGCCGTACAAAGTCAATATTCGATTTTTCCCGTGTCGATTTTTCCCGGCCTACTGTTTCACTTTGCGGGCGGGTGGGCTAGGCTCGAGAGTAGTTTCTGGTGGTGATCCATGCTCGCCTTTTGAGCGTGGGGCTTGCTCTGACTACTGGTTTCTTCACGCGTGAGACCAGTCAAGTAAATGTACTCTATACTATGTTGCCGCTTTGAGCACCTAAACTGACAGGTCTGTCTAGGATAAGCCCTTTCCCCCCCTCAAAGCACCGATTTTTCAACGTTCATCGCGATTGCGGCGCATGAAACACGTGTCATTTTGGAGGGGCGCTAATTCTGGGTAGCGGGTTCGCGCGAGCCTTTATCCCAGCGCAGCAAATACAGGGCCAGCAGGATCACGCAGCCTGCAACGGGAACCCACAGGCCTGCGCGCAGGTTGCCGAACTTGTTTGAGACGTAGCCGACGAACCACGGCAGCGTCGCGCCACCGAGGCCGCCGAGCGCGAACATTGCTCCCACAAAACGCGAAGCCGATCCTTCGAAGCGCCGCGAAAGTTCCGCAATGGTGATGGGAAAAACCGCGGCCAGTCCGAGTCCCGCAAGTCCCACTCCCGCGGTCAGCGCGGGCAGGTTCCTCGAAATCAGCACGACGCACGTGCCCAGAGTCGCAAGCACAAGTCCCGCGCGAGCCAGCGGAATTTCTCGGACGCGCCGCAAAAAAAGCGGTGCCGACGCGCGTCCCAGCAACAGGCCGCCCCAGAAAAAAGACGGCACTACCACCCAGCCGATTCCCGCGCCCGTGTGAATGCGGCGTCCAAACGTCGCGACCCAGCCGCTGACCGCGCCCTCCGTGCCCACGTACAAAAAGAACAACAGTCCCAGGATCGCGAGCACGCGCGATTGAACGCGCGGCCCCTTGAGCGTAGCGTCCTTTTGAGGAGTATCGCGTCGCTCGACAATCGTCGCGAGCGGGCTGGCAAATATCAGCGAAAACACAAAAACGCCGCCGCCCAGCAGCAAGATCATGGCGGGCAGCTGGTGAATTTTTACGAACCACGACGCGATGAACGGAAAACACACAGCGCCGACGCACCACGCCAGATTCAAAATATTGAGCGCGGCCGCGCGGTGATGCGGGCTCGACTCGGCAACCAGCAGATTCGTTGTGGGGATCGTCAAGCCTAGTCCGAGCCCGAATAACGTGACGGAGATCAGCCCTACAATCCAGGTAACGAAGCCGAGCCCGGCGACGCCGATGCCCATCAATCCAAATCCCGCCACCAAGGAAGGCCGAAAACCGCGTCGCGTCAGAATCACACTGGAAAGCAGCACGCCCGCCATCGATCCGGCGAATTGCGCGGTGAAGAGCAGGCCTGCGTGCATGTCGTCAAGCTGCCAGCGCGCCGTGAGGAAGGGAAGCACCGGGCCCAAAAGCGTGGTGACCATCCCGGTGGCAACGAAGCCGCCGTAGAGGTAGCCCACGGAAGTCTTCGCAGAGCCGTTGGCCGTAGGTAATTCGGAGGCAGGCATTTTAATCGTGGCGGAAAAGCGTTGCGGACGATTCGCCTCGGTTTTCAGGAAAGCGCATGGTGTTTTTCAGCGGCAAATTACCGGCGCACAGGCCCTGTGGATTCGCGGACGATCAGTTCCGGCTCCACGCGGATGGGTTTCGGATGACGGATGTTCTTTGGATTCGCAATTCTTTTCAGCAAAGTTTCCGCCGCGATTTCGCCCATTCGGCGCAGCGGCTGGCGGATGGTCGTCAAACTGGGATTCTGAAACGCAGCGCTTTGAATGTCGTCGAAGCCGATGACGGAGATATCTTCCGGCACTTTGCGCCCTGTCTCGCGAATGGCGCGAATTGCGCCGATTGCAGCCACATCATTAAAAGCGAAAAGCGCCGTGAATTCCTCTCCGGCCGCGAGTAGTTGCTTCGTCACTTCATATCCGAGGACGGGCGACGACGAAACGCCCTCAAGCTCGGCGGTGAGATTCGGATTCACCGGCAGGCCAAGCTCGTTCGAAACTTCCTCAATGGCGCGCCAGCGTGGCTCTGTGTCCGAGCTGAAACTTTGCCCGCGGATGAAAGCAATCTTGCGGTGGCCCAGGTTGAAGAGATATTTCAACGCCAGCCGCGCCGCGTGCGAATGATCCAAAATGATATTTGTGACGCCTTCGACGGCGCGGTGACCTGAAACCGAAACCACCGGCACGGGCAGCGGGTGTTCGCTGGGCGTATCAACGGCGATAATTCCCTCGACGGCGCGCTCGAGCAGAATCCTCGGATACTCCTCTTTCAGGTTCGCGCGATGTCGGTGGCTGGCCACAAAATAAAAATATCCTTCTTGGAGGAGATGTTCCTCGATGCCGCTCAAGACCAACGCGCCATAGCCTTCGCCGATTTCCGGCACCACGACGCCAACGGTGAATGTGCGCTGGTGCCGCAAGGAGCGCGCCACGAAATTCGCGTGGTAATTCAGCCTTTTGGCTTCGGCGAAGATGCGGTCCTTGGTTCGATTCGGGATGGAACGAGCGGCTGGCCTGCGATTAATCACCAGCGATACGGTCGCCGGCGCGAGCCCCAGGCCCTCCGCCAGCGATTTCAAACTGACCGGCTGATGCGGCGACAGGGAACAGGAAATGTGCGATCCCGGAACTTTCTTGCGCAACATGCGCGGAGTTTCCCACAAGCGACCGCGCATAGCAAGCGGCGAAGATATGCGCGGTTCGAAAAATTAAATTCCTTCAGCGAGCGCTTAATCTTCGAGCATTCGTTCGGTGTTCACAATTGCACAAGCTCGCTGTAATGCCTGATTTTTCTTGACACGAGATTAAAATTGGCGCTAGATGCCCATCGGGGCCTAGAAAATCGATTTAGTACGCCAGTTGGGGTGTTTTGGGTTTGTCGCCTTCCAAAAGTTAGAGTTTCATCGGAAAGGAGCGTCACATGAATCTTCGCGCCTGCTTGTCTCGTACTGGGGGACATCGAAATTCAGTGGTCCAAATCGCACTCGTGGTTGTTTGCGTGTTGTTCTGGCCGGCGTTGGCCCAAGCTCAGTTTCGCGCTTCGCTACGTGGAACCGTGACTGATCCCCAGGGCGAAGCGGTTGCTGGCGCGACGGTCACTCTGACGAACACAGACACGAACTATATTTTGACCTCGACCTCCGACGCCGACGGCATTTACCAATTCAATGCGCTGCCGCCGGCCCCCTATCGGCTCACGGTGGAGAAGACCGGCTTCCAGAAGAAGGTGCTGGAGCACGTACAGATCATCCCCGAGCAGCCGAATTCGCTGGACCTGCAACTTGAGTTGGGACAAGTTCAACAGACCATAACGGTGTCGGGGACAACCCAGGCGTTGGACACGGACACAGCCAACGTGAGCGCGACCGTCACCAGCAACCAGATCCAGCACATGCCTTCGTTCGGACGCGATGTCTTCAAGCTGATCCAGTTGGCACCGGGCGTCTTCGGCGATGGCGCGCAGGGAAGCAACGGTGGCGGCGAAAATCTTCCCGGCACACAGGGTCCCGGTGGTACCGGGGGCAGCAACGGCATTTTCCAAACGGAAAACGGTCCGCAGGCTGTGGCCGCTGGCCAGCAGTACGAAGACAACGGCATTACGATTGACGGTATCAGCACTTCTAGCGCGGTCTGGGGCGGAACTACAATCATCACGCCGTCTGAGGATTCCGTTGAGAACATAAAAGTTCTCTCCAATGGCTATGATGCCGAGAATGGACGCTTCAGTGGCGCACAGATTCAGGTCACTTCGGCGAGCGGCAGCAATAATTTTCATGGCAGTGCCTTCTTTACTGCTCACCGGCCGGGCTTAGACGCCTATCAGCGGTTCAATGGCCAAGGCAATAGTGTTTTGAGAGACAGCAGCTTTTTCGATCAGTTCGGCGGCAGCCTCGGGGGTCCGATCTGGAAGAATAAAATCTTCGCGTTCTTCGATTATGAAACGGTTCGCAGTCCCCAGTCGCAAGCCAGCATTTCCAACGGATGGTACGACACTGCGGCGTTCGACGGCTTAGCGCCTAGCGGAAGCATCGCAGCGAAGTATCTCACCTTCCCTGGTTCAGGCGTGGTCAGCACAGGCATCAACCCGTCCACGTGCGCCAATGCTGGTCTGACGGAGGGGACAAACTGCGTCACAATTCCGGGCAAAGGCCTGGATCTCGGCTCGCCTTTGACAACACCTTTGGGTACGCAGGATCCTGGCTGGACTAGCCCAACAAACCCCGGTATTGGCAATGGCTTCGACGGCATCGCCGATATAGCCAACTATATCACCTCCAGCTCGAGCAACTTCTCGAAGGCGCAGTACAATGGCCGTCTGGATGCGGACGTTACTGCTAACGACCGCATCACTTTTGCGATCTATTATGTTCCACAGTCAAGCAGCTTTCTGAACGGGCCGGCGCGCCAGTACAACTTCTTCCATCATTCGCAAATCAACGAAGCCTTCTCCGCAATCTGGAACCATACCTTTTCGCCGACTTTGCTC
>JBAUEX010000031.1:0-10746 GCA_049678845.1 Candidatus Acidiferrales bacterium
CGATCTGCGCCTCCTGAGGGAAAAAAGACTTCTGCGGGCCCACATCAACGAGCACGCTGCAGTCGGAAGGCACGTCGTTCGACGTCACCAGAATTACGGACTTAACCTGGTAATTCTCTTTCGCCAGTTCCCCGGCCACGCCGCTGTAACCCTTGCTGTCGGATGCGCTCGTGGACTGTTCGCCGTGTCCCTCCACGAAGCACACAGTTTTCACGGTGGTGGATGTGGCCTTCAGAATCGCGGAAGCAAAATCCTGTTCCGTCGTTTCTTCCAGCCGCTGAACGTTCTTCCCACTAACGACAATCACTTGCCCTTCTCGCACCACTCCGTATTGTTTCGTCAGATCCGGATTCTCCTGCGGATCCACCACGCGAAAATGAATGTGAGGATTGAGGTTCTCGTATTCCGACATCTGGTCGCGAAGCTGCTGAACTTCGGGATCGGAGGATTTTGCGAACAGGAAAATATCGATGTCAGATTTGATCGGCTTGACGATTTTCTTTGTCTGATCGGAAAGCGTATAAAGTTTTTCACTGGTCAGGTCGAACGTCTTGTGATGGCGGAATCCCAGATAATTGACGAAGATCAAAATGGCGAGCACGGCGATGACCAGCACCGATGTATTCGTGCCCAGCTTCGAGGAACGCTTTGCGAAAAATCCAATCAGCGTGCGGAAGTCCAGAACAACCCACGCCAGCACCAGCACGCCGCCGGCGATCAGCAAAATCTTATTTGTAAGCTCGAACTGCTCGACTACGGTGTAACGAACGTAGCCTGCAATCAGCAGCGCCAGTCCCAGCGCTCCGGCAAGCCGCGCTAATTCCTTTCGATCCCATTTCATCCGTACCCTCTTTCCTCCCTAAAAAATTAAGCCCGCCGCCAACGCATGGAATCCACGGCGCGCACCGTCAAAAATATGGCGAAGAAAATCCAACTCCCGAAGAAAATCAGCCCGGTGGTGTCGATCACTCCCCGTACAAACGGGTTATAGTGCTGCAAAATAGCCACATATTGCAGTGTTTGCGCGATTAACCCATTTCCTGTCCCTGCGAAGAACCCAACGACCCAGAGAAGCAGCGATATTCCCAGCACCAGCACACCCGCGACGATCTGGTTCTCCGTCAAAGCAGAAAGAAACGAACCAATAGCGAGCAGCGTAGCGCCAAGAAGCAGCACTCCCAAATAACCTCCTGCGACCAGTTTCCACGGCGGCACAGGCTCGCTGTGCGCAAACATGTAGACGACGTAAAGGACCGTCGGGAGAATCATGATGATGAAAAGGCTCACCGAAGCGAAAAACTTCCCGAGAACAATTTGCCCGTCCGTGATCGGAGATGTCAGCAGCAGTTCCATCGTTCCGCGCTTCCGCTCCTCGGAGTACACGCCCATCGTCAACAGCGGAGTTAGAAAAAGCAGGATCGTGCCCACAAGGCTCAGAAATGCTCCCATTACAGCGCTCGGAACATCAAAAGGGATCGGAGGGCCACCTTGCATCGCTTCCATACTGGCCTCGAAGGATGCCTTGATCCCGTCCGCCAAATACATATTGAAGAACACCGCGCTCAAAATCAGAAAAATGGGAACAACGGCGTAGGCAACGGGCGACACGAAATAATGACTCATCTCTTTGCGATAAATAGCGTATAGGCCGCGCATGTCAGTTTCGCTCCGTTTTTTCGACTGGATTTTGCGTCGTGTCTTCGGTTGTGAGTTGCAGGAAAATTTCCTCCAGGCTCAGGTTCATGCCGCGGAGCTCGTAAAGTGCCCAACCCTGTCCGACAACCTTGGCCGCAATTTGGCTGCGCAGGTCCTGTCCCTGACCGGCTTCGACCGTAGCAACGAAACGTCCCGTCGAACCGAGCGAGCTGATTTCCACTTTTCGCACGCCGGAAATTTGCGCCAGCGCGTCGCGTAAAGGTTTCTCCGGCGCTTGCACCTCCACGCGGATCCGCTCTCCGCCCTTGAGCTGGAGCGTCAGATTCTCTGGTGTATCGACTGCGACGATTTTCCCGCGGTTAATGATGACCACGCGGTCGCACGTCATGCTCACCTCAGGCAAAATGTGCGTCGAAAGAATGATCGTGTGATTCCCCGCCAATCCCTTAATCAGATTGCGGACTTCGATAATCTGCTTCGGATCGAGGCCCGCCGTCGGCTCGTCGAGAATAATCACGTCCGGGTCATGAACAATCGCCTGCGCCAGTCCTACGCGCTGCTTGTAACCGCGCGACAGCCGTTTGATCAGTTCATCGCGCTTGTCCACAATCTTTGCCATTTCAAGTGCCGCTGTCACTCGCGCAGCACGCTTTTCCGGCGGCACATTCTTGATTCGCGCTACAAAATCCAGATACGAACCCACGGTCATATCGAAATAAAGCGGCGGGTTCTCCGGCAGGTATCCAATGCGGCGGCGCACTTCCATTGAATCGTCGAAGACGTCAAAGCCGGCGATCTTGGCCGTGCCTCCCGTCGCGGGCAGGTAGCCGGTGAGCACGCGCATAGTGGTTGTCTTTCCGGCGCCATTTGGCCCGAGGAAGCCGAGGATTTCGCCTTTTTTTACCGAAAAAGAAATGTGGTCGACTGCGGTTTTATCTCCGAAGGATTTCGTCAAGTCCTGAACTTCGATCAATCCCGTACCTCCCCATCATAGAGTAAAGCCCGCAGTAACGGGCACAGACGGCTCGCTCATCGTGAGCGCGCACGACTCGAGCCGGCCTTTATACTAAACTTCGGGTTGCAGGGCCAAGCGCTCGCCGCAAAGATTTCGTAACGAGCACGGCAAAACATCAGCGCAAGTATGACCTCGCAGAGAATCCGTTTTCGCGTATAAGGTTGCCTGAAACTTGTGCGGCTAACAAAAAACCACTCTGCCCGCGACGTTTTCCGCCATTGACTTGCGCGCGCGACAGGCATAACGTTCGCCGCCAATGATTCACAGATGCAGTAGCGGATGCCCGAAACGATGAAGAATCGCCTTTTGATCGCGTTCTTAGCGCTGTGCGCAATCCTCGCGGCGCTGGCTTTAATCAGTCACGGAGGAGCGCGGTATATCTCTCCAGTGGCGCTGATTGCCCTTCGGTGGCTCGCGATTGCCCTGCTCGCCGCCTACGCAACGGCACGCCGCTCGTTGACGCTGTGGATCCTTGTCGGCCTGCTGGCCGGCGCGGAAGTCGGTCACGACGCTCCGGCGACCGCGATGAAACTTCAAATCCTTGGCGCGATTTTTCTGCGCCTCATCAAAGTCATCATCGCTCCGCTGCTGTTTGGAACGCTGGTCGTCGGAATCGCCGGGCACGCGGAACTAAAAAAAGTGGGACGCATGGCGGTAAAGGCGCTAGTCTTCTTCGAAATTGTTTCGACCATCGCTCTCATCATCGGCCTGATTGCGATAAATGTCAGCAAAGCTGGCGTGGGCGTGCATCTTCCCAGCGAAGCCGCGAAACAATCCATTCCGGCAAACACGCAGACGGCCAGTCAGCTGATCCTCAACGTTTTTCCGGAGAACATCGCGAAATCCGTCGCCGAAGGGCAAATCTTGCAAGTTGTCGTTTTCAGCATCTTGTTTGGCATTGGCTTGGCACTCGTGAAGGAACCTAAGCGACGGCCAATGGTCTCATTCGCGGAGAGCCTTTCCGAGACGATGTTCAAGTTCACAAATCTCGTGATGTATCTCGCTCCGTTGGGAGTATTCGGCGCTATCGCTTACACCACGGGACATCTCGGTTTGGGGGTTATGCTGCCTCTGCTCAAACTGCTGGCAACGCTGTACGTCGCGCTCGCCGTATTTGTGTTCCTTGTACTATTGCCAATCGCGCTGATGGCTCGCGTCCCGCTGCGCGAGTTTTTGCGCGCCATCGCCGAACCCTCGGCGATTGCCTTTGGCACCAGCAGCTCGGAAGCCGCGCTGCCGAGTGCGATGGAAAACATGGAAGGAATTGGCGTGCCACGCGCGATTGTCGCCTTCGTGATGCCCACGGGCTACAGTTTCAATCTCACCGGCTCGAGCCTCTACCAGTCGTTGGGACTGATTTTCATGGCGCAAGCCGCCGGAATCCATCTCACGCTCGGCCAGCAATCCCTAATGATGCTGACCCTGCTCCTGACCAGCAAAGGCACTGCCGGCGTGGCGCGCGCAAGTTTGGTGATCGTGCTCGCCGCAGCCACCTCATTTCACTTCCCTGTTGAATCATTCTATTTGTTGTTTGCTGTGGACCCGCTGATGGACATGGTCCGCACGACCGTCAACGTTGCGGGAAACTGCCTCGCTACGGTGGTCGTCGCGCGGTGGGAAGGCGACATACGGCCGACGAGTCCAGCGCAACCCTAGAAAGCGCCCCTTATTCCACTCGCAATTCCGGCCGCGCGCCGAAAAAGTTAAAATAGAGCACCAGGCTGACCCCAATCACTGCCGCGTAAGCATAGAAAGGGAGCGCAATGTCGGAAACGTCAAACATATATCCCGTAAAGGCAACGGCTCCGCTCGCGGAGGCAAGCCGCGCCACTTGGTTCATGGCCAGCGCGCGTCCCATTTCATTTTTCCGCACCATCGCCGTCAGCGCCGTCTGTTGCGCGGGAACCGCGACCACCCTCAGCGCCGGTGTGATCAAGTAAATCACCAACGCCAACGCCAGTATTCGCGTGAGCGGCAGCAGCAACAACAGCAGCGCTCCCAGGCCGCGGGTAACCGCCACACCCTTTACAAACCCGAATTGCCTCTCGATCCGCGGCGCAATCAGAATGGCTCCCGCCGCCACTAATTCGCTCACGAATCCGTATACCGACATGCGCTCCTTCGACACGTGGTACACGATGACGAAGAAAGGAATCAGAAACGGCATGATTAATCCCTGGGAAATTCCGTTCACTGCTCCAGTCAAAGAAAATTTACCAATTACCTTTCCGCTCTTTAGCCGTTTCCATTCGCCACGCTGTTCCCGCAACTTCATCGGCAGCAAAAACAAAACTCCCGAGCCACTGGCCGCTGCCGCAACGAGAAATGCGTTCCGCGCACTGAACAGTCCTGCAACCAGCAAGCCTGCGGCTCCCATCAAGCCACTCAAAAACGTGAAAAGCGAAAAATAGAACGTGCGATTGCCGATTGTCGTCAAATCTGCGATTACCGCATTCTGGATCGGCTGTACCGCCCCGCCCACACTGCCGGCCGCGCGCGAACCTGTCGCGGAGAAACCACCGAGTATCACTGCCGCAAACAGAATCGGAAGTCGGCCGGAAGTAAAAGCTAGCACTGCGCCAGCCGGGAGAAGAATCCCGGCAAGCACCAGGGTTCCCTTGCGTCCCCACAGATCCGTTAAGAAACCAAACAGCAGCGCGAATCCCGCCGTCCCCAACGTTGCAGCCGTGTAGAGTAAACCCAGATCGAGTGCGCTGTAATGAAGAGACTGCAAGATGTAATACGGAAAGACGAGGACGATGATTCCGGCCGAGAAACTCCTTGTGACACGGAATAGGATCAACAGCAGCACTTGTTCGGAATCTGAGCTCACGCTTCCAGTCTACCGGAAACGTGCTCTTCTACCGAAGAGAGGAGTTTTCCCAACAACGGGCCGGGGCAACGAGAGCGCGCAAAAACGCATCCAGTTGGCCTGGAGTCGTGTTCTACTAGGCCAGTCTACCGCGCGGCTTGGCCCTTTCCAGGCACGCTTGAGATGTGGGTCATAAGATGCGCGTTGACACGACGGAGCCATTTTGCTATTCAACCTGTTTGCTTTGTGCTCGGGCACCTCTTGAGCCTGCCGCACGCCGCGATTGATCTCACCTGGTCAATCTGGCCTCCCGCGAACGAGTCTGCTGCTCAATCGACGGAGGATTGCTGTCTTGATCTCGGATAAGATAGGAACCCATTGCATCAACTGAACCAAAGGACCGAATGAAAACGAGCCGCATACTCCTGACGAAATTAATCTTCGCGGTCGTGGCCGCCGCCTGTCAGGTTGGCTGCGGCGGCGGCGGACCGAGCGGACTCGTCATTGTCATCACTCCTGGCACAAACCAATCGGTCGACCAAAATCAATCCGTGCCTTTCACTGCCTTCGTGGCGAACGACACGTCGGATGCCGGCGTTACCTGGAGTCTCTCCGGGGCCCATTGTGCAGCTGCAGCTTGCGGCACGCTGACGAACAGTACAACGAGTGCGGTCACCTACGTCGCGCCGAAGTCAGTAGGCACGTTGCTGAATGTAACTCTCACAGCGACCGCCAAAGCAAACACGAAGACGACTGCCACATTGAATATTTCGGTCAGCCCGGCCCCAACCATCTCTACAACGTCCCTGCCCGGTGCCATCAATGGCCAAAACTACAGCCAGCAAATTGTCGCGAATGGCGGCGTGGCGCCGCTCTTCTTCAGCGTCACTTCGGGCAGTCTGCCGGCGGGGTTCCATCTCGATACAAATGGTCTCATCACCGGCCGATCAACCTCCAACGGAGGTACTTTCAATTTCACTGTGCTCGCAACGGATCAGGGAAATCCGCCACTCACCGCATCTCAGGCCTACACAATCATAATCGCGCCCGCACCTCCTCTGTCTATCCTTACCGCTTCTCTACTCAACGCTGCCCAAGGAAGCGCGTACAATCATGCTCTGACCGCTTCCGGCGGTGTGCCGCCCCTCACTTGGGCGATTACCGTAGGTGCTTTGCCACCCGGGCTCTCGTTAAACACAACTACTGGGCAAATTTCCGGCATACCCACGGCACAGGGCACATTCTCGTTTACTGTCAAAGTGACTGACTCGGCCCTTCTTCCGCCCAATCAGCAGCCGCAGACTGCCGCACAGGCTCTAAGCCTAACGGTCGGCGCGCCGGGCTCTCTCGCAATTGCGACGTCTTCGCTCCCGCAAGCAAACACGGCAACTCTTTATAGCCAGCAACTCCGCGTGACTGGCGGCGTGGGCCCTTTCAATTGGAAACTGACCGGCGGCATATTGCCATCCGGACTCGGCCTGAGCACATCAGGGGTGATCTCCGGAGTGCCAACCGCTGTTTCGGCCAACACTTTTTCGGTTCAGGTCACCGATTCAGAACCGATTCCGCAGACCGCTTCGACCACCTTAACCATTTCCATCATCAGTTCGGTCAACAATAACGCGCTGCTTAACGGCACTTACGTATTCATCTTCAGTGGATTTAATTCTTCCGGCCCGGTCGTGCTCGGCGGGACTTTGTTCGTAAATGGAACGGGCAATCTGTTCGGCTCCGAGGACAGCAACAACAACAATCCTACCGGCTCCACCCAGAATAATGGCCCCGGGCCCGTTCAGAACACCACCGTCGCGGGCAGCTATACCATCGGCTCGGACGGTCGCGGCAGCTTTACGCTCAACTCGGCTTCCATTGTTTCCACCTACCAGTTCGCGCTCGACGCCAACGGCGACGCGCAATTAATCGAGGCGGACAATACAGGAACTCACGGCACAGGCGTATTGCGAAAGCAGACCGTTTCCAATTTCACGCCGCAAAGCTTTAGCGGAAACTATGCCTTCGAATTGACAGGAACGGATGCTTCCGGCAAACGTGATGCCCTGGCTGGCGTTTTCAATGCCGACGGCCTCAGCCTTTTTCAGAACGGAAATATCGACACGAATTTCGCGGGCACTCTGGGGACAAATCTGAATGGCGTCACCGGCACGTTTCTTCTGGCTCAAAACGGCCGCGGGGCCGCGTCCCTGGCATTGCCGACTCCGGCGACTCTGAATTTCGTGTTCTACATGGTTACACCTTCCGAAGCGCTGTTTATCGGCATGGACCCGATCAGCTCAACAAATCCCATGACCGTTGGAGAAGCTCTGCGGCAATCCCAGCCGTCGTTCGATAAGACTTCGCTCAACGGGCCGAGCATCGCCACGGCTTCCGGGCTCGCGAGCTCGGGTAACGCCACCGTCCTGGCCGGCCTTCTGACGGCGGACGGAAACATGGGCGTCAGTTCCACCCTCGACACGAACGCCGGTGGCACGATTACTTCCAATGCGAGTGCCAGCGGTTCCTACTCTGTGGCTTCCAACGGACGCGTCACGACCGGCGGTCTCAGCAACCAACTTGCCGTCCTGTACCTAATCGGACCGAATCAAGCTTTTGTTATCGGCCAAGATTCGGCTGCTTCAGCGGGCATCGTCGAGCCCCAAATGGGAGCGCCTTTCGATGCGACTTCCTTCACGAGCTACTTCACTTTTGGGCCATCCGTGCCTGTCTTTTCGTTAACATCCGACAAGGCATCGAATAATTTTGTCGGTTCCCTTTTGTCCGATGGTGCCGGAACTCTCTCGGGAAAGTTGGACGAAGCCGGTCCAACAGGAATCCCCAGTTCAAATTTGGCTCTCAAGGCCACATACGCCATCGCCGCAAATGGACGCGGCACCGTCTCCGCAAGCTCTCCTCCGCTTCTGCCGCAGCTGTTCGTTCTCTACATGGTGTCGCCAACGGAAGTTCGCGTGATTTCTTCGTCTACTACCGACACGCACCCTCAAGTGTTCTTCTTCAACCACTAAGTTGGCACCCTTCGCTCATACAACGATGCTGCTCTCGCGCTGCGTCCGGGAGGAATAGCCATGGGAACTGGTAGTCGTACTCGAACCTCAAGCTTTCGCAGCGTCTCGGCTTCGATCTCATGGCTGGCAGTTTTCACCCTTTTGGGAACGCTCGCGCCCCATGCGACTGCTCAAACCTTGCCTTCGGCTCCGGCCTCGCGCATGATTGACCTCACTCCTCATCCTGGATTTTTCAATGAACCCTCAATTGCCGTGAATCCGAATAATCCGCGTCAGATTGTTGCGGCCTATCAAGTCGGCGCGACCGCAGCCTTCTCCTCCGACGCCGGAGAGCATTGGACGTTGGCTTCCGCAACGGCGCCGAAAAATTACGCGGTTTCGGGCGACGTCTCGGTCACTTTTGACAACAGGGGCCACGCGTTTCTTTGCTATATCGCCTTCGACAAGCTCGGCACGGAAAATTACTGGGCGCACAACGCAACGCGCAACGGCATCTTCGTGCGGCGCTCGAATGACGGCGGCAAGACCTGGAACTCGGAAGCCTCCACCGTCATCTCGCATCCCACCGAACCGGGCATTCCTTTTGAAGACAAGCCCTATCTCGTCGCGGACACCAATCCGAAGAGTCCGTACGCAGGGAATCTCTATGTCGGCTGGACGCAGTTTGCACTCACGAAGTCGACGATTTTATTTTCGCGCTCGGCGGATGATGGCAACACCTGGTCGGCTCCATTTGAAATCAGCTCTCACGAAGGTCTCCCGCGCGATGACAATGGCGCGGTCGAAGGATTCAGCGGAACGGTCACGCCAGACGGAACGCTCTACGTCGTCTGGGCTGACGGCAACAATATCGCGTTCGCGTATTCGAAAGATGGCGGCGAAACATTCACCGCTTCGAAGGAAGTCCTCGACGTTGCGCCGCTCTATTTCAAAGTTTCCAGCGTGGATCGTGCCAACGGCTTTCCGCAGATTTCCCTGGATCCAAAAACGAACCGCCTCTTCGCGTCTTGGAGCGATTATCGCAATGGCGACGTGGATATTTTTATCTCCACTTCTGAAGACAGAGGAGCGTCCTGGTCTCCCGCTGTTCGCGTGAATTCGGATCCGATTCACAATGGCTCCGACCAATTTTTTCAGTGGCTATCGGTAGACCCGGAAACGGGCGTGGCTTACGTCGTCTTTTATGATCGGCGCGACGACCCGGAAAATAAGAATACGACTGTCGTTCTCGCACGGTCGACTGACGGTGGCCTCACCTTCCAAAACTACGCATGGACGCGCAAACCCTTCGAATCACGCGACGATTTCATCGGCGATTACACTGGCGTGGCATCCTTCAATGGACGGGTCTACGGAATCTGGGCGGAAGAACTGCCGTCAGCATCGAGTGCAAATGTAAGAACTCGCAACCGGAAATCGCAAGCCCGACCGGAAGAAATCGACAATCATCGAACGATTGTCCGCGTTGGCGTGGCCGATTTTGGCAAATCAAACTGACGCGCGCTAAGTGAGGTTCGGCGCGTCCGCAAAGCTGCGGCTCAGTTCACGATAGATCAGCCACGCGGTCACGAGCGCCAGCAGAACCAGCAACGTTCCCGAGCCCCAGTGCCGCAAAAGCAATTTCCCAACCCCAAATAAAGCGCCATAGGTCATCGCGCAGCCAAGAATCCAGCACCATAAATTTCGCGCCAGCCCGTGCGTCTGCGGAATTTCCGGAGCTTGCGCGGCGATTGGCCGCCAGCCCGTTATTTGCGGCCGCACCTTGCGATAGAACGCTAGCAACTTCGCATCCGGCTCAGGCTTGGTCAGCAACGTCACGATGACCCACACAAACGAAGTCGCCAGCGTCGCCGTCAACGCCGTCTTGGCAAAAACCACTGAGCTCGAGCCCACGAATAGCTCCGGCCGGTGAAGCAGCCACTGCGACAATCGTTCGGAACGCACTCCCAGCACGACCACCAGCGAAGTTGCCATCGCCGAAATTTCGCTCCACGCATTGATTCGCCACCAGTACCATCGCAGCAGATAAACGCTCCCGGTTCCCGCACCCAACTCCAGAACGTCCTGCCAGCCGGAGAGAATCGAAGCCAAATGCGCCGAGACGTACCCCGTCACCACAACCAGAAGCAACGTCACCACACGTGAAACATAGACATAGTGGCGCTCGCTCCCCCGGCGTTTGATGAATCGCCGGTAACCATCTTCGACCAGATACGACGTGCCCCAGTTCAACTGCGTCGCGA
>JBAUEX010000032.1:0-10451 GCA_049678845.1 Candidatus Acidiferrales bacterium
TTTCACCAGCGTCGATTTGCCCGAGCCGGAAGGTCCGGAAACAATCAAGATCAGCGGTTCATGGGAATCAGGCATCGTTATTCGATGTTCTGCACTTGTTCGCGAAGTTTTTCAATCTCCGACTTCAATTCCAGACCAAGCTGCGTGATCTCGAGTCCGTCGGCGTCGATTCCATTCGCTTTCGATAATAATGTGTTCGTTTCGCGCTGCATCTCCTGCAAAAGGAAATCGAGCTTTTTGCCGACTTCGCCGCCCGCGTCCAGCAACCCGCGAAATTGCTGCACGTGACTGCGCAATCGCGCCAACTCTTCGGTGCTGTCGCTGTGCTCGGCGGCAAATGCAGCTTCCTGCGCCAAACGCGAGGGATCGAGCGCAAAATTACCGAGCAATTCTTTCAGACGGGCCTCGAGGCGCTTCGCGTATGCTGGACGCGCGCGTTCGGCAAGCAGCTCAATTTGCTTTGCGTGCTCGCCAACGGTTGTCAATCTTTGCGACAACCCCTCGCGAAGCGTACGGCCTTCAATCTGCTTCATCTGGTCCAGGCGGTCAATCGCCTGCGTCAGACACGAACGCACGAGTTCGGTCAGCTTCTCGATTTCATCTTCGGCGGGCGCGCCGGACGATGTCACGCCCGGCAAACGCAGAATTGCCGCGAGATCGGGATCCGACTTCACTCCAAACTGCTCACCGAGAGATTTCGCCGCTTTCAAATATTCGGCGGCGACTTCCCGGTTGATGGAAATTGAGCGATGATTCGCTGCTTCGACGTGCAGCGTGACGTCCAAATGCCCGCGACGCACATGCTCGCGCGCGACGCGGCGGATTTCCGTTTCCAGCGCGTCCCAGCCCTCCGGCATGCGTATGCGCAAATCCAGGAAGCGATGATTCACGCTGCGCAGACTCAACTGCACGGCCCAGCCATTTTGCTCGACGCGCGCCTGCGCGTAGCCAGTCATTGACTTGAGGGACTCGAGGATCGCGGATTTCGGAACCGGCGATTCAAGTGGCGATGGCTTGAGCACAGGGTCAGACATCTTACACGGATCCCGCCGGCAACGGTGGCTCGATTTCCTGGAACTGGAGATGATAGAGCCGCGCGTAGGCGCCCGCATGAGCGAGCAATTCTTCGTGCGTGCCGCGTTCCTTGATGGTGCCGTCTTCAAGGACGACGATCGTATCGGCGCGGCGAACGGTGGAAAGCCGATGCGCAATCACGAAAACGGTGCGGTTCTCCATCAGATTGTTCAGGGCGCGCTGCACCAGCATCTCCGATTCAGAATCGAGTTCCGAGGTCGCCTCGTCGAGAATCAAGATTGGCGCATCTTTCAAGAGAGCGCGCGCAATGGCAATGCGTTGCCGCTGGCCGCCGGAGAGGCGCTGACCGCGGTCACCAATCTGCGTGTGATAGCCCTGCGGCAACTGCGTGATGAATTCATGCGCCAGAGCTGCTTTTGCGGCTTCGACGACGCGCGCCTGGGGCAAATCGGGACGGCCATAACACAAATTATTCCATACCGTGTCGTTGAAAAGAATCGTCTCCTGCGTGACGATGGCCATCTGCTCGCGCAACGAGCGCAAGTTCACTTCGCAGACGTCGCTTCCGTCGATCCGCAGTGTCCCGATTGTGGGAGTGTGAAAACGCGGCAGCAAATTCACCAGCGTGGTCTTGCCCGCGCCGCTCGAGCCTACGATTGCCACCACGCTTCCCGCAGGCACTTTCAAATTGATGTCATGCAAAATCAGCGGCCCATTCTCGTATGCGAATCCGACGTTCTGAAAATCGACGTTCTGTGAAAAGCGCGGAACAATAGCTTTGCCTGGTTCGTCGGCGATTTCTTCCTTGAGCGCCAGAAAACCGAGCACCTGAGTGGAAGCTCCGACGGCAAGTTGGAATTGGTGATACAAACTTCCCACTCTCTTGATTGGCTCGTACGCGCGAAAGAGTGAATAGATGAAGCTGATGACCATGCCACTCGTCATCAGCCCGCTGCGGATTTCGTCGCGCGCATACCATAGCAATACCGCGAAGACAACCGCGCCGAGCAAATCCATCATCGGCGACGTGACGACGTAGGCTTTCACCCAGCGCATGTTTTCGCGCAACAGGCGGCGCGCCGTGTCGCGGAATTTCTGAGTTTCAAAATTCTCCATGCCAAAGGCTTTCACCACGCGATTGCCGCTGACTGTCTCCTGCAAAATTTCGCTCAAGTCGGCGACGCGCGAACGGCTGCTCTGCACGGAGCGGCGGATTCGGCGTCCGAGCCTGCCGACCGGATAAACCACAAGCGGAATAATCACCGCCGAGCCCAGGGCGAGCCTCCAATTCAACCAAAGGAGCACGCCCACGAATGCGGCCAGCGCGAAAATTTGCTGGAAAAAATCCGCCAGATGCTCGGAAAGAGCGCTGCGCACCTGATCCACGTCGCTGATCGCCGCGGACATCACGCGACCCGTGGGATTGTGCTGGAAAAAACCGATCGGCTGGCGCACCAGTTTGTCGTAGACCTGGTTGCGTAAATCCGTGACGGCCGCGTGGCCCGCGTATTGAATCAACGTATTGCCGAAGAATTCCGCAATGGCTTTCGCGAAAAACAGAACGATCAGGCAAATGGCAAAGACCGTCCACACCCAGTGGATGTTCGAGGGCAGAAAGGAATTGAGATAAATGACGCGATGACTGTACGGCAGGGTAATGAGCTTCACTTGTGCCGCCGTGCTGTGGGGATTCAGGATCTGGTCCACCGCGGGAATAATCATCAGCGCGACCAAACCCTCGCAAAGGCCCACGACGGCCAGCAACACAACGCCCACAATCACCCGCCAGCGATATGGCCGCACAAAGCGGAAAAGCCCGTGAATTTCGGGAGGAACTTTCACTCGCTCGACACCCTTATGTGTTCCACTTTACAGGAGGCGAAATATTCGCGCCAGAGCAGCGGCGCGGAAAAGTCATGAGATGGATCGTTCCAGATCCCGGTGCTCGAGCTTGATTGTGTAACCGCGCTTTGCAAGGACCTTGCCAATTGCCTCCGCCATCATCACGGAGCGGTGACGTCCGCCGGTGCATCCGAAGGCGATGGTCAGATAGCTTTTCCCTTCGCGGATGTAATGCGGGATCAGATATTCGAGCAGCCCTTCGATGCGCCGCAAAAATTGCCCCGTTTGCTTAAATGACCGTATGTATCGCGCGACACGCCGATTCTTGCCGCTGTACGGGCGCAACTTCGGCACAAAATGCGGGTTCGGCAAAAAGCGCACGTCAAAAACCAAGTCCGCATCGGACGGCAAACCGAAACGATAACCGAAACTGACCAGCGAAATGAGGAGCGGCTTGCGACCAGCCTTTTGAAAACGTTCGGTGATGAAATCGCGCAGCTCATGAACTGTGAACTTGGTGGTGTCGATGACCACATCGGCCAGGGCGCGAACGGCGGCCATTTGTTTTCGTTCGGCGCGGATGCCGTCGAGAATCGAAAACTCGCCGCCCATGGGATGGGGCCGGCGCGTTTCGCTGAACCGCCGCCCGAGCGCGTCATCGCTTGCCTCGATGAATACAAGCGTGGCGGGATATTCGCGGCGCAAGCGGCGGTAGACTTCTGGCAAACGCTTCAGTTGCTCGCCTTCGCGCGCGTCGACTAACAAAACAGCGCGTTCGAAATCGCCGCCGCCTTCCATGTACAATTCGGCAAAAGACGGAATGAACGAAACAGGAAGATTGTCGACGCAGTAAAAACCCAAATCCTCGAACGCGCGGAGAACCGAGCCTTTGCCTGAGCCGGCAAGGCCCGTGAGGATGACTAACTGGCGATTCTGTTGAGTATGGCGAGGCGCCACTGGGAGGCTGCCCGTTAGCCCTTCTGCCGGCGCTGGTGCGTGCTGGGAATGCGCAGGTCTTCCCGGTATTTCGCCACGGTACGGCGCGTGACGTGAATGCCCTCGACGTCCAAGCGTTTCGCAATTTGCTCGTCGGTGAGCGGATGCGTCGCGTCCTCTTCCTCGATCATTTTCTTGACGAGCCGCTTGAGGGAAAGCAACGACATGTCGCCGCCTTGCGGGCCGTTCACCGACTCCGAGAAAAAATACCTCAGCTCGTAGACGCCCTGCGGCGTATGCGAATATTTGTTGGCTACCGCGCGGCTGACAGTGGATGGATGTACGCCTACTTCCTCGGCCACTTCTTTGATCATCATCGGCTTCAGGTGGTCGATACCGTATTCCAGAAAGTCTTTTTGCCGGCGCAGAATGGACTGGCAGACGCGCACGATGGTGTGCCTGCGCTGTTCGATATTTTTCATCAACTGCACAGCGGCGGTGAAGCGCTCCTTCACGTAATTCCGGACGTCCCGATCCGCGGCATCGCGCGCCAGAAGCCGGCGGTACACGGGGCTCAACCGGAGTTGCGGCAAATCATCGTCGTTCAAGAATGCCTGCCATTCGCCATCGACTTTTCGGAACGCCACGTCCGGCTCGACCAGCCGCGGCTCGATTTTGTTGTAACGCAGCCCAGGCCGAGGATCGAGTTTCTTCACCGTATCAACGGCTCGCTTCACAGCTTCGATGGGACGGTTCAGAGAGCGCGCGATTTCCTTGAGCTGATTGTTTTGCAGCATCTTCAGATGATCGGAAATGACCTGCTGCGCGAGAGTGTTCTGCGGATCAATCAATTTCAATTGCAGGAGGAGACATTCCTTCAAATCGCGCGCGCCGACTCCGGGGGGATCGAATTCCTGCACGACGGCGAGCGCTTCTTCCACGTCGTCCGCCGTGTATCCGCCCGATTGGGCAATTTCCTCGAGGGTTGCCATTAAGTAGCCGTTTTCATCCAGGTTGCCGATAATTACTTCGGCGGCCTTTTGAACCTGCTCGCTGCAAATGCTGACGCTGAGTTGCCAAAGTAAATGATCGGCGAGGTTTTGCGGGGAGGATAAAAATTTATCGAAGCCGGGCTTCTCGGTTTCTTCGCGTTCGCTGCCGGCCCCGCTGGCGGCGCCGGTATCGAGATACTTCGTAAAGAAAGAACTAATGTCGAATTCGTCGAAGGGATTCGAGGCTTCTGTCTCTGGGACTTTTTCGGTCTCTTCCTTCACGAATGTTTCGTCGGTGTAATTCTCGCTGACCACGCCGTCGTCGCCCAACACTTCGAGCATGGGATTTTCCATGATCTCCTGATTGATCATTTCGCGCAGTTCCAGGCGATTGAGCGCGAGAACGCTGACCATCTGCACGAGGCCCGGGGTGAGGACCTGCTTTTGCGCGAGCCGGAGATTTAATTTGGGCTGGAGCCAATTCATAGCGTTAATTCAATCGGAAATTTTCTCCCAGATACAAACGCCGTACTTCGGGATCCCGGCTCAACTGTTCCGGCGTGCCGGCGCTCAAGATTTTCCCGGCATGGATGATGTAAGCGCGCGTCGTCACGGCGAGAGTTTCCCGGACGTTGTGATCGGTGACCAGTGCGCCGATTCCGGCAGCGCTCAAGTCGGTTATAATTTTTTGCAGGTCCATCACAGTCAACGGATCAATTCCCGAAAACGGCTCATCGAGGAGCACAAACGACGGCTGCATCACCAGGGACCGCGCGATTTCGAGCCTGCGGCGCTCACCGCCCGAGAGCACGTAGCCCTTGCTGTGGCGCACTCCTTCCAGTCCCATCTGCGACAACAACTCTTCCACGCGGTCGCGCCGCTGCTCAGCCGTGATCGGCAACGTTTCCAGCACCGCGAGCAAGTTCTCTTCGACGGTCAGTTTGCGAAAGACAGAGGGTTCCTGGGGAAGGTAGCTGATTCCGCTACGCGCGCGCAGGTACATGGGTAGATCGCTGATGTCCTCACCGTCCAGAAGAACTCGCCCGAAATCGGGGCGCGCGAGACCAACCAGGATGTAAAAAGTCGTGGTCTTGCCTGCGCCATTGGGGCCGAGCAGCCCAACCACTTCGCCCTGTTGGATCTCCAAACTGACATTATCGACAACCTTCCGGCCTCGATAGCTCTTGCTCAACTCCGCGGCTTGGAGCTTCAACATGCCAGTTCATTTCTCAACCCGGTGCTTGGTAATGGTTCGCGGGCCTTTTTGCGAATCCACGAGAATCGTATCACTCGCTAAAAAGAAGGTCAATTCACGGCCTGTTGTAGTGTTTCCAGAACCATCAAAAAGCGCCGGTTTGCCTCCGGAAAGCACGAACTTGCCGTCGCGCGCGACGTATTCTCCCCGCTCGGCGGTGCCAATACGCCCCTTCTGTTCGATGCGAACGCCGCCTTCGGCGACTGCGCGTTCCAACTTTTGCTGCTGATTGGCGTTCGCTGAGAGGAAAAGAGTGACAGTTTGGCCGGAAATTGAGCCTTGAGGGGATTGCGCCGTTACGCCGCCAGTCAATTCAACTCTTCCGACGTCGCCGGAGTAAACCGCTTTTGGCGCGCGAACTTGCCACACCATTGGCGCGACGACTTTCGACTTCGCTTTTGCAGTGTTTGACGGCGGCTCCGGGAAGGCGCCGACGACGTTTCCGCGCGCCTCGGCGCGTTGTTGGTTGCGCCAAAATTCAATGGTATCGGCCTGTAGGACGTCGCTTCCCCGCCAGAAGCGCGCATGCCCCGAGAAGACTGCGTGATCCGTTGCGCTCGAACCATCCATCTGATCCGCCGAAATGTTTCCTCCGGCCGCGCCGGGATTTTTCGCATTGCCGAAATACGTGGTAATAACGTTTCCGGCCGCGTGAACTTCTCCTGTCTTCTGATTGATTTCGATCTGCGCCGCCGAAGAACGCGAAGTGGAATCTGCGACAGAGGCTGAACCGGTCAGCGTGACCTGATTCGCAGCGCGCGAAATATGCGCCTGCTCGGATTGTCCCGTGCGACCGGCTTGCTGAAATTTCACGCCGCCGTTTTCTTCGACTGCTTCCCACTCGCCGCTTGCGCCGAAATTCGCCGTCAGATTTTGCGCCGTGGTAGTTTGCGGCGCGGCGGAGCCCGATTGATGAATGACTTTCACGCCGGATGCGCCGTGGAGCTGAGTCAATTGACTTTGCGCATCGAACTCCGCGGTTAATTTTCCACCACTAATTGTGTCCGATTCCCCGGGCTTGCTTGTGACGATTTGCCCCGGCGCGAGCGTTCCCGCACTTGCAACGCGCACGCCGCGGCGCCCGACTTCCGGAACAAAATCAATGCGTAATGCTTCGGTGCGGAGATTCCGCTTCGCCGCACCCTGCTGCATTGCGACTTGCACGTTTCCGCGAGCAAGCATCTGCGTGGGCTGAGTAGCGCCATTTTTCGCAGCCATCATGAGATCAACATGTTCGGCGGAAATGTGATTTTTGCCTTCGCGCGCGCGCGCGTCTCCGCCGACATTCCCATCTGCGGCAATTTTCTCGACGGTTCCGTCTGCGAACGAAGCTTCCATCTGATTTGCCACGAGTAACGCCGTTCCGCGCGGGCCTTTGGCGGTCATCTCCGGATGGCCGCTCGCGATCACGGCGCGCGGATGCATCTGAGCATCCAAATCGATTTCGAGGACGCTGGCCGACAAAACGCGCTGACCTTGTTCCGCGCGAACAGGACCAAAAAGCCGCAACGTTGCATCGCTTCTGCGAAATTCGAGCGCGCTGCCGGTTACATTCACAGAAGGTGAGTGAGAATTCGCGGACGGCGTCATGGTCAATTGCACATTGCTTTGCAGGCGCGCGTCTTCGGTTTGCGGATCGTAAAGGACGCCTGTGGCTTGTCCCGCGCCGCCCGGAAACTGCATCGTGACGTTGTTCTGCGTGGTGACTTTGCCGCTGTCGCGATCGAAAAGAATGTCGCTGGTCTCGAAATGCATCCCCGCTGAACTGGCGCCGGCTGCGGGATCTTTTGCCGCGTTGCGCAGATCGATTTGTACCGTGCCCTGGCAGCGAATGCTTCCGGTGGCGGGTTCGTAGCTGCATTCATTGGCGCGAACAGAATCATTCCTCTTTCCTTCGGGACCATAAATCGTAATGGCCACGTTCTCCAGCAGACTGCGATTCTTGTCTTTGTACTCGGTTGCCTGCGAGGCGCGAATCGTGAAGAGAGTGTGACCTCCCACGTTCTTTGAGTAGGTGAAGTCGCTGGATTGCTGAGCGACGCTTGGGGGTACCGACGGCGGCAGATTCTTTCGCGCGGCGTGGTTGGCCAGCCGGCCATGCACGAAGACGGCGGCCACTACCAATGCAATTGCAATGGCAACGCCAGCGGACCAGCGAGCGTAACGCGCGGCTTCTCTGTTCTGCATCGGTTGGCGCCCGATTCAGCACACGAATCAGGCTAGAAGCGAGTATAGGGAACGGGGTTGCGCGCGACAACCGCTAGACGGTCAGGAGCCGATGGGTGGGTGATTTGAGGGCCTCTGGGGAACAACCGTAAACGAGACGGATGTGTCAGTCTAGTCACTCGAACCGTTAACAACAAAGAGAAATACCTTCAGCTGGGCTGTCTTTACGCGTCAGGGAACATCCCTCGTTGGAAAGAGCCCCACACTCACAAAAAGAGGGGCACCCATAAAAACAAAACCCTATAACCCAAGCAACCCGCGACCCCAAAAAACTAAACCCCAGGGCCCGGGCCACCCGTCAATGTCGTAGTGGCCTCGATAGGAACGAAAAAAACAAGGGAAATGCGGATTCCTCGCCACTAGCTCGCGGCGGACCTTCGTGCGACTCTCGGCGCTAGTTTTCAGGGAGGACGCCAGTGGTGGCGGCGGCTACGCGATCGCGGGTGGTGTTCTTGACGAGGTACATGGCTTCGTCGGCGAGATGCAGAAGGCCGGCCTTGTCAGAGGAATCGAGGGGATAGGATGCGACGCCGACGCTCGAGGTGATGCGGACGTCCAACCCCGCATCCTTCAGCCAAGGCGTCTCTTTGATCAGGCGATGCAGGCGGCGCGCGACGCGGCACGCGTTCTCTTTGGAAGTCTGGGGAAGAAGAAGCACAAATTCATCGCCGCCGTACCGGAAAGCGAAGTCAATGAGGCGGCAGTTGTTCTTGACCATGGTGCCGATTTCGCCGAGGAGCTTCGAGCCCATCAGGTGGCCATGCGTGTCGTTGACGGCTTTGAAATGATCGAGGTCGATGAAGATGAGCGAAAATTCGTAGCTGTAGCGGTGGGAGCGGTAAATCTCCGTGTCCAGCATGAAATTCAAATGCCGCGCGTTGTAGAGCGTGGTGCAATCGTCGGTGATGGTGAGTTCATGGATACGTTGAACGTGGCGGGCGTTTTCAATCGCGATGGCCGCATAGTCGGCAAGCGCTTCGAGCAGCGCCAATTCCCTTGCGCTGAAACCGGTGTCGCCCACGCAATTGATTAGCTCGATGACGCCGAGGCATTGGTCGCGGAAGCGGACGGGCACGGCGACGATGGACTGGGTTTGCGTTTTTGTTTTCTCGTCCACTTGCGAAAAGAAACGCGAATCTTTACGCGTGTCCGGCACTACGACTACTTCGCCCGTCTGAGCCACCCATCCGGCAATTCCCTGCCCCAGCTTGATGCGCACGTCTTTCAGTGCGTCCGCACCCTCGCCCGTGGCAATTTCGAAATAGAGTTCCTGCTTTTCGGTGTCCATCAACAAAAGAGACCAAGTGTCCGGACGCAGCACTTCGTTGATTTTCTCCATGATGGTGCGGAGAACCTGGTCGAGCTGGAGCGAAGACGTGAGCGCCTTGCCAAGCTCGTGGAAAACGGAAATTTCGCTTCCGTATCCGGGCTCGACGGGCACCGCAGGGTTGCGGCGACGTTCGACACCATCAAAAGACTTTGATTCGGGCACGTTTTGCATGAGCACAGTGAGAGTCCGAATGACTCTCTGAGGGCCACCTTCCGGTAGCGTTTTCATTATAGGTTTGGTGACACGGGACTGCAACCGCCGCGTTTTTGCGGTGCGCGAAAGGCAAATCTCACTCAACGGCATGGTACGGGGTACAAGACCTTTGATTGACACCCCACGAGTGGCCGCCTATATTTTTTATGCAGACCTCTCGATGGAATCGACACATCTGTTCGGCGAACATTTGAAGCGTGAGCGCGAAATGCGCGGAGTGTCGCTGGAGGAAATTTCCGCGGCGACGCGCATCAGCGTGCGTTTTTTGGAGGCGCTCGAAAATGAGCAGTGGGAGCGCCTGCCCGGCGGCATCTTCAATCGCGGCTTTATCCGCTCCGTAGCACGATTTCTGGGGCTGGATGAGGAAAACCTGGTTGCCGAATATGCCATGGAAACGCACGAACGGCCTGAAATCGCCGTGTGGACGAAAGAGCCGGTTCGCAAGCGCACCAATTGGACCGCTATTGGTGGCGGGATTGCGGTGGCGATCTTGGTGATTGCCGGCGTGTGGTACGTCCATCACCGCTACGGCGCGGAAATCAGTGCGTGGCACCAAGAACATCCGATTTTTAAGACACTGGTGGCGCGATTCCATCATGCGAAAGCGCCTTCGCCCAGCGAC